>CAJBCV010000180.1 GCA_903951635.1 uncultured Planctomycetaceae bacterium
CCCGGTGTCTTCTTCCGCAAGGCCCAGACCGAGCCGGTGTTCACCGGCTGCAACCAGGGCTTCGTCGTCTTCCGCGACTTCGTCCTCATCATCGACGCCAATTTTCCCGGCCAGGCGGAGAACGTCATCGCTTCGATCCGCGAACGGACCGACAAGCCGATCAAGTTCGTCTTCGACACCCACTACCACGGCGATCACGCCGACGGGAACATGCAGTACGTGAAGCTCGGGGCGACGGTCGTCGCCCAGGAGCGGAGCCAGCCTCTCTTTGAGTCGAAGGGGGCCGACGGCTTCGAGGGGGCGAAGAAAAACCGGGCGAGCGAATATGGCGCGCTCTCCTACGAGATCCCCTCCCTCTACTTCTCCCACAAGCTCGTCTTCGACGACGGCGACCAGCGCGTCGAGCTCCTCTTCCTCGGCCACGCCCACACCGCCGGCGACGCCGTCGCCTGGCTGCCGAAACACGGGATCCTGTTCACCGGCGACGCCTGCGTGAACGGTGCCTTCAACTACACCGGCGACGCCAACACCGAAAGCTGGATCGCCGTCCTCGGCGCGATGGAGGATCTCGGCGTGAAGACTGTCTGCCCCGGCCACGGCGAGATGGGGGGGAAGGAAATCCTCGCCAACCAGAAGCGCTGGTTCCTCGAGCTCCGCGGCGCAGTCAAGGCGGGGATCGACAAGGGGCTGTCGCTCGAGGCGATCAAGGAGACGTTTGACGTCCCCTTCTACAAGGAATGGACCGGCAAGGAATCGAAGGCCCAAAGCGAAAACATCGAGCACGTCTTCAAGGAGCTTTCGAGCCCCGGCAAGCCGCTCGGGCTCAAGTCCCGCCTCCACCGTCATCCCCATCCCCACCCCAGTCAGCCTGTGGCGGGCACCGTCGGGAGCAAGCCATGAGCCAACGCCGACGCCGTAGCCTTGCGGCCCTCCTCGTCGTCGTGGCGTGCGCCGCGATGCCCCCCGCGGCCTGGTCTAGAGAGCCCCTCACACTCGAGCGGATCATGGGGAGCCCGGCCCTCTCCGGCCCCGTGCCACGGGGCCTGGCTCTCTCCCCCGACGGAAAGCTCGCCACGCTCCTCGAGCCGCGGGCCGACGACCGCGACCGCTACGACCTCTGGGCCCTCGACACCGCCACCGGTATCAAGCGAATGCTCGTCGACTCGACGAAGTTCGGTGGCGGTGAGGTCTCCGAGGAAGAGAAGATGCGCCGCGAGCGGGCCAGGGTCGGCGGCACGCGCGGCGTGATCTCGTATGCCTGGGCCCCTGACGCGACATCGATCCTCGTGCCGCTCGACGGCGATCTCTACGTGGCCAACGTCGCCGACGGCGCCGTCCGCCAGCTCACCGAGACGCCCCAAACCGAGCTCGATGCCAAGATCTCCCCGCGCGGGACTTCCGTGTCGTTCGTGCGCGATCAGAATCTCTTCCTGCTCGATCTCTCAACCGGCGCCGAGCGGGCCCTGACGACCGATGGCGGCGGAGCGGTGTCGTGGGGGAGTGCGGAGTTTGTCGCCCAAGAGGAGATGGACCGGCGCGAGGGGCACTGGTGGAGCCCAGACGATTCGCGGCTGGTCGTGGCGCGGGTCGACGAGAGCGACGTGCGGATGGTGCCGCGGGCAGCGATCGGCGCCGACGGCACGCGCGTCTTCGAGCAACGCTATCCCCGCGCCGGGACGCCGAACGCCCGCGTCGAGCTGTTCGTGTTCGATCCTGCTGCCCCTGCCGGTAGGGCGCCAGTCAAGCTCGACCTCGGCCCCGATCCCGATATCTATATGGCCCGCGTCGATTGGACGCCCGATTCCAAGGCGATTCTCGTCCAGCGGCAGTCGCGCGATCAGAAGCGGCTCGACCTCCTCCGCTTCGACCCAGCCACCGGCGCTGCCACCACGGAGCTCACCGAAACCTCCCCCACCTGGGTCAATCTCTCCGACGATCTGCGGATCCTCCGCGACGGCCGGCTCCTGTGGACGAGCGAGCGCGACGGTTTCCGCCACCTGTTTGTGAAAAGAAATGGCACCCTCGAGCAGGTGACCAGCGGCCCGTGGGGCATCGACCGAATCGTCGGCATCGACGAGATGCAAGGGACGGTCTTCTTCATGGCGGGCATCGAGACGCCGATCGAGAAGCATCTCTACGCCGTCGCTCTCCCCGCCGCGGGCAAGCCGGCCGGGCCACCGCGGCGTCTCACCGAGCCGGGAGGCTGGCACGACGCCTCGATGGACAAGACCGGCACCCGCGTGCTTGTCACGCGCTCGACGCCGACGCAGCCGCCGCAGACATACCTCGCCGCCGCCGACGGGAAGCGGATCGCCTGGATCGAGGAAAACCGCATCGCGGGGGATCATCCCTACGCGCCATTCCTCGCCGGTCACATCGCCCCCGACTTCGGCACGCTCGCTGCCGACGACGGCACGCCGCTCCACTACTCGCATCTGCGCCCCACGCTCTCCCCCGGAGAGAAAGCCCCGGCGCTCGTCATCGTCTACGGAGGCCCGGGGGTCGGCCCGCTCGCCGCACGGCGCTGGGGCAACGCCGTCTCGCAGTGGTTCGTCCGCCGCGGCTGGCATGTCTTCTCCCTCGACAACCGGGGCACGAGCGGCCGTGGCAAGGCGTTTGAAGACCCGATCCATCTGAAGATGGGAGACGTGGAGGTCCGCGATCAGAAGGTCGGCGTCGATTGGCTCCGCGCGCGGGCCGACGTCGACGCCGAGAAGATCGCCGTCCACGGCTGGTCGTACGGCGGCACGATGGTGCTGCGGCTCCTCGCTGCCCATCCGGGCCTCTTTGCTGCCGGCGCCGCGGGGGCCCCGGTCACCGATTGGTCGCTCTACGACACCCACTACACCGAGCGCTACCTCGGCAATCCGGCCGTTGATAAGGCCCCCTACGAGCGTTCGGGAGTTCTCGGCGTGACGGAATCGATCGCCGACCCGCTCCTGGTCATCCACGGCATGGCCGACGACAACGTCGTCTTCGAAAACACGACGGCGCTCGTGGCCCGGATGCAAAAAGACGGCCAGCTCTTCGAGGTGATGATCTATCCCGGCCAAACCCACGGCATCGCCGGCGCTCCCGATCGGATCCATCTCTGGCGAACGATCGCCGACTTCTTCGACCGGAGACTCGGCGCACCCGAGGCCCCGCGCCGATGAAGCCCCCTCCGATCCCCCTCCTCCTCGCGATCACCGCCCTCGTCGCTGCCGCGGCGTGCCCGGCCGCTGAGCCGCTCGACGGCTTCGACGCCGCCTGGCACCGGGCCACGACGCACGACACGCGTGTCAGCGGCCTCGTCTTCCGGCATTCCATCGAGCCTCGCTGGGTCGACGACGGCGCCGCGCTTGTCTACCGGGTGCGGAGCGGTGCCTACGCCCACGAGGTGGTGTGGGTCGACTGTCGCTCAGGTGAAAGACGGGTCCTTGCCCCCGACGATCCCCGCGCCGCCGAACTGCGCTCCGCGGGCGCGCGGCGCGTGCGCCTCGACCGCCCCTTGCGCAGCGGCAACGGGCCAGAGACATCGATCCGGCTCGAGAATGCAACGAGTGAGGAACTGAGGATCGTCTGGATCGACGGCGGCGGCGAGCGCCATGCCTACGGCACGCTCTCCCCCGGGGCCTCGCGCGATCAGCACACGTTCGCCAGCCATCTGTGGGGCTTCGAGCGCGGCGACGGCACGCTCCTGGCCGCCGCGGCGGCCGATTCCGGCGGATCGACCTTCCGCATCGACTCCCTCGAGCCCGACGTCGTGCCACGCGGGAGCCGCGGATCGGGCGAGCGCCGCCGGCCTCGGCAAGCGCCGCCCGCCAGTGGCACGCCACATGCCGAGGTGATCCTCCGCGACGGCGATCTCGTGGCGAAGCGTGCCGACGGCACGGAGCAGCCGCTCACGACCGGAGCGACGAAGGGTTTCCATTTCACCGACGAACGCTTCGTCTCCCCCGATGGTCGGTGGATGATCGCGATCAAGCAGCGCGAAGGGGAGCACCGCACCGTCACCATCGTCGAGTCGACGCCAAAAGACCAGCCCCAACCGCGGGTGATCGAGTTCCGCTACGACAAGCCGGGAGACCGAATCGACGAGCGCTTTCCGCACCTCTTCGATCTCGATGCCCTCGCCGAAGTGCCGCTCGATCAATCGCTCTTCGCCACCCCCTGGGAAATCTCCGACTTCCTCTGGCTCCCCGATGGTTCGTCGTTTCTCTTTCGCTACAACGAGCGCGGCCACCGTGTCATGCGGATCCTCAAGATCGACGTCCCCACCGGACGCGTCTCGGCAGTCATCGACGAGCAGAGTGATACCTTCATCGACTGGGTCAACCGGGCCTGGCTCCACGCTCTCCCCGCCGAGGGGAAGCTCCTTTGGAGTAGCGAGCGGAGCGGCTGGCATCATCTTTCTTCAGTCGACATCGCCACCGGCGCCACGACCCTGATCACGGCGGGGGAGTGGCCGGTGCGGAGCGTGGTGGAGGTCGACGAGGAGAGCCGTTCCCTCGTTCTCCGTCTCTCGGGTCGCGACCCCGCCCAAAGCCCGTATCACGTCCACTTCGCGCGGGTGAACTTCGACGGCAGCGGATTCACGATGCTCACCGAGGGGGATGGCACGCACGAAATCACCTGGGCCCCGGATGGAAAGACCTACATCGACCGCTGGTCGCGGGTCGATCTGCCGCCGCGGCACGAGCTGCGCCGGGCCAGCGACGGGGCGAAGCTCTGCGATCTCGAGGTCGCCGACGACTCAGGCCTCGTCGCCACCGGCTGGCCTCAGGCGGAACGCTTCGTCGCCAAGGGGCGCGACGGCGTCACCGACATCCACGGCATCATCCTCCGCCCCTCTCATTTCGATCCGGCCCGCCGCTACCCCGTGATCGAAAACGTCTACGCCGGTCCGCAAGACAGCCACACGCCCGTCGCCTGGCGGCCGTCCTTCGGCTCGATGTCGCAGCTGGCGGAGCTGGGGTTTGTCGTCGTCCAGGCCGATGGCATGGGAACGGCCAATCGGAGCAAGGCGTTTCACGACGTCTGCCACAAGAATCTCGGCGACGCCGGCTTCCCCGACCGGATCGCCTGGATCCGCGCGGCGGCGGCGACACGCCCCTGGATGGATCTGTCGCGCGTCGGCATCTACGGCGGCAGCGCCGGCGGGCAAAACGCGCTGCGGGCCCTCATCGCCCACCATGACTTCTACGCCGTCGCCGTCGCCGACTGCGGCTGCCACGACAACCGAATGGACAAGATCTGGTGGAACGAGCAGTGGATGGGCTGGCCGCTCGACGCCTCGTGGGACGAAGCGTCGAACTCCGTCCACGCCCACCGCATGAAGGGAAAGCTCTTGCTTGTCGTCGGCGAGCTCGATCAGAACGTCGACCCCGCCTCGACGATGCAGGTGGCCGCGGCGCTCGTGAAGGCCGGCAAGGACTTCGAACTGCTCGTCATGCCGGGCACCGGCCACGGCGCCGCCGAAACCCCCTACGCCTCGAGGCGCCGGGCGGAGTTTCTCTTTCGGCATCTGCACAACACGATTCGCCGTTGATCTCGCGGCGGTCACCAAGTCGCACTGGACGAACACGCTCTCGTAAACACTCGAGCCGCCGCGTCATTGACACGGGCACCGTACACGCCTCTCCTGACGTTATCTGCTGATCCGACGAGTGGCAGAATACGAGTCATTGGCAGGACAGCTTCCATCTCAAGCAGGCGGCCGCGAGCAAACACAGACACCCGAAAAGAGACAATAAAAACCCTCCACCTGGAATCCACAGAGCAGTGTGGCTGATTCCGTCCCCGGCGGGTTCGGGCAGCCCGTACGCTGATAGGTAAAAGTCCGACTCTTTTCGCGTGCCAAACTCAATAGCAGCAACTGAGATCACGACTTTCACATCACTTCCCGTTCCCGCTATCCGGCGTCGTTGAACGACCTGCGCGGGTACCACGCCCGACTCAGGACCACCGCCAGTCGTATACCGCACGGTCTCGACGATCGACAACGACACCTTTTCGCTCCCGTCATACCGCATGTTCATCGAATGAGAACTGACTGCCCAACCATCGGACTCGCGGCAGACGATTTCCCCACTGCCAAGCCGCGCAGAGCCCTTGCCTATCGTCTGGAGAAATCCCTCTGGCGCATAAGAAGGGATGCATTGATACGACAACCGAATGTCGCCCTGATGTGGCGGTGCCAACAACGCCACGCGACACCCCTCGTATGACAACACGGACGCTACCGGCACATGATAGTTGGCATAGGATGCCTCCAGAGCAGGCATTACCGCGTGAGCCGCGAAGATGAACTTGCCCCGCGATGGCCCACTCGGATCGTGATTGATCCGGTCGACATTCATTTTCCCGCCATCGCCGCTGCGCCGCAGCAGCACATCGTATCGATCACTCTTCGAAACGACGCTCCGAAGCCGAAATCGCTTCAGAATCTCGTCGGTGCAACCGGGCCCGCACTGTGGCTCCGAGGCAATCGGTTCGTCCCCGAGGGGATCCAACTTCTCGGCGGAGATGTTTTCACCGAGACGCAGAAGGCGGAACCAGAACACATCTTCGGTCGGTTCCTTGCCATCCGGCGAGTTCGTAATCCGGCAATGCCCGACGAGTGTCACGTTCTCGAATCGCCGTGCAGATCGTCCAGCCGCCTCAACGATCCGATCGAGCGGCGCCTTATTCTCGGCAATACCGGGTTCGCCCCCTGACGAGATCACCGGGAGTGAATAATATCCCAGGACGATCGCCGCACCCAGTGCCAGACGAAGCGCCGGATGACACCCCACCGATGGAGAGCACACGAACACATTCATGGGCTTCGACTCCCGACCGGATGTCCTCACGCGAGCCGCAATATGGACCCATTTCTTCCCTTGACACCTGTTTGTCTCAACGCCGTACGAATGTCGCACTGCGTGCACGCATCGACCTGAAGGTATCGCTCATCGCCCAACCGAAGCAGATACGCACCGATCACTGAACGAGTCCGACACGACCTCCGAACATCCATCCTTTTTCAGCAGTGCTCAACGACGCGAGTTCGAAAGAAGTACGTTCACCATGACACGCCCACGCAGACCCCCCACGAGCAACACCAAGGCCCTGGCTTACAAAACTCCGCGCCCGTAAAACAGGTTCCAACTTCGCAGAGCCGGAGGTCTGCATTCTCGACAGCCGCGGATGCCGCAACGGCCTTCTCGATCGACTGCTCAACGATCCCGGATGAGAACAATCCGACACCGACAAAAGCCATGGCATGCGATACGTGCCGTGCAATTGAGACTCTCAAGAGATTTTCTCCGGATCTTTGTTCACTGATCACAACATATCCAGCAAGTGTTCGGCCAGCCGATACCGTATCGACCTCATTCTTCCTCAGATTTTGCAGCCGCCCCAACGCCGCTAACTTTCAATGCCAATGGTGCCGATCGATGGCTGTCGAGGACCAAAGCAGCCCTTTGCTCGAACGCTTCGCCTGCCTCTGAGGTGCCCAGTATCTCAAAGGCCACAATGTCTTGCTGGCCGGCATGGATCGACCGGGGAAAATCACTCGACGTCAAGCAATAGCACGACACATTGGCACCAATGATCGTGTGGGTTCGTAGACCTGTGTTTTTGATTGACACCTCGACGATCTTCTTCTGTCCGTATTGAAGAAAGCCAATGTCGATCACGGCGGGTTCAATCAGCAGTGAATCTCCGGGAAACGCCTGGGCATGTCTGTAGCGAAAATAGACTGCAAGCCAAGCCGCAAAGACACAGATAACTGCACACCCAACGACCGGCGTGAACCATCCTGATCGCGTGGGCTTGGTCTCGCGCGGCTGCATTTCTTTCCCGCGCATGAACGGACCCCTTTTTGGGGCGATGATACAGTCCGTTTGGAGGGGTGTCAATGAGCGTGGGTCGCCATTGCCCAACCGTCCTCTCTGGCGGGTGGTGAAAGCCTGTGTCGCCTTGGGGGCGCCCGATCAGCCCTCGGCGGCGGGCACCCCACGGCGGCCGAGGATCAGCGCGAGGCCCGGCCCCGCCGCCATCGTCGTGAACACGCACATCAGCACGCAGGCGACGTAGAGCCGCAGATCGATCAGCTCGCGCTCGAAAGCGGCTTGCGCCATCACGATCCCGAGGATCCCGCGGGCATTGAGGCCGCAGCCGACGGCGAGCGACTGCCGGTTGTCCATCCCGGCCATCTTCCCTCCGACGAACACGCCGGAGATCTTTCCGAGGAAGGCGACCACGGTGATGAGGGCGACGAGCCAGGGATCGAAGCCCTTGATGAAGTCGGCCTTGATCGCCATCGAGACGAAGAAGATCGGCGTGAACACGGCGTAGGCAAACTCGGCGATCGTGGCGAACGGCTCGGGATGGCGCTCGGCGACGTCGGCCAGGGCGATGCCGACGATGAACGCCCCGAGGAACGAATGGAGCCCGAGGTGCTCCGACCCCGCCGCCCCGAGGAGGGCCAGGAGAATCACCGCCGTGATGAAGGCGCTCGGCCGCGGCAGGGTGTCATGGATCCATTCCATGATCCGGGGGAGAAGGAGCTTGCCGAGGAGGATCGTGCCGCCGATAAAAAAGAACACCGTCCCGAGGACGACGGCTCCCTGCCCCTTGGCCGTGGCCTGCGGGCCGAACTCGGCAAGGATCACGGCGAACAGCCCCCAGCCGACGAGATCGTCGACGAGCGTCGCCGACATGATCGTCCGTCCGATGTCGCTCTTGAACAGCCCCATGTCGAGGAGGATTCTCGCGATCACGGGATTGGCGGAGAGCGAGAGGAGCGAGCCCATGAACAGTGCCGTCGAGAAGCGGTCTTTCTCGGTGACCCCGATCACCGTCGGAAAGACGTAGCACATGAGGAAGCCGAGGATGAGCGGGACAAACGTCCCCACCGATCCCACCGCGAGGGCCTTACGGCCGAGGCGGCGAAACTCGCTGACGGAGATCTCGAGGCCGATCGTGACGATGAAGAACAGCATCCCCACGCGCGCGATCGCGTCGCGGGCGCTCGTCACCGGCCCCGTCGGTGGAAAGAGCCAGGCAAACGTCTCGGGGGAGAGCCGGCCAAGGATCGTCGGCCCGAGCAACAGCCCTCCGGCGATCTCGCCGACGACGGCCGGGATGCCGAGCTTTCGCGCCACCTGCCCGAGGACGAGCGCCGTGAGGAGCATCGCGGCGAGGTGGAGCGAGAGCACCGTCCAGTCAGCCGGGGTCATGGGCGCGTTCATCCGGGGAAACGGTGATCCGACGACGGTCGGGGGCCTTGATCAGCGAGCCGGCCAAGAATACCCGTCGAAACGACCATTGTGTAGACAGTCTTTCGTCCGTTTTCCCCGCTCCTTTCCGGCTGCCGGCGAATCTGCCATCGTTTGCAGACCGTGGAGAACCCTCGAAGGAGTCGTTGATGCCGATCCGTGCCCTTCCCCTGCTGGTCCGCTTTTCGCTTCTGCTTGCGGTTTTCGTCGGTGGCCTCTCCGCCGGGCTTCCCGCCGCCGAGCCGAGTGGATCGACCCCGAAGGTTCTCCCTCCACCGGCCCCGCCGTTCCGCGGCACGATCAACCTCCGCGCCAAAGACTCCACCCCCGACTTCCCGCAGCCCATTCAAGCGCCCAAAGG
>CAJBCV010000181.1 GCA_903951635.1 uncultured Planctomycetaceae bacterium
AGGAAAGCGGTCAGTGAGCGGGCCATGGCAAAACCCTTTGATGCCGGAGTCGAACCGGAGCGAGGATGATTCGAGGGACGGGAGACCGGGCTGCCGGAAAGCTGCCCTCCCCCCTCTCGAATCTAGTATGCCTTCGGTTTCTGGCGAGGGAAATCGAGAGGAGATGCCGAGGGATTGCTGGTCGGGGGGGTGGTGCCGGTCGAACGGCCCTGGAAGCGGTCAAAAGTTGGACCAGACCACGGCCCAAACCCTCAGGAAAAAACTCCCTCCCAAAAAACAAACCCCAGGGGGGACACCCCTGGGGTTTGCTGATGATCTGATGGCAGATGCCCGGCAGGCCAGGCAGTCCGACTCAACGCTTGGAGAACTGCGTCCCACGGCGAGCACCGCGGAGGCCGTACTTCTTCCGCTCCTTCATGCGGCCGTCGCGGGTGAGCAGCCCACCTTGACGGAGCGGTTCGGCCAGTTCGCCGTCGAAGCTCTTGAGGGCCCGCGCGATTCCGAGCCGGCAAGCACCGGCCTGACCGGTCGGCCCACCGCCATCGACGTTGATGTCGACGTTCACGGCCGACTGACGGCCGACGACCTCGAGGGCCCCGGAGACAAGCACACGATCCTTGATCGCGGGAAAATAGACCCCGAGATCACGGCCGTTGACCTTGATGGTCCCGTTGCCCGGACGCAGCCGCACCCGCGCCACCGCCGTCTTGCGTCGACCGGTGGCGAGCACATCGCCATTACTGCGCACACTTCTCGTTCCCTGCTCGGCCATCGAATGAGTCCTCGTGTCAGGATCCGGATTCAGCGTTCGGACCCGGTGTCAGTGATGTGAATGATGGAAGGGGTGAAAGTCAGCGGGCCGCCAGTTCGAGCGTTTCCGGCATCTGGGCCTGGTGGGGATGCTCGGCACCGGCGTAGACCTTGAGTTTGTCGTGCATGTGCCGACCGAGACGGGTCTTCGGGAGCATGCGGCGAACTGCCTCGTCGATAATTAGTTCCGGCCTGCGCTCGAGGCGCTCGGCGGCTGTCTCCGACTTGAGCCCCTGGTAGCCGGTGTACCAGCGGTAGAGCTTCTGCTGCCACTTCTTGCCGCTGAACTGGACCTTGTCGGCGTTCACAATGACGACGAAGTCGCCGGTATCAACGTGCGGCGTGTAGGTGGCGCGATGCTTTCCCATGAGGATCATCGCGACCTCGCTTGCCAACCGGCCCACCCGCTTGTCGGTCGCGTCGACCAGCCACCAGCGCTGCTCAACCTCGCCCTGCTTCGCCATGAACGTCTTCATTGATCCCGATGTCCTTTGTGTCCGCGGTTCGTCGTGGCCCGCAGCCTCGTTGACCGGCAGGCGCGAACCCTCTCGACGGAAGCCCCGGAGGATACCAATGCCCGCCGCCCCGGGCAAGCGACCTCCACAGGCCGCGGGAAGAGGCCAATTCACCCCATTCCCCCACCGCCGGAGCCGGCGCCGAGCACCCCCGCCCACAGGCTATCGGAGAGGAGGAGGCCCGATCTTGTGAGCCGGATCCGGCCCCCGTCATCGACGGCCCACCCCTTGGCCACCCATTCCCGCAGCAAATCCCCCGCCAGATCGTCAAACTCCAGCCCACTGGCATTCTGGAAGCCCTCACGGTCGACCCCGTCCCGCCGCCTCAATCCGACGACAATCCGCTCCCGGGCGGCCCCCTCCGCCGTCATCCGGTCGTGGTCGGCGGCGGGGTCGAGCCCCGCATCGATCCGGCGCATCCAGGTGAAGGGGCTGCGGTGGTTGGTGATCCTCGTCCGGCCGTCGAACCGGGCCGCCCCGGGACCGAAAGCTTCCCAGGGGCGGCAGTCCCAGTAGCCCTCGTTGTGCCGGCAACGGTGCCCCGGACGGGCAAAGTTCGAGACTTCATAGTGCTCGAAGCCCCCCCCCTCCAGCCGGTCGATCGCCCCCTCGAACATCCGCCGTTCGAGATCCTCCTCGGCACGCTCGAGGACTCCGCGGTTGAGGAGGCCGATGAAGCGAGTGCCCCGTTCCCAGGTCAGGCAGTAGACCGAGACATGGTGGACCCCGAGGGCGAGAACGGTGTCGAGATCCCGTTCCACCTCGGCGAGCGACTGGCCCGGGGCCGCCGTCATGACGTCGAGGTTCACCGCCAGGCCGGCGGCAAGAAGGAGGTCGACGGCCCGGCGGACCTGCTCGGGAGTGTGATCCCGGTCGAGGGCTGCGAGGGTCCGGGCCGAGAGCGACTGCGCGCCGAGGCTGACCCGATTGACACCACAGGCCACCGCCGCCGCCACGAGCGCGGCGTCGACATCGGCGGGGTTGGCCTCGATGGTCACCTCGGCACCGGCCACAGGGGCGAGCCGGCCGGCAAACGCCCCCCACAGGCGCCGCAGCCCGTCGGCGCCGAGGTGGGACGGAGTGCCCCCGCCGACATAGAGCGTGGCGAGGTCGAGGGGGCCGGGGAGACGCTCGAGTTCGCGTCGCAAAGACCCGAGGTAGCGATCGATGAGGTCATCCCGTCCGGCGACGACGGCGAAGTCGCAATAGCCGCAGCGGTGCCGGCAGAACGGCACATGGACATAGGCGGCCCGGGGCGAGTCCGCGGCGGCTGTCATGGGGGCACTTTGTCCACAACCACCTCAGAGCCACACCTGGAGACGCCCCCCGAGCATGTCGGGCAGCCGCTTGGCGAGGATCCGGAGGATCCGCTCGTCGGTGTACCGGGTGGAGAAGTGGCTGGCAATCACGACCTCGTTGCGGAATCGGTCACGCCGGGCGAGGAAGTCGTCGAGGTGCATGTGCCCGAACTTGTGGATTCGCTCCTTGCGGTGGTTGTGGGCCACGAAGGTCAGCTCCGTGATCAGAACCATCGCCTCGAACATCGCCGGACAGCGGTCGAGCCCTTCCGGGGAGCTGTCGCCGAGGTAAGCCACCAGCGGGGTGCGGACCTCGTGCGTGACGTCGGTGCCGGAGAGCCGCAGATCGCGGATCTTCTCCCCCGGCAGCCCGTGGTATTCGTGCTTGAGCTTCCGCCGCCGTTCCCAGACGACGAAGCCGACGCTCGGCAACGTGTGGGTCGTCTCCGAAACGGTGACGACATGCTCGCGCGAGAGTTCGATCTCGTCGCCGGGGCGGGCGGGGAGGAGCGTGCAAGGGAGCCGCCCGCGGTCGAGCCGCGACACCGCCTTGAGGAGCTTCTCGATCGGCTCGATCGAGGCCTCGGGGACGTAGATCGTCGGCGGTTCCATCTTCATCATCCGTCGCCGCGCCACGTACACCGGGAGGGCGGCGATGTGGTCGAGATGGGTGTGGGAGAGGAACCACGTCCCGGTCGCCATGAAGGCCCAGGGCTGGGCGCCGAGATCGAACCCGAGCTTCAGTTCCGGGATCCGCCAGTAACTCTGGACGGCGGCCCGGGAATAGCCCTGGATGGTGAGCCCCTTGTGGACGAGCGTGCGGAGCGGGGCGTTCTCGATCATGCAGGGGGGTCGGCGGCTGGGGGGGATTCGGCTCGGGACGACGCTCCGGCAGCCGGGGGGGGCGCGGACGTCTCGGTGGAGGACGCGGGGGAGCCGGTCGCGGCGGGGGGTGATTGCGGAACGACCGGGGGGGGCTCGAGCCAGATCTCGTCGAAGAGGCCCTCCTGCCGGGCCGCCAGCCGATGGCGGCGGACCAGTTCGAGGATCGCCAGAAACATACCCACGAGGCGCGACCGGGGCATAGCCTCCTCGAACAGCTCCGAGAAAGCCACCTTCCCGCGCCCCGTGACGAGCCCCTCGATCCGCTCCATGTGGGTCTCGATCGGCGTGTCGTCGTGGACGATCTGTCGGGGGCGACGCTTCTCCCGCTTCCGCAGCACCCGCGACATCGCCCCGACCAGATCCCAGACATGGACATCGCCGATCGACACCTCCGCGGCCTGCCCCCGCCCCGTGGGGACGTCGGCGGTCACGCGGGCGAAGCGGAGATCCCAGCGCCGCGCCCGGTCCTCGAGAAGGACGGCCGCATCGCGGTATTGCTTGTATTCGAGCAACCGCTGGACGAGATCCTCACGGACCAGTTCCACCGGCTCCTCGGTCTCCTCGGGGCGGGGGACGAGGGCCCGGGCCTTGATCTCGAGGAGCACGCTCGCCAATTCCACGAACTCGCCGACCTGATCGATCGCCAGCGCCTCGAGCACCTCCAGCGACGCGATGAACTCCGTGGCGATGACGGCGATCGGTACCTCGGCAATGTCCACCTCCTGCCTCTTGACGAGGAACAGGAGGAGATCCATCGGCCCCGAGAAGACGTCGGTGGCAACCTTGAACTGCACGCCGGCCTCGGGGGATGGGGGAACGAACGGGGGTCGCGGCCGGCCGGGGTGGGAGCCTGCGGCCTCACCGCTGGCATTTGCCGGAGAAACGCCCCCCGTGTCAATGCCGGGAGGAGCGGCCGTGCGGTAGGATCGTGGCCATGAATCCTGACACTCTCTGGGCCCCGTGGCGATTGGCCTACATCCAGGGGTCCCCTACCCCGCGACCGCAACCGGTGGAGCCGGCCATCTGGCGGGCCGGCGCCGATCACGCCTGCTTCCTCTGCCGGGCGGCGTCGGCCTCCCCCGAGCACGACCGCGAACTGGGGGTCGTCGTGCGGACCGCCTCGAGCGTCGTGGTCCTCAACCGTTTCCCGTATGCCAACGGCCATCTCCTCGTCGCCCCGCTCGACCACCGCGCGACGCTCGCCGACCTCGACTCCGTCCAACTCCTCGATCTTCAGGAACAACTCGTCGTCTGGTGCCGGCGGATCGAGACCGGAATGGAGGCCCACGGCTTCAACATTGGCCTCAACGTCGGCGCCGTGGCCGGGGCGGGGCTACCGGGGCATCTTCATTGGCACGTCGTGCCGCGCTGGCCAGGGGACGTGAACTTCATGCCTTCGGTGGCGGGCGTGAAGGTGCTCCCCCAATCGCTCGACGCCCTCTGGCACCAGCTCCGCGGCGAGGAGCCCCCCCGTTCATGACCGATCGACCTTCTGCCCCCCCCGCCACCTGGCTCCCTGACTGGAGGGCAAGGGAGGCGACGATCCTCGCTCCCTGGGCGATGCACGCCGCCGACTCGCGCGGCCGCGTTCACGACGAGCTGCCGCACGCGTTCCGCAGCCCCTACCAGCGCGACCGCGACCGGATTCTCCATTCCGCCGCCTTCCGGCGCCTCGCCCACAAGACCCAGGTCTTCACCGGCTACCACGGCGACTACCACCGCAGCCGGCTGACGCACACCCTCGAAGTGACGAGCATCGCCCGGACGCTCGCCCGGGCGCTCGGCCTCAACGAGGATCTCGTCGAGGCGCTGGCGATGGCCCACGACATCGGACACCCGCCGCTCGGGCACGCCGGCGAGGATGTCCTCGACGAGCTGCTCGCCGACCAAGGGGGCTTCAACCACAACGCCCAGGCGCTGCGGATCATGGAGCTCCTCGAATCCCGCTATCCGGGGTTTCCCGGCCTCAATTGCTCCCTCGAGGTCCTCGACGCGCAGGCGACGCGCCGCAAGGACGGCAGCGGCGCTCCACCGATCCTCGAGACGCAGGTCGTCGATGCGGCCGACTCGATCGCCTACGACACCCACGACGCCGATGATGCGGTGGAGCTGGGCCTGGTGCCGCTCGAGGAGCTCCTCGAACTGCCGCTGGTGGCCGCGGCGGCCGAACGGGTCCGCGAGCGCCATGGCCGAATCGTCGGCGTCGACCTCCGCCGAGCCGTCCTCCTCGAACTGGTCGACTTCCAGGTCGCCGGGCTCGTCGCCAGGGCCCGGGGGACGATCGACGCCCTCGCCATCCGCTCCCCCGACGACGTCCGCCGGGCCTTCCGCGAGGGCGCCGGCCCCGATGCCGGGAGAATCGTCGCCCCGTCCCCCGACGTCGCCGCCGGCAAGCGGGAGCTCGAACGATTCCTGTTCACGAGGGTCTACCGCTGCGAGCGCGTCCTCGCCGTTCGGGTCCCCGCCCAGCAACGGCTCCGGCAGCTGTTCGATTGGTACTGCGCCCGCCCCGAGGAACTCCCGCGCGGGTTCCGTGGCCGCGCCGAGTTGTTCGGCGCCCGACGCAGCGCCGCCGACTACATCGCCGGAATGACCGACCGCTTCCTCGAGCTCGACCACCGCCGCCGCCTCGGAACCGGCTGAGCGGACGGCGGAATCCGTTTTTTCTCTCTTTTCCCCGGCATATCCGCGTTCTTCGTCACCGCCCGCCCCCCCTCCTGCAAGGGGTCGGCCTCGATCGAGCGGGGTGGTGGGGGCCGCCGCCGGGCGTGGTAGGATTGAGCGGTTCTCTCCCCGGAATCGAGCAAACGCCCCATGCAGTCCCGTTCCTCACCGCTGGCCCTCCTCGTCCTCCGCGCGATCTTTTTCATGGTGGCGATGGGGATTGCCGTCCTCATTTTCAGCGCCGAAGGGATGCGTGAGGCCCCCTCCTGGGTGCCCTGGGCCGTCCTGATCGGCATGGCTGCGGTGCCGCTGACGGTGATCGGCATCGACACCTCGATCAAGCGGAAAGACCTGACCGTGATCACGGCGGTCTACTTCGGCATGCTCGTCGGGGTGTTCCTCACCTACGTCGCGATCCTCGCCCTGACGCCGATCATCCCGCCCCCACCGCGAAATCCGGTCTTCGACTGGCTGCCACTGGTCCTCGGGATGGTGCTTTGCTACGTCTGCACGAGCCTCCTCCTCCAGACGCGGAACGATTTCCGCTTCCTCATTCCGTATGTCGAGTTCGCCCGCGACATCCAAGGGATGCGGCCGAACCTCCTCGACGCCAGCGCCATCGTCGACGGCCGGATCGCCGAACTCGCCGAGGCGGGGCTGTTCGAGAGCCGGTTCGTCGTCCCGTCGTTCGTCGTCGACGAGCTCCAGTCGGGGGCCGATTCGGCCGACCGCCAGCGCCGGCTCCGCAGCCGGCGTGGGCTCGATGTTCTCAACCGGCTCCGCGAGAGCAAGGCGATCGACATCGAGGTCCTCCCCCCCGACGACGAAGTCGATGCCGAGATCTCCGACGATGCCCGGACCGTCGCCATGGCCGGAAAGCTCGGCGGCCGAATCATCACCAATGACCCAAACCTCGTGAAGATCGCCGCCCTCCGCAGCGTCCAGGCGATCAACGTCAACGATGTCTCGGTGGCCCTCCGCCCGACCTACGTCCCCGGCGATCTTCTCACCGTCCGCCTCGTGAAGCCCGGCGAAGAGCACGGGCAGGCGATCGGCTACCTTGACGACGGCACGATGGTGGTCGTCGAGGGAGGCCGGGATCAGATCGGCCGGACGGTGGGGGTGAGCGTCACAAGCACCCTCCAGCGGCCGGCGGGCCGGCTCGTCTTTGCCCGCCCCGACGATCACCGGGGGTGAAAGGGGCGATCCGCCCCTGGGGCGCACGGCGCCGCGAAGTTCGCTACGATTTTCTCGCGGGGTTTCCCCTGGGGGGGAATCATCCCGTTCCGTTCACTGCCGGGGGCTCTTGAGCCCCGGTCACGCTGTTCCATGGAGATCCGCATGATCCGTTCGCTCCGCTCGTTCGCCCACCGCCTCGCGCTCGTCGCCCCGTTCGCCATCGGGCTGGCGGGGGCGCCCCAGGCTTCCCTTCTGGCCGCCGACACGGGCAATCCCGCCTACGCCGATCCGACCAAGACCGACGACGACTTCCCCTTCCAGGGTGAATACTCGGGGGAGGTCCCGGTCGGGGGCGCTCCGATGAAACTCGGCGTCCAGGCCGTGGCCCTCGGTGACGGCCAGTTCGACATCGTCGTCTTTCCAGGGGGCCTCCCCGGGGACGGCTGGCAGGCCCCTACGAAGCTCAAGGGGAAGGGAAAGCGAGACGGCTCGAGCGTTCCTTTTGAAATCACCGATCCCGAGGGGAAGACCCACAAGGCGGTCATCAAGGACGGCGCCGTCCACGCTGCCGATGGCAACTCGAAGCTCCCCAAGGTGGAGCGGAAGAGCCCGACCCTGGGCACGAAGGCCCCGGCCGGTGCGACGGTCGTGTTCGACGGCAAGGGGGTCGAGAAGCTCGAAGGTGGAAAGACGACGCCCGATGGCCTGCTCATGCAGGGCGTGACGACGAAGGACTCCTTCGGTGACGCCACCTGGCACATCGAGTTTCGCCTTCCCTATCAGCCCAAGGATCGTGGCCAGGGGCGCGGCAACAGCGGCGCCTAT
>CAJBCV010000182.1 GCA_903951635.1 uncultured Planctomycetaceae bacterium
GATAGAGCCCGAACTCGTGCTGAAGACTGACGACGTCGCAGGGGCCGCCGTTTGCCACCTCGGCGGCGAAGGCATAGGCCTCGGGGCGACGGTTGTCGATGACATGCGTCACCCGCGGATCGCCCGTGGGGATGGCGGCGATCCGCTCGATCGCCGCGACCGACGAAACGGCTTGCCCGGCGGCCAGGTCGACCGCATCGGCGGTGTCCTTGGTGAAGGTCGCCAGCCCACACGCCTCAGGGGGATAGGTGGAGACAAAAAGCGGGCGCACGAGGGCTACCATCGATCACCTCCGGAGTGATGGCTGCACCACAGGCCCCCCAGGAGGCCATGAGGCCTAGAGGCGCCATGAGACCAGAGGCCATGAGGCCATGAGGCCATGAGGCCACAGCCAACGAATGTCGGACATGCCGGCCAGAGTGGACAGCATGTATGTCAATCGCGACCAACGCGTCGCGACGCACCCATGGATCATCGAACGATCCACTGGATCACAGTCCGAGGGCCTCCGGGTTTTCGATCCGGATCACCGCTCGCTGCATCCCCCAAACGTAGAACCGATGTCGATGATACGCACGACCGCACGGACAAACAAGGAACGACGGCCAACGCGACATCATGCCGGGCTTTTCTCCGCGCGACACTGCCGTCATGTCGAGATCAACCGGCGCACGTCCGGCGGCGTTTCCTCCCCCTCGCTCGAATCCGTCGCAGCGTGCCCGAGTCAGACGGTCGCCCGACCGAGAAAGCGCCGGACTTCGGCGCTGTACTCGAACTCGTTGGCAAAGAAGATCGAGTTGTGATCCCCGTCCGGGAAGATGACAAGGCGCTTCTCATTCCCGCCACCCCAGGCATGGAGGCGCTCGGCGTTGGAGGGAACGACGAGCCGGTCTCCGGCAGCGTGGAGGACGAGCAACCGCCCGGAATACCCCGACAGTTTGGCACCGTGGTCGAAGTCGGCGGCGAGGGCCGTTTCGATGGCTGCCGGGGCGCAGCCGACCTCGCCGGCTTCCTTGGCGAGCTTCCAGTGGTCGTTCAAGGAAGCGATGCCACTTTCGAGCACGAGGCCCCCGAGGGCCGGGAGACGTCGCGCCATTTCAATCGCATAGACGCTCCCCAGGGAGCGCCCGAAAGCGACGATTTTTTCGGGCGGAGCCCCGAGGGCCGCGGCGACGCGCTGGCCGTCGCCGAGCATCGCCGCCAGAGCCGGTCGCCCCCCAGAGGCCCCGTAACCTCGATACTCGACGAAGCAGGCATTCCAGCCGGCCGCGGTGAACAGACGGCCGAGATACCGCTCCGACTCGGCGGCGAGCTCACCATTGCCATGGAAGGAGACGACCCAGCCAGCCTGGGGATCGACGCGGATGGCGTGGCAGCCAAGCCGAAGCTCCCCTTCGCCGACGACGAACGTCGGCAGGATACCGGTGCGCCGAGGATGGAACAGCCGCCAGGCGATGGCCGGATGATCGAGCGGGTTTTCGCTGGCAGGCATCGATGATCGACTCCGCAGTGAACCGTGGAACGCATCGCCCCGAGTTGCTCGCAGGCGCCTCGCCGCTCACACGTCCTCACCCGAACCGCAGATCGGCGGGGATCGGCGGCGTGCCGCCACGCTGCGTGCAGACGAAGGCCGCCACACGTTCGGCATGGGCATGGAGCTTCGAGAGCGGCCAGCCGGCAAGGAGCCCGAGGGTGATGGCGGCAGTGAAGGCGTCGCCGGCGCCCACGGGGTCGGCGACCTCGACCGGCGTGCCCGGGAGATCACTCGCCGAGCCGTCGGCGGTGACCAGAAGCGAGCCTTTCGCCCCCCGCGTGAGCGCGGCTAGGCGGAGGGCGTGGCGATCAACGAGCTGTCGGAGGATCGCCTCGGGGCTGCCGCAGAGCCCGAAGATCTCAGCCACCACGGGTAGTTCGTCGTCGTTGCTCTTGACGATGTTGGCAAGTGGGAGCGAGTCACGGACGACGTCCGGCGACCAGAACGGCGGGCGGAGGTTGATATCGAGGATCCGCAGGGCAGGGGAGGGAACGGCGGCGACGAAGCGGCGGATCGTGGCAAGCGACGTCGCCCCGCGCGAAGAGAGCGTGCCGAAACAGACGGCAGTCGTCGCGGCAGCAAGCCGCTCGAGGCTGTCGCTCCAAGGAACATTGTCCCAGGCACAGTCGGAAGCGAACACGTACGAGGCATGGCCTGCGGCATCGACCGTCACATCGACCCGGCCCGTCGGCTCCGGCAGGATCGCCACTGCCGCCACGTCGACGCCGCGCGAGGAGAACTCAGCCAGCGCCCTGCGGCCGAGATCGTCGCGGCCGACGGCGCCTGCCATCGAGACGCGGGCGAAACCGGCGGCAAGGCCGGCGGCGGTGCAGGCAAAGTTCGCCGGAGCCCCGCCAAACCGGGCCCCGTCGGGGAAGACGTCCCAGAGGATC
>CAJBCV010000183.1 GCA_903951635.1 uncultured Planctomycetaceae bacterium
CCGCGGATCATGTGTTCGAGCCCCTTGCCACGGTTGATGAGCCCGAAGGTGCAGATGACGCGTCGGCCGGCGAGACCGAGCGACTCCTTCAGGGATTCGTCGCGGCCGAACGGCACCGGAGGGACACCGTGGGGAATGATCCGCACGGAGTCGGGATCGACGCCGTAGTGCTCTTCGAGCAACCGGGCCGCGATCCGCGTCATCACGACGACGCGCCGGCTCCGCGCCGCGAGCTCGCGGACGATCCGCCGCGGCGCCGCGTCGGGCTGCGGAAGGAGGGTGTGGAAGGTGGTCACGATCGGCTTCGTGCAGGCCGCCGCGAAGTCGAGGATCCGGCACCCCCAGTCACCGGGATAGAGCCCGAACTCGTGCTGAAGACTGACGACGTCGCAGGGGCCGCCGTTTGCCACCTCGGCGGCGAAGGCATAGGCCTCGGGGCGACGGTTGTCGATGACATGCGTCACCCGCGGATCACTCGCGGGGATAGCGGCGATCCGCTCGATCGCCGCGACCGACGACACGGCCTGTCCCGCGGCCAGATCGACCGCGTCGGCGGTATCCTTCGTGAACGTCGCCAGCCCGCATGCCTCGGGGGGGTAGGTGGAGACAAAAAGCGGGCGCATGAGGGCTACCATCGATTATCTCCTGGGGGTGGCTGCACCGCAGGCTCCCCAGCACGCCAGGAGGCCAAAGCCACCGAATGTCGGACATGCCAGCCAGAGTGGCCGGCACGTGTCAATCGCGACCAACATGTCGCGACGCACCCATGGATCATCGAACGATCCACCGGATCACAGTCCAAGGGCCTCCGGGGTTTCGATCCGGATCACCGCTCGCTGCATCCCCCAAACGTAGAATTGCTGAGGATCATACGCGCCGCGACAGCGACAAACAAGGAACCGCGGCCAGTGCGACATCACGTCGGCCTTTTCTCCGCGCGACACTGCCGTCATGTCGGGATCAACCGGCGCGCGTCCGGCGGCGCTTCCTCGCCCGCGCTCACATCAGCCGCGGCGTGCCCGAGTCAGACGACAGACCGACCGAGAAATCGCCGGACTTCGGCGGTGGACTCGGCGGAAGGCCGCTCACGCGCCCTCACCCGATGCGGAGATCGGCGGGGATCGGCGGCGTGCCGCCACGCTGCGTGCAGACATAAGCCGCCACGCGTTCGGCGTGGGCATGGAGCTTCGAGAGCGGCCAGCCGGCAAGGAGCCCGAGGGTCACCGCAGCGGTGAACGCGTCGCCGGCGCCGACGGTGTCGACGACCTCGACCGGCGTGCCGGGGAGATCGCTCGCCGAACCGTCGGCGGTGACCAGAAGCGAGCCCTTCGTTCCACGCGTGAGCGCGGCCAAGCGGAGGGCGTGGGAAGAGACGAGTTGCCGGAGGATCGCCTCGGGGCTGCCGGAGAGCCCGAGGATCTCCGCCACCACGGGCAGTTCGTCGTCGTTGCACTTGACGATGTTGGCACGTGGGAGCGAGTCACGGACGACGTCCGGCGACCAGAACGGCGGGCGGAGGTTGATGTCGAGGATCCGTAGGGCAGGGGAGGGGACGGCGGCAAGGAAGCGGCGAATCGTGGCAAGCGACGTCGCCCCGCGCGAAGAGAGCGTGCCGAAACAGACGGCAGTCGTCGCGGCGGCAAGCCGCTCGAGGCTGTCGCTCCAAGGAACATTGTCCCAGGCACAGTCGGAAGCGAACACATACGAGGCATGGCCTGCGGCATCGACCGTCACGTCGACCCGGCCGGTGGGCTCCGGGAGCACCGCCACCGCCGCCACGTCGACGCCACGTGCCGTGAACTCGGCCAGCGCTCTGCGGCCGAGATCGTCGCGGCCGACGGCGCCTGCCATCGAGACGCGGGCGAAACCGGCGGCAAGGCCGGCGGCGGTGCAGGCAAAGTTCGCCGGAGCCCCGCCAAACCGGGCCCCGTCGGGGAAGACGTCCCAGAGGATC
>CAJBCV010000184.1 GCA_903951635.1 uncultured Planctomycetaceae bacterium
TCGCCGGCGCCGGGCGGGCGGGGGTTGGTCCAGGTTTCGTCGGTGAGCCAGGGCCACTGAAGGGTGGCGAGGAGGGTCCCGAAGGCGATCGCGCCGACGATGCCGACGACCCCGGCCACCACCGGCGGGCACTGTTCGACGACGAACCGGTAGGCCTGGCTCGCCAGCACCCAAAGCACCGCCAGTCCCCTCCCCTTCCCCCGAATCCCGCCGATGTCGTTCCAGTCGGCCAGCGGTATCTGTTGCGGCTGGACGAGTCCGACGGCCGTGAGGGCGATCGTCGCCGCGAAGAGCGTCAGTGGCAGGCAGAAAATCCACGACCTCAGGTCGATCCTGAAAACCTTTCGACGGGTCGTCTCGACCGACCACGCGCAGGCCGGCCGGAGCAACTTCAGCACCTCGTCGCGTTCCGACGGCATCGTGCAGTCGATTTCTTCGACCCGGTCCCGGAGCCCGAGTCGGATCGTCTTCTCGCCGGAGGTTGCGTGCACCGAGACGATGTCGTCGATCGCCACACTCATCCATGGGGTCAACTGCTTCTCCGGTTTCCCGAGCGCGGCGCCGGTCGCGTTCTCCACCGGCGCCTCCCTCCCCTCCGCGAAGCACGACACCTGGGGCAGGGTCGTCGCCCCCCGGCAGAAGCGGCCGTGGAGGACGCCATAGAAGCGGGGCCCGAGCACCAAGACGGGCAAGCAAGAGCGTTTCAGGTCGGCGAGCGTCGCCAGGGCGACGTTCGGTTCGAGGCGGAAGATCGACGTCACCCCGATCGGCAGCAACAACAGCCACCACGGCGAGGAGACGCTCGCGCCGCCAACGCCCGCGACCATCACGATCGCCCCGAGGAGCACCGACCGCCACGGCCGAAGACGGATGTCGTAGTTCATGCTGATGTCAGGCCTCGCCGCCTCCCTTCACGCCGAGAGACCGAAGCGATTCCACGGCGTAAGATCGACGGGTTTCCAAGGATTGCGCAGCCGCACGCCCCCCGCTGCCGAAGGGGCTAGGATACCCTCCATCATGAAATCCCACACCACCCACCTGACCTTCACGCTCCCCGAGCGAATGGCGTTTCGCAACATCACGCCGGACGTCACGAAGCTCGTGGCCGCGAGCGGCGTTCGCGAAGGGCTCTGCCTCGTCAACGCCATGCACATCACGGCGAGCGTGTTCATCAACGACGACGAACCGGGACTCCACGCCGATTACAAAAAGTGGCTCGAGACCCTCGCCCCCTTCAACGCCTCCCCGCAGGCCTACGCCCACAACCGCACCGGCGAGGACAACGCCGATGCCCACATGAAGCGGCAGATCATGGGGCGCGAGGTCGTCGTGGCGATCACCGACGGGAAGCTCGACTTCGGCCCCTGGGAGCAGATCTTCTACGGCGAGTTCGACGGTCGCCGACCGAAGCGCGTGCTGGTGAAGATCATCGGGGAGTGACGGGGCGCGGTGTCGCATGGAAAGCCCACGCAGGCCCGATCACGCGTGGGAAGTCCTCCTCCCGCTTCACGTTCACGTTCAGGAGGCCTTGTCAACGACCAAGGCAGCAGACTTCCTGCTTTCGGGGCGGGGCTCGAAGACTGGTCGGCCAGATTCGAGCGCCCGCCGTCGGGCCGCCGCGATGTAGGCGTGGAGGTCGCCCTGAAACGCTGCGAGGAGCTTCTCCCTGACGGCATGAATCTCATCGAGGATAGGGTTACGGCTCATGTGCGGGTCAATCCTTGCGGGGCGATGGTCGAAGCTCCGCGAATCGCGCGGACATCCCCAGGGCCGCCTTGATCCGCTCCTCGATCGTCATCCGGCGCACCCGCTCAATCTCCGCCTGCAGCGAAGCCGCA
>CAJBCV010000185.1 GCA_903951635.1 uncultured Planctomycetaceae bacterium
AGGAGCGTCTCGTAGAGCGTCCAGTAAGCGTCGAGCTTGTCGGGATTGCCCTCCGGACTGTCGGCCCGGCCGGCCCCCCAGAAGCGGTCGCGGCTGCGACGCACGAACCAATTACTGACGCCATCGACGAGCGCCGAGATCATTCCGGCCGCGGCGAAGTGGTCGAAGGCGTCCATCTTCTCGACGACACCACTGGCCGTGGCGGAAAGCTCCGCGAGCATCCAGCGGTCGAGCTCAGACCGCTTTGATACCGGCCGCCAGCCGCGGGCCTTGGCCAGATCGGCGTGATCGAGGCTCCCGGGCTCGTCGAGGAGCGTGCCGGGATCGAAGCCGTCGATGTTGGCGTAGATCACGAAGAACGAATAGACGTTCCAGAGCCGGATGAGGAACTCCGGCACGCTCTCGCGGATCGTCCGCTCGCTGTAGCGGATCGTGGTCCACGGGGGCTGTCCGGCGAGGAAATACCAGCGCAGGGCGTCGGCGCCGTAGGCGTCGAAGATCACCCCCGGCTCTTTGTAATTGCGCTTGCTCTTGCTCATCTTCTGCCCGTCCTCGCCGAGCATCAGCCCGAGGACGATGCAGGTGCGGAAGGGGTGGGGATACTCGGCTGGCGGCGCGGCGACCCCCTCCGGGAGCATGCCCGGCCCGTCGCCGCCGAAGAGGAGCGTACTGATCGCCAGCTGGCTGTAGAACCACCCCCGGGTCTGGTCGATCGCCTCGGAGATGAAGTGGGCGGGGAACTGCTCCGAAAACTCCTCTCTTCCTGCGTGCGGCCATCCCCACTGGGCAAAGGGCATCGCTCCCGAGTCGAACCAGCAGTCGATCACCTCCGGCACGCGCCGCATCCGTGATCCAGGCGCGAAGGGGGAGTCGTAGGTGACCGCGTCGATGTACGGCTTGTGGACGCGGAGATCGTCGCTGAGATCGGGATTGGCGGCCTTGGCCCGGTCGAAGACGTCGGTGCCGGCAACGCCCGGCTTGGCGAGGACGGCCTCGAAGGAAGGAACTGCCTCGGCTCGGCCGGTCGATTCACACACCCAGATCGGCAGCGGCGTTCCCCAGTAGCGTTCGCGGGAAAGGGCCCAGTCGACGTTCGTCTCGAGGAAATTGCCGAAGCGACCGTCCTTGATGTGCCCGGGGAGCCAGTCGATGCGGGCGTTGTTGGCGAGCATCGCGTCGCGGAACTGGCTGGTGCGGATGAACCAGCTCGCGCGCGGGTATTGGATGAGGGGATCGCTGTCGGCCCGCCAGCAGAAGGGATAATCGTGAACGACCTGTTCCTGGTGAACGAGGAGTCCACGGCTGCGGAGATCGCGGATGATGTCGCGGTCGCATTCCTTGACGAACCGGCCGCTTCCCATCGGAAAGGCGTCGGTGAAGGTGCCGTCGGGGGCGACGCAATTGAGGAGCGCAGGCCCACCGGACTCGAAGCGGGGCTGCTCCGCCATGAGGACGCCGTAGTCGACCTCGCCGAAGGCAGGGGCGACGTGGACGATGCCGGTACCGGAGTCGGTGGTGACGAAATCGGCCGCCACGACGCGCCACGCCGCCGGGGCCCGCCCGCCGCCGACGAGCGCAGAGGGATTCGGCGCCCCTTCTGGCCGATAGGTGTCGAAGGGGGGAAGATAGCTTTTCCCAACGAGGTCGCGGCCCGGCAACGTGGCGACGGTCGTGAAGGTCTTCTTGAGCTTCTCCGGCAGCGCCGCCGCGAGCGCTTCGGCGACGACGTATTCCGGCGCGCCGTCGACGAGGGTTCCCTCCGCGGTCGTCTCCCGAATCACCACATAGGCGAGATCGGCCTTCACCGCGGCGAATTGGTTCGACGGGAGCGTCCAAGGGGTCGTCGTCCAGGCGACGAGGCTGCGATCAGTCGGCACTCCGGCGTCGTCGAGAAGGGGGAAGGCAACGTAGACGCTCGGGTCGGCGACTTCCTTGTATCCCTGGCCCACCTCACCACTGGAGAGGGCCGTGCCCCCCTGCGCCCACCACCAGACGATCTTGTGGCCCCGGTAGAGGAGGCCGCGGTCGAAGAGATCGGCCAGCGCCCACCAGACACTCTCGACGTACGACTTGTGATAGGTGACGTAGGCCTCGGAGAGATCGATCCAGAAGCCGATCCGCTCGGTGAGCGACTCCCACTCTTTCATGTACCGCCACACCGATTCCTGGCAGCGGTGGATGAACGGCTCGATGCCGTACTCCTCGATCTGCGCCTTGGAATGGATGCCGAGGGCCTTGCAGACCTCCACCTCGACCGGAAGGCCGTGGGTGTCCCAGCCCCCCTTGCGCTCGCAGAGTCTCCCGCGCATCGTCTGGTAGCGCGGATAGAGATCCTTGATCGTCCGCGTCAGGCAGTGCCCCGGATGGGGCATGCCGTTGGCGGTCGGGGGCCCCTCGAAAAAGACGAACCGCTCCGCCCCGGCACGCTGCTCGAGCGACTTCCGGTAGATCTGAGCCTCCCGCCAGAAGGCGAGGATCTCGGTCTCGTTCTTCGGAAAGTCGGGTTTGCCGCGGACAGAATCGAACATGGGAGGAGAGGCTTCGGGGGGCGGGGAATGGCGGGGGCTTGGAAGCGGGAGTCGGCAGATCGGACGGTGGACGTCACAGCTCGACGGTCCGGCCGGTCTTGAAGGCTTCGTCGGCGGCGAGGACGATCCGCAGGCTGTTGACCGCGTCCTCCATGTGGGCGGTGAGGTCGCGATCGTGGAGGATCGCGTCGAGAAACACCTCCTGCTCGCGAAGGCAGAGGCCGTCGTGGTCCGGCTCGTCGTGGCAGTCGATGAGCTCGTCACGCCGGGCAAACGTGCCGTCGGCCTTCGTCTCCGAGTGGTGGAGCTTGAGGAGCGCGGCCTTCGAATGGGCGTTGACGTCGTCGCTGGCGGCGTCCCCCTCCTTCGTGCCGACGATGCTCACGCACCCCTTCGGGCCGATGACGTCCTTCACGAAGTAGGCCACCTCGCTCATCATCGGGCCCCAGCCCGCCTCGTACCAGCCGACGGAGCCGTCGGCGAAGGTCACCTGGAGTTGGCCGTAGTTGTACATCCCCGGCACCAACTCGTCGGTGAGGCGGGCACCGATCGCCGAGACGCGGACCGGCTTCGATCCGGTCATCAGGCACATCACGTCGACGTAGTGAACCCCGCAATCGACGATCGGCGACATCGAGTTCATGAGCTGTTTGTGCGTCTTCCACTGATCGGCCGACGATTGCTGGTTGAGGTTCATCCGCATCACGAGCGGCTTTCCGAGCGTCTTGGCCGTCTCGATGAACTTCGTCCACGTCGGGTGGACGCGGAGGACGTAGCCGATGACGAGCTTCTTCCCCGCCTGCTTCGCCAGATCGACGACCTCCCGGGCCTCGGCGACGGTGTTCGCCAGCGGCTTTTCGAGGAACACGTGGCACCCGGCAGCGAACGCCTTGCGGGCGTAGTCGGCGTGGGTGTCGGGATAGGTGTTGATCGAGACCGCGTCCGGCTTCGTGGCGGCGAGGGCCTCTTCGTAGTTCGAGAACTGCGGAGCGTCGGTGCCGAGGGCCGCCAGGAGCGCCTGCCGCGTTTTCGGGCCGCGCGACACGACGCCGACGATCTCGAAGCCATCGAGCGACTGATAGGCCTTGGCGTGGGAGGTGCCCATATGGCCGCAGCCGACGACGAGGATCCGGAGGGGACGGGACATGATGGATTCCTGGGGGAAGGGGCTCGCAGGCCCGGAGCGGGATGGGATGGCCGGGGGAGGGGAGCCGCAGCGGCCTGAGGGTCAGCCGCGGGCCTCGCCGGCACGGCGGACGGCCGACGCGACCAGCGCCCGGAGCTTCGGCTCGGCGGCCCTGGCGACGCCGAGAATCTTCTCCACCGTCGCGACCTCGAGGTGATCGGGGAGACACATGTCGGTGATCACCGAGATCCCCAGCACGCGCAGGCCCGCATGAACGGCGACGATCACCTCCGGCACCGTCGACATGCCGACGACATCGGCACCGATGACGCGGAGGAAGCGGTATTCGGCCCGCGTCTCGAGATTCGGCCCGGTGACGGCGACGTAGACCCCACGGTGGGCGACGAAATCCTCGTGCCGCGCCACAGCCAGCGCCTCGTCGATCAGCTCCGGCGTGTACGGGGCCGACATGTCGGGGAAGCGCGAGCCGAGCCGGTCGTCGTTGATGCCGACGAGCGGGTTGTCGTTCATCAGATTGATGTGGTCGTCGATGATCATGATGTCGCCGGTGCGGAAGTGCGGATTGAGCCCACCGCAGGCGTTGGTCACGATCAGGAGGCTGGCGCCGAGGCGCTCGAGGACCCTGACGGGGAACGTGATCTGCGCGAGCGGATATCCCTCGTAGGCGTGCATCCGCCCTTCCATGACGATCACCGGGACGCCGTCGAGCTGGCCGCAGACGAGTTGGCCGGCATGGCCGGTGGCCGTCGAGCGCGCGAAGTGAGGGATCTCGGCGTAGGGGATCACGACCTTTCCGGTGATCGCCGCGGTCACGCCGCCGAGACCGCTGCCCAGAATGATCCCCACGGCCGGTTGGTGGGGAAAGCGCGCCTGGATCGTGGCAACGGCCTCAGTGATCTTGTCGTACTGATCGAGCATGCTCTCCGCGCCTCGCTGTCGCCTGAACTCGGGCCCGGGGTCAGGCGCGACCGACGAGGGCGCGGAACTCCGGGCGCTCGCGGATCGACGCCAGGTCGGGATCGACCTCCATGTGGGCGACGTCGTCATAGCCCAGCCGGAATGCCTCCCCGAGGCAGACAATCGCCTCGTCGAGAAGTCCGGCCATGGCCAGCGAGCAGGCCAGATTGTAGCGGGCGAGGAAATCCGCTGGCAGACGGGCGACGAGCCGCCGGTCGAGTTCGAGCGCCCGCTCGTGAAGTCCCCGGCGGGAGGCAAGTTCCCCCAGCACCCGCAGAACATCGATCGAGTCGGGGTTGCGGGCGAGGATCCGCTCGAAGAAATCGATGTCGAAATCGAGTTGGTTGAGGCGGCCGAACCAGGCGAGCGACGAGGCCGGCGAACCTCCCGCAGGCGGCGCGGGTCTCTTCTTGGAACGACGCGGCGGTTGCGACGCGGCATCGCCGGCCGGATCATCCGCGCCTGGGGTATCAGCGGGGGCGGACAAGGAGAGGCCAGAACGGGGAATCGGGATGGGGGGAAAGCGCGGCGCCGGGCGGTGGCACTCAGCCGGATGCGGATTGGTGCCGACCGACGTCACTTCCGCTTCGACGGCCCTTTGGCGGGGGGCGGCAGCGGCTCGTTCTCTTCCGGGTGATCCCAATCCGGATCGTTCTCCTCCTCCTCGAAGTCGTCGTCGAACTCGTCGTCGAAGTCGTCGAAGCTCGACTCCTCCTCGGGAATGGGCTGGGCGGTGATGTCCTCCTCGTCGCCGAGATCATCCTCGGAGTCCTCGGACTCATCCCCCTTCATTACCACGCCCGACCGTGGACACGCCCGCGCCAACAGCACAGCGGACGGCAGCGCCAGCGCTCCGAACAAGGAGGGGACGACCGGCAGGGAGAGCGGCGGGAAGGCGATCATGGGGCGGCTGACTTCGGGGGGAGCGGGAAGCGGAGGGGGGGGAATCGCTCGGAAAGCCCCTTGAGAGAACCCTCTCGTCGGGGGCGCGTCAAGACGCGTCGGCGGGGCCGACGGCATCCTGGCGGAAAACCGGTCAGGAACGAGGCGGGAACGAGGCGGGAACGAGGCGGGAACGGGAAGCGGTGGCGACCGGAGCGGGAAAAATGCCCCGAACGCGTCAGGTGTGGTAGTCGGCGTTGAGGTGGACGTATTCCGCGGTGAGGTCACTGGAATAAAAACGGATCGACTCGTTCCCGAAACCCATGTCGAGTTCGATGAGCGTCTCGCGAGCCGCCTTGATCGACTCAGAGACGGCGTCTCCATCGAACTCGACCGGGGCCCCATCGCGGAACAGGAGGGTGCCGTTGAGGCGGAGGACCATCTTCTCCGGGTCGAAGTACACGCCCGAATAGCCGGCCGCCGAGACGATCCGGCCCCAGTTGGGATCGGCCCCGCAGACCGCCGTCTTCACCAGCGGGCTGTCGGCGATCGTGCGGGCGATCTGCCGTGCCTGATCGCGCGTCGGGCATCCCCGCACCTCGATGCGAAGCACATGGGTCGCTCCCTCGCCGTCGTCGGCGATCTCGCGGGCGAGCGTATCGCAGGCGTCGAGGAGGGCGCGGCCGAAGGCGTCGAGATCGGCCCCTTTGAGCCGCTTTCCCCCGGCAGCGCCGTTGGCGACGAGGAGCACCGTGTCGTTGGTGCTCGTGTGGCCATCGACGCTGACGCAATTGAAGGTCTGCTCGGCGGCCTCACCGAGAAGGCGTTGGGCGTCGCGCGGGTCGAGATCGGCGTCGGTGAGGATCACGCCAAGCATCGTCGCCAGCTTCGGCCCCACCATCGCCGCCCCCTTCGCCATGCCGAAGAGTGTGTAGGAAGTGCCGCCGGCGGTGAAGCTCGAGCCGGCGAGCTTCGGTCGGGTGTCGGTGGTCATCATGCCGCGGGCGGCGGTGACGACGGCGTCGGCGTCGTGGGCGAGTTTCGCCGCCACCAAACCGAGCCCCTTCTCGATCTTCGCCAGGGGCAGAAACTCCCCGATCACGCCGGTGGAAAGGACGAGGACGGCGTCGGCCGCGGCGCCGACCTGCTCCCCGGCAGCCGCCGCCATCCGCTCGGCATCGGCAAGTCCCCGGGATCCGGTGCACGCATTGGCATTGCCGGAATTGATGGCGATCGCCCGGAAGCCTTCCCCGGGCGTCCGCGTCCGGTCGTAGACCACCGGCGCCGCGCAGACGAGGTTGGTCGTGTAGACGCCCGCCGCCGTGGCGGGGCGATCGGAGACGACCAGCGACACGTCCTCACGGGTCGGATTTCGCTTCAGTCCGGCGTGGATGCCGGCGACTCGGAAGCCCTTGGGGAGAGACGGGATCGGGAGACGCAGCGGGGTTTCGGCGATGGGCATGGAGGCGAGCCTGCGGAAAAAAATGGGACGGAATCGGGGGAGGGAAGGGGCGTGGCGGAATGGAGGAGGATGCCGAAAAAAACGACTCCCGTCGCGACCGGATCAGAGCATGCCGGTCGATTCCGGGAAGCCGTGGAGGCAGTTGAAGTTCTGAACGGCGGCTCCCGACGCCCCTTTGACGAGGTTGTCGAGGCAGCTGATGAGGAGGATGCGGCCGCGGACGATGCGGGCGGTGATGTCGCAGAAGTTTGTGTCGACGGTGTCCTTCGTGCCGGGGAGATGATCGACGACGCGGACGAATCGCTCGCCGGCGTAGGCCTCGCGGAGGCAGGCCATCACCCCCGCCTCGGTCACCGTGCCGCGGGGCTTGGCGTAGATCGTTGACAGGATGCCGCGATCCATCGGGGCCAGTTGCGGGGTGAAGATCACCGTCGGTGCCGAGCCTGCGAACCGGCCGATGACCTGCTCGATCTCGGGGGTGTGGCGGTGGCGACCGACGTTGTAGGCCGACATGCTCTCGTTGCACTCGGGAAAGTGCGTCATCAGCTTCGGCTGGCGCCCGGCGCCGCTCACCCCGCTCTTGGAGTCGACGATGATGTCGTCGCGCTCGATGAGGCCGGCCCGCATCAGGGGGGCCAGCGGAAGGATCGCCGAGGTCGAATAGCAGCCCGGATTGGCGACGAGATCGGCCCCGCGAATCCGCTCCCGGAACAGCTCCGGAAGGCCGTAGACCGTCTTCCCCAGCCGGGAGGCGTCGGGATGCTCGTGGCCATACCACTCGAGGTAGGTCGCGGCGTCGTCGAGCCGGTAGTCGGCCGAGAAGTCGATCACCTTCGCGCCGGCGGCGAGCACCCGGGGGAGGATCTCGGCGCTGGCGCAATGCGGAAGACAGCCGAAGACGCAATCGGCACGCTTGCCGACCTCCTCCGGGGAGAGATCCTCAAGCGTCAGATCGAGGCGGCCGACGAGGCTTGGATGAACGCTCGAGATCGGCGGGCTGCCATCCTGACGGCTGGTGACGGCGACGATCTCCACCTCCGGATGGCGGAGGAGGATCTTGAGGAGTTCCAGGGCGGTGTAGCCGGTGGCACCGAGGACGGCGACTTTGACCATCGGGGTTCCTCGAAGGGGTGGGTCCAGCGGTGTTATAGCGATCAGGGGCCCGAACACTCTACGTCGGCTGAGCCACCGATGGCCGCAGCGGGCTCGGATCAGGCCTGCGGGCCGGCCGGGCGGCGGCCGCGGGGGCGGCGGCTGACGGGGGTCGAGCAGTGGACCGCGATCAGCCGCACGAGCCAGGCGGACACGGCCCCCTTCGTTCCCCGACGCTCCCCCACCTTCGCATGCGATGCGTCGTAGACGGCGACGGCCGTCGACCCGGCATTCACCGCGGAGAGGTCGTTGACGACGATCAGGTCGCACGCTTTGGCGTCGATCTTCTCCAGGGCCCGCCGCGGATCGGCGCCGGGCTCGAGGGCGAAAGCCACCATCCATTGCTCCGGACGAGATCGGCGGGAGAGGGTGGCGATGATGTCGGGGGTCGGATCGAGGGTGAGCGAGAGCCCGGAGCCCTTGCGGGGGATCTTGCCCGGGACCCGCGCGGCTGGCTCGAAATCACACGGGGCCGCCGCCGCGATCACGCCGTCGACGCGGGGGAGTTCCACGAGGCAGGCGGCGAGCATGTCACGTGTCGAGACGACCGGGATGACGCGTGCCTTCGCCGGATAGGCCACCGACACTGGTCCGCTGACGATGGTCACCGCGTGCCCGGCGGCGAGGGCGGCACGGGCGATCGCCGCGGCCATCCGCCCGCTCGACCCGTTGGTGAGGTAGCGGACGTCGTCGATATAGGCTCGTGTCGGACCGGCGGTGAGGAGGATGTGTGACAAGGGCAGCGCTCACCCCTTCCGCGGCCGACCGCCGCCGGCCAGAACCGCCGCGATCATCGTGGCGATCTCGGTCGGCTCCGCCATTCGGCCCACGCCCGACTGCCGGCAGGAGAGCCATCCGCTCCCCGGGGGGACGATCCGGGCTCCGTCGGCGGCGACCTGAGCGACGTTCCGCTGCACGGCCGGCTTCTCCCACATCGCGGCGTTCATCGCCGGCGCCAGGATCACCGGACACTCGGCGCAAAGCAGGAGCGTCGTGAGGAGGTCGTCGGCGCTCCCCTGCGCGACCTTGGCGAGAAAGTCGGCCGAAGCCGGAGCAACGACGACGCAGTCGGCCCGGGCAGCCAATTCGATGTGGGCCCCGAGGGGGTGCGACGAGGAGTCGAAGCCGCGCGTCGCCACCGGGCGGCCGGTGAGGGCCGCGAAGGTCGCCGTGCCGACGAACTTCCGCGCGTGCTTCGTCAGCACGGCCGTCACTCCGGCGCCCTGCTGGACGAGGAGGCTCGTCAGCGCCGCCGCCTTGTAGGCCGCGATGCCCCCCGACACCCCTACGACGATTTCACGGCCGGCGAGACTGCCTTCCGCCACTGGAGCGCCCACCGCGACAGCATCTCCGCGAGGTGAGGGTACCGGGGACAAGTCCTCGAACGGCCGAGGAGTTCTCCACCGAAGGGGCCCGTTGGTCAGAGGTCGGTCGGATCGAAGTCGAGCGGACCACCGGCTTCGGCCGATTCCCCGGTGATACGGAGGTTCGACGAGGTGTCGAGGTAGATCTTGTCCTGCTTGATCTCCTCGATGACGATCTGCATTTTGTCGGTGCTGTCGGTGTCAACGAGGGGACGGCCGCCGGCATTGAGCGCCACGAGGCGCTTCTGGATGAGCGTGGAGAGCTTGAACCGCCCCCCCACCTTGTTGACGATCTCTTCTTCGCGCAGGTCGTCGATCATGGTCGTGTTCCTCGGGGGGCGGCTAGGGCGTGGGACGTGGGGATTGGACAGAGCGGGGGTGTCTGGCGGTCAGATGGCTCTCGGCCAGCGTCGGTCGGTGTGCTGTGGGGGAAGGCCGGCCGCCCGGAGGATCTGTTCGATCTGGCCCACCGCGGCGTCAACGTCGTCGTTGACGACCCGATGACGGTAACGATGGGCCTCTTTGAGCTCCCGATGGGCGACCTCGAGACGCCGTGCCATCGCCTCGGGGGTCTCGGTGCCCCGGGCCACGAGCCGCTGTTCGAGATGCTCAGGGTCGGAGGGCTCGACGAAGATCGTGACCGCATCGGGATACCGATCCAGAATCGACAGTGTACCCTCGACATCGATCTCCAGCACCACCCAATCGCCGGCCGTCAGCCGGGGGGCCACCTCGCCGGCGAGCGTTCCGTACCAGTGCTGCCGACCGTAGACGCGGCAGCATTCGAGGAACTCCCCGCCGTCCCGCCGCCGATCGAACTCCGGCTGGGTGAGGAAGTGGTAGTCGATCCCGTCCCGTTCGCCCGTTCGCGGGGGGCGGGTGGTGGCCGAGATGCTCGGGATGAGCTGCGGGAGGCGGTCCAGGAGACGGCGCAGGATCGTCGTCTTGCCGACCCCGGAGGGGCCCGAAATGACGACGACATTGCCCGTACCGGGCTTTTCTGGGCGAACCATCAATCCGTTGTACATCACGGCAGGGGAGGCTGAAAAGGACTCGGCGTCCGATCGGGGATTGATGTTTCCCGCGGGGTGATCACTCGAGGTTTTGGACGAGCTCCCGGAGCCTTTCGACCCGGGTCTTCACCTCGACCACCGCATGGGCGATCGTCACATCGGACGACTTCGAGCCGATCGTGTTGGCCTCCCGGGCGAGTTCCTGGGTGAGGAAGTCGAGCGACCGCCCCGGCGAATCCTCGCCGAGGAGCCGGGTGAACTGGTCGAGGTGGCTCTCCAGGCGGACAAGCTCCTCGGCGATGTCGGTGCGGTCGGCGAGGAGGGCGATCTCCCGGGCCAGATCTCCCGCACCGAGGGTCAGCGCCTGCTGCTCGAGCACCTTCGCCACCCGGTCGCTGAGCCGCTGGCGATGCTCGACGAGGACGGCGGGAACACGATCGCGGATCGTCGCCGACAGCGCCCGGATCTCGCTGCACGTGGCGAGCATGTCGCGGGCCATCGAATCCCCCTCGGTTCGCCGCATCCGTTCGAGCCGCTGGAGCGCTGTCTGCAGTGCCCGCTGCACGAGCGGCCAAGCCGCGTCGATCGCCTCCTGGGACGGCGTCGATTCGACGAGGATCCCGGGAAGGGCGAGGAGGGCATCGACCGTCTTCGGGACGGGGAGATCGTGGGTGGCGCAGAAGTCTTCGAGTTGGTCGAGGTAGGCCGCCAATTGTGTCTGATCGAGGCCCCGCGAGGCAGGGGCCAGTGGGCCGGCGACGTCGAGCGCGACCTGCACTGCGCCGCGACGAACTCGCTCCCGCACGACCGCCTCGATCCGTGACTCGAGGACGGCGAAGCCCTCGCGGGACCGGAGCGAGACTTTGAGGAAGCGGTTGTTGACGCACCGCACCTCGATCCGGGCGGTATTGGCCCCTTCGGTGGCGAGCCCCTCGCCACAACCGGTCATGCTGAGCGCCACGTGGTGATCATCCCTTCGCCGCGATGAATGGAGAAAGGATCACTTCGCCGCGTCGGCAGCCGGGTTTGCTTCGGCCGGTGCCTGCGTTTCGGCGGCGGCCGGGGCGGTCGTGCCGCCGGCGGCAGCGCCCTCGCCTTCCTTCGCCTCGGTGGCCGCCGGCGTGGTCGCAGCCGGGAGCGCCCCACCGGTGGCATCGGTGCCGATCGGGGCGGAGGTGCCAAGGGTCGAGGCACTGAACTTTGACTCCTGCCGGCCGAGCACGTTGAGAGCGAGAATGCAAAGCAGGATCCAGAACGCCGCCACGCCGATCGTGATCTTCGTGAACACGTCCCCTGCCTTCGTGCCGAAGGCGCTCTGTCCCCCGGCGCCGCCGAAAGCCCCGGCAAGGCCGCCGCCACGTCCCCGCTGAATGAGGACCAGGAGGATGAGGAACAACGACGAGAGGATGAGGAACAGGCCGAGGAGAAAGCGGACGATCATGGCAACGGATTCCGGGACGGGCAGAAAAGGAGCAACCTTGGATGGACCTCTCCGGTACCGGTACCGGAGAGGACGCAGTCTAACAGCCGGGGGAAAAAGTCATCCATGACACTTTTCCAAGCCAGGCCGACAGAGGGCGTGTGGCGAAGCGCCTCCCGCTGGGCGGGAGTGGCTCAGCCGAAGGCCTTGGCGATGGCGAGGAAGTCGTCAGCCTTGAGGCTCGCACCGCCGACCAACGCCCCGTCGATATCGGGACAGGCGGCGAGTTCGGCGGCGTTGTCGGGCTTGACGCTGCCGCCGTACTGAATGCGGATCGTGTCGGCGACCGTTGGCGAGGAGAGCCGGGCGAGGAGCGAGCGGACGAGGGCGTGGACGTCCTGGGCCTGCTGCGGGGTCGCCACCTTGCCAGTGCCGATCGCCCACACCGGCTCGTAGGCGACGACGAGTTTCGCCAGGTCGGCGGCGGGAATCCCGGCGAGTGAGCCGAGGACCTGCTCGGAGACCACCGCTTCGGTCCGCCCTGACTCCCGCTCCTCGAGCGATTCACCGACGCAGACGATCGGCGTCAGCCCCGCGGCAAGCACCGCCTTGACCTTGGCATTGACCGTCGCGTCGGTCTCGCCGAACAGCGTCCGCCGCTCCGAGTGGCCGAGGATGCAGTAGCGGCTGCCGATGTCGCGGAGCATGCCCGGGGCCACCTCGCCGGTGAAGGCTCCGCTCTCTTTGTCGTGAGCGTTCTGTCCACCGAGGGCCACCCCCGACGGCGAGTTGCCGGCGGCCAACCCGAGGGCCGCCGCCACGGTCGTGGCGTAGAGGGCCGGCGGACAGAGGACGAGATCGACGCTTCCCGCCTCGCCGGCCCGGGCCGCGACGGCCTCGGTAAGGCTGCGGGCCTTGGCCCCATCGAGGTTCATCTTCCAATTGCCGGCGACGATGGGCTTCCTGCGAGTGGACATGCGCGGACCTCGATGAGGGAGGGAACGGTTGGACGGTCGGAAGAGCGAACCAGATTTTCCTGCCGGTGGCAACTGCGATCGGAGAGGCCGCGACGCTTCACGAGGGAGCGATCGAAGGCCTTCAGCCGACCGGGGCGGCCGAGGCGTACGACCCGAGGATCACGACCCGCTTGCAGCGCCGCTCGAGGGCCGAGATCGCCCGGCGGACGCGGAGGTCGTCGCGGTGTCCCTCGAGTTCGACGAAGAAGATGTAGCCCCGTTCCTCCCCCGGGAGCGGAAACGACTCGATCCAGGTGAGGTTGAGCTTCTGCTTCTTGGGGATCGCCAGGGCGTCGGCGAGGCCGCCGGGGCGGTGTTCGATCTCGAACATCAGCGACGTCTTGTCGTTCCCGGTGCGCGAAGAATCGGCATGGCCGATGACGGCGAAGCGGGTCGTGTTGCCGGCGACGTCCTCGATGTTCTCGGCGAGGATGTCGAGGCCGTGATGGACGCCGGCCTGGCGGCTGGCGATCGCGGCGGCCCGGGGTGTCTTGGCGGCGGTCTCGGCGGCGGCGCTCGTGCTGGTCACCTCGACGAGCCGGGCATCGGGGAGATGCCGAGCGAGCCAGTTGCGGCACTGCGAGAGCGCCTGCGGGCGGCTGTAGACCGTGTCGATCACCGTCCGGTCACAGGCGGCCAGGAGGTTGTGGTGGATCCGCAGCGGCACCTCGGCGCAGATCTTCACCGGCAGGCGGGAGAAGTTGTCGAGGGTGTCGGCGATCCGGCCGTCGGTGGAGTTTTCCAGCGGCACGACGCCATAGTGGGAGTGGCCGGCGTTCACCTCCTCGAAGGCCGCCGAGATGCTCGCCACCGGGACAAACTCGACCGAGCTGCCGAAGCGGTGGAGGGCGGCCAGATGGCTGTAGGTCCAGGCCGGGCCGAGGTGGGCGACGCGGAGGTGCTGCTCGATGGCCCGTGACCCGGAGATCAACTCGCGGTACACCGCCTTGAGGCTCTCCGCCGAGAGTGGCCCGGGATTGTTCGCGGCAACCCGCTCGAGGACGATCTCCTCGCGGGAGGGATCGTACGTCTGCTGGCCCGTGGCCCGCTTGTGATGGCCGATCTTGCCGGCGACCGTTGCCCGCTCGTTCATGAGGGAGACGAGCAACCGGTCGATGCGGTCGATCTCGCCGCGGAGCGGGGCGAGGCCCGGCTCCTTCCCCTGTGGCTCCGCCGATTCGGCGGCGGAGAGGCGTTCGGACGAGGGTTTGCGGTGGGGGCCCGACTTGGCCATGGAACGCCGGACGACAAGGCCGGACAAAGAGGGGAAAAAGGAGTCGGACAGCCAAAATGGCAGGCCGGCGGCCCGGGGCGCGGATGCCCGGCTCCGAACCGCCCACTGTAATCAGATTGGCAGTCCCGTAAATAACACGATCTTTCTGCGGGCCGAGAAAAGGGGAGATCTTCTTTGGGCGTCATTCCCGGCTGGCACGCTCTTTGCACCTCAGGGGCCAGCGTTGGGCCGGGAGCGGTCGCGTTCCAGCCGCCTGCAGCCGAATCTGGCGCGGGTCCGTTCCCGGTCCACCACCAAGTCATCCCGCAGCATCAAACCCCAGCACATCACCCCCAAGACAAGGAAACAAGTCCCATGGCCAACCCGAAGGGCGAGAAGATCATCGGCATCGATCTGGGCACCACCAACTCCGTCGTTGCGGTGATGGAGGGGAAGGAACCGAAGGTGATCGCCAACAAGGAGGGCAATCGGCTCACGCCGAGCGTGGTCGCCTTCAACGACAAGGGGGAGACCCTCGTCGGCGACACCGCCCGCCGCCAGGCGGTCACCAACCCGAAGCGGACGATCTACTCGATCAAGCGCTTCATGGGCCGGCGTCATAACGAAGTCGCCGGCGAGGAAAAGATGGTCCCCTACGAGGTCGTCGGCGGCCCCGAGGACTACGTCAAGGTGAAGGCGGGCGACCAGACGAGCACGCCGCCGGAGATCTCGGCGAAGGTCCTCCGCTCGCTCAAGGAATCGGCCGAGAGCTACCTCGGCCACAAGGTCAACAAGGCGGTGATCACCGTCCCGGCTTACTTCAACGACGCCCAGCGTCAGGCTACGAAGGACGCCGGTCAGATCGCCGGTCTCGAGGTGATGCGAATCATCAACGAGCCGACGGCAGCCGCGCTCGCCTACGGCCTCGACAAGAAGGCCCAGGAGAAGATCGTCGTGTTCGATCTCGGCGGCGGCACGTTCGACGTGTCGGTGCTCGAGGTGGCTGACGGCGTGTTCCGCGTCATCAGCACCAACGGCGACACGCACCTCGGCGGCGACGATTTCGACCAGACCCTCATCAACCACGTCGCCGACCAGTTCAAGAAGGAGCAGGGGATCGATCTCCGCAAGGACACGATGGCCCTCCAGCGTCTCCAGGAAGCCTGCGAGAAGGCGAAGAAGGAATTGAGCTCGGCCCAGAGCACCGACATCAACCTTCCCTTCATCACCGCCGATGCGACCGGCCCCAAGCATCTCCAGATGTCGATCACCCGAGCGCAGTTCGAGCAGATGTGCGACGGCCTCGTGGAACGCTGCCGCGGCCCGGTCGTGCAGGCCCTCAAGGATGCCAAGCTCGACCCGAAGGACATCGACGAAGTCGTGCTCGTCGGCGGTTCGACGCGGATTCCAAAGGTCCAGGAGCTCGTCAAGAAGCTGTTCTCGAAGGAGCCCCACAAGGGGGTCAATCCCGACGAGGTCGTGGCCCTCGGGGCGGCGATCCAGGGGGGCGTGCTCGGCGGCGAGGTCCAGGACGTGCTCCTCCTCGACGTCACCCCGCTCTCACTCGGCATCGAGACCGAGGGGGGGCTGTTCACGAAACTCGTCGAGCGCAACACGACGGTTCCCACCGAGCGGAAGCAGGTCTTCAGCACCGCGGCCGACAACCAGCAGGCGGTGACGGTGAGCGTCTACCAGGGGGAGCGGCCGATGGCCCGCGACAACCGCCTCCTCGGGCAGTTCAATCTCGACGGCATTCCTCCCGCGCCGCGTGGCACGCCGCAGATCGAGGTCAAGTTCGACATCGACGCCAACGGCATCCTCTCGGTGAGCGCCAAGGATCTCGGCTCCAACAAGGAGCAGACGGTCAAGATCGAGCAGTCGAGCGGCCTGAACGAGGCGGAGATCGAGCGGATGCGGAAGGACGCTGAGCTCAACGCCGAAGACGACAAGCGGAAGCAGCGGCTCGCGGAGGTCCGCAACCGTGCCGAGGCTCTCTGCTTCCAGACCGAGAAGCTCGTCAAGGAGAATGGCGAGAAGCTCTCTGCCTCCGACAAGGCGCCGCTCGAGGCGGCGGTCACGAAAGCCCGCGAAGTGGCCAAGGGAGAGGATGTCGATGCGATCCAGTCGGCCCACGACGCCCTCGAGCAGGCGGCCCACGCTCTCACGAAGGTGCTCTATGAGTCGACGGCGGCCCAGGGTGGCCCCGGGGCCGGTCCGGCGCCGGGTGGCTCCGGCAGCAAGCCAGCCGACGACACGATCGATGCCGAGTTCGAGGTCAAGAAGGACGCCTGATCCCTTCTCCTCCCGACCGGCCGCGGTGACAGCCGCCGCCGGTCAGGTCTGAACGGTCCAAACTCCCGAGGGGAGACGGTGGCTGCCACCGTCTCCCTTTTTTTTGAAGGACTCAAAGCCATGCCCTTCCGATTCGACAAGTTCACGATCAAGGCCCAGGAGGCGGTCCAGCGGTCGATGGAGTTGGCGGCCTCGCGCGGCAACCCGCAGGCGACGCCGGTCCATCTCCTTTCGGCGCTCGTCGCCGAGCGCGAGGGGATCGTCCGCCCGCTCCTGGAGAAGATCGGGGTCGACCGCGGCCATCTCGAGCGGATCATCGAGGCCGAGCTGTCCCACTTCCCGAAGGTGTCGGGGGGCGCCCAGCCGCAGCCCGATCAGGATCTCATCAAGATCTTCGAGGCGGCGTCGGCCGAGGCCGACACGATGAAAGACGAGTTCGTCTCCACCGACCATCTCCTCCTCGGCCTTGTGAAGACGCCCTCCAAGGCGAAGAACGTCCTCAAGTTGGCGGCGGTCGACGAACAGCAACTCCTCGCCGGTCTCCAGGCCGTCCGCGGCAGTGCCCGGGTGACGGATCAGAATCCGGAGGAGAAGTTCCAGGCGCTCGAGAAGTACGGCATCGATCTGGTCAAGCGGGCGAGCCAAGGGAAGCTCGATCCGGTCATCGGCCGAGACGCCGAGATCCGCCGGGTCATCCAGGTGCTGTCGCGGCGGACGAAGAACAATCCCGTTCTCATCGGCGAGCCGGGCGTCGGCAAGACGGCGATCGCCGAGGGACTGGCGCTGCGGATCGTGCAGTCGGACGTCCCCGAGACGCTCCGCAACAAGCGCGTCATCGCCCTCGATCTTGGCGCTCTCATCGCCGGCACGAAGTATCGCGGGGAGTTTGAGGACCGGCTCAAGGCGATCCTCCGCGAGGTGGAAGCGGCTGCCGGCGGCGTGATCCTGTTCATCGACGAGCTCCACACGATGATCGGTGCCGGGGCTGCGGAAGGGGGCTCCGATGCGGCCAACCTTCTCAAGCCGGCGCTGGCCCGCGGGGAGCTGCGGTGCATCGGTGCGACGACGCTCGACGAATACCGCAAGCACATCGAGAAGGACGCCGCGCTCGAGCGCCGCTTCCAGCCGGTGATGGTCGGCGAGCCGAGCGTCGAGGACACGATCGCGATCCTCCGTGGTCTCAAGCCACGCTACGAGGCCCATCACAAGGGGGTGAAGATCAAGGATTCGGCGCTTGTCGCCGCGGCGGAGATGTCGCATCGCTACATCGCCGACCGCTTCCTCCCCGACAAGGCGATCGACCTCATGGACGAGGCGACCAGCCGGGTGGCGATGGAACTGCAGAGCGTCCCTTCCGAGATCGACGAGGTCCAGCGGCGGCTCGTCCAGCTCGAGCTTGCCGCCCGCCAGCTCGCCGAGGAGACGGAAGTCCATGCCAAGGAACGGCTGGTCGAGATCGAGAAGGAATCGACGGAGCTGCGCCGCAAGCTTGCGAGCCTGCGGGAGCAGTGGGAGGCGGAGAAGTCGGGCGTGGGAAACGCCGAGGAGCTGCGGAAGCAGCTCGACGCGGCGCAGCTCGCCTTCGAGCAGGCGAATGTCGCGATCAAGGAGCGGCAGGCCTCGGGGCAGCCGGTGGGGGAGGATCTCTTCCAGCGTCTGTACGAGCTCGACCAGCAGCGTCGCACGCTAGCCGCCCGGGCGGAGCAGGAGGAGCACGAGAGTCCCAAGGCTGCCAAGGAAGCCGCGCCGGCGAAGCGGCTGCTACGCCGTGAGGTGGGGCCGGAGGAGATCGCCGAGGTGGTGAGCGCCTGGACGGGGATTCCGGTGACACGGCTCCAGGAGACGGAGCGGGCAAAGCTCCTCGTCCTCGAGGACCGTCTTCACCAGCGGGTCATCGGCCAGGACGAAGCGGTCGAGGCGGTGAGCAATGCGGTCCGCCGCAGCCGCTCGGGGCTTCAGGATCCGAATCGTCCTATCGGCTCGTTCATCTTCCTCGGGCCGACGGGCGTGGGGAAGACGGAGCTGTGCAAGGCGCTCGCCGAGGTGCTCTTCGACGATTCCAACGCCATGGTGCGGATCGACATGAGCGAGTTCATGGAGAAGCACACGGTGGCCCGTCTCATCGGCGCTCCGCCGGGCTACGTCGGCTACGAGGAGGGGGGGCGGCTGACGGAGGCGGTCCGTCGGCGGCCCTATTCGGTGGTTCTCCTCGACGAGATCGAGAAGGCCCATCGCGACGTCTTCAACGTCCTCCTCCAGGTGCTCGACGACGGTCGTCTCTCCGACAGCCTCGGGCACACGGTCGACTTCACGAACACGATCGTGGTGATGACGAGCAACATCGGCAGCCAGTTGATCCAGGAGATCACGAAGGAGGGGGGCTCGCAGGAGGAGATCCGCAATGCGGTCAAGGAAGCCCTCCAGACCCGGTTCCTGCCAGAGTTTCTCAACCGGATCGACGAAACGATCGTTTTCCATCCGCTCGACGAGCGGCACATCGAGAAGATCGTGAAGATCCAGGTCAACCGGCTCATCGAGCAGGCGGCCCGTGCCGGAGTGACGCTCGAATGCACGGAGGGAGCGGTGGCGGAGATTGCCCGGCTCGGGTACGACGCCGCCTATGGCGCCCGGCCGCTGAAGCGAGTGATCCAGCAGCAGCTCCAAAACCCGCTGGCGCGGGAGCTCCTCTCGGGGCGGTTTGCCGAGGGGAGCCGGGTGCGGATCGACTTCGGGCAGGACGAGTTCGTGTTCACGCCGGGCTGAGGCGGCAGGATTGCCGCACAGCTCCACGGAAGCAAAAGCATCGGGGCCGCGCAAGCCTTCAGTTCGCGCGGCCCCTGGTGTTTTCGGTAGTCAAGCTTGGCAAGGCTCCCGCAGGCTAGCGAGTGCCGAGCGGGCGTCGATCAGCCGCGCTTGCGATCGTCGAGGCCCATCCGGGCGATGAGGACTTCAGCTCCGGCGGTCATCTTGCGGAGCTTGGTGGCGATGACGAGCCGTTCCGACTGGGTGGCCTTCTTGAGCTTGAGGGCGAACTTGGCGACCTTCTGCTTCCGGTGCCGGCGACGCTTGATTTCCTTCATCCGGTTGCTGATGCCGCCCATGATATCGCTGGTCCTGTCGGGTGTTCGTGGGGTGTGGGTGTCGGGTCGCGAAGGGGTCGGCGGGGGCACGAAGTGCCGTAGGCCGGGAAATCCACGCGCGATCCAGGGGTCAACTGATCAGTTTTAGGCCAAATCGCCTTATTCGTCAAAGGCGATCCCTGGGGCACCGAGGCAGGGGGTATTCCAGGCGGTGGATCGCGTCCGCCTGCTGACGGCGGTGGGAGGCTTGCTAGACTGCGTCTCCGGCAGGTGCGTTGGCAGGCTCGGGCGAAGGTCGTTCGGGGCCGTTGGCTCACGGCTGCCGTTGGGATGGGTGGCAGAGCGGTTGAATGCACCGGTCTTGAAAACCGGCAGCGGCGAAAGTCGCTCGTGGGTTCGAATCCCACCCCATCCGTTTGTTGCAGGAGACACCGCTGCGGCCCTGCCGCGGAGGCGGTCCTGATCGCCGGTCTAAACACCGTCAGATGAGTCGGGTTGCGTTCGGCGAGCGAGGGCCCACCAACCCTGGTATCCAACGGGTCTCGGGAGCCGCCTCAGGGCCGAGCTATCAGGCGTGCTCCATCCGAAATCGGGATGCGTCGCCCTTGAGCAGCGTGGATCCGGATTTCCAAGGCAGGCCGCCTGGATAATGGCGTGCCCGAATGCGCCTACGGGTTGTTCGTCGAGAGGTCGGTTTGGATGCAGTTGCTGGCCGAGTTGGCCCAGGATGCCGACTGGAAATCTTCAAGTTGGCCATTGTCCGCCAACGGTGGAGGAGAGGGAGCGCTGCACCATCGGCATTCGCTCCGAGGAGACTCGATCAGAAATCATGGTAGGGATGTTGCCCCATGGCGCCCCACAAACACGACGATGTCACCAATGTCCGGAATTCGACCGAGTTTATTCCACTCATCGGCGATCCGATTGAGAATGTCCTGTCGATCGCGATGCCATAACTCGAGTCCACTTCCATCGGGGCGATAGGAGCCTGCCGAGACATCACCTGACGCTAGCATCAGATCGACACAATCGAGAGTCTCGCGTTGGAGGCGATCGAGATCGGCGTCTCCCACCTCATCACGGATACGAGCCACTACGAACCACAAACCGACCTCATCGGCGTGTGCCTCGGCAATAAGCTCTTTCGCCATTTCGAATCTCGTGTTCATGGGTCGTCTCAGCAGGATGAAGATAAAGTACCCCGCCGCTGGATGCGGCGCCTGGCGCCTTGCAAAGCTTGGCTTTCTTTGGGTGTTCCAATTGGCAGAAGGTCCGAGATGAGTTCTTTCATGGACTGTCAAAGCTCAAAATGTATTTTCCTGACCGGATTATCCGGGATGTTTACGTCTATTGACGGAGACTTGTCAGCGGAGGATGAAATCGGTCGGAGCCCGACCCGGCCGCCGTTTGGAAGTTCGAAGAGTTTCCCAGGATAACCGGGAGGAGTGACATCCTTTGCCCCAGCGGTTAGTTCGGCAAACACCCTCTCCGCCTCAGCCAATCCGCCATTCATTCGGCGGATTCCCGGAGAGGCTCCAGGCCTTCCCAGAGGTTGTCCCTCGGGAGTAAGAATATCAGCCAGCGATCGCGGGCTAGGTGGCGTAGTCCCGCTGCTCGCTCCTGCGAGTCCCTTCCCAACTTGCCAGAGGTAAGGGATGGCCAACATTCTGATTACCCAGTCCTGCCGCTGGTAGTCCGGCATGTCGCTCCAGATCTCTGGCAGCCTCGGAATGTTCGTGATCGTGCCCACGGCGCCGTCGACTGTAGCATTGGCGAAGCGTCCCGGATTCGCCAAAAACCGGAATGGCAGTTCCGCAGTTCCAATCACATCGCCGATGAGCGGTCGGTGGTAGAGATTGCCGGCGATCCAGTAGAAGGTGTCGTCGTGGACGTAATTGGGAACGAAGTAGGTTGTGCCACCGGCTTCAAATGATTTTGATCCCCGTGGATCACTGATGAGTGGTTGATCGCTGGCAAGTCTTCCGAAGAACGTGTACCAGGCGCTGATGTACCACGGAGGAGCTGCCTGAATGGTCGGTCCGGAATACTCTGGCGGCGATGCCGCTCGAACGTCCTCATCCGCCACCGGCATAAACTGCACGTCCCCTTCGAAGCCCGTCCACACGGCCGTGACGACCCCCGGTCCGTCGTCGCTACCGGGTTGATAGACCAGCGGCGTGGTCGTCACGGTCGATTGGCCATTTGCCAGAGTCAGCGCGGTTGACCCGGTTGTTCCCTCTTGGCTCCCCGAGTTTGCCGCATCCGCCTCGGTTGCTCCGGTGGCAAAGAACATCAGGCCACCGCCCGAGCCGCCGGTGTACTTCGCCGAAATAGTCAGGTCGTTCGCAACAGAGCCGTTATCAGAGCCCGACGAGGAACCGGCCCCCGCACCTGACCAGTACAATCGCCAGAGTTCGGCGTTCGTCAGGCTGCCATCCGCGTCATTGCCCTGGCCGCCATCGCTGGAGCTCCCCGCGTCTTGCGATAAAAGTGCCGGGAGGTTCGACGAAGAACCACCAGTGGCCCCAGAGGAAGAGGAAGTAGCCCCTAATCCGGCGCCGTACAAGAGCCAAAGATCGCTTCCGCCGGCTGAACTGCCGGTATTCGTGCCGTTGCCCTGCCCGCCAGTGTTTGAGCCCCCGGTGTATTGCGACGAAAGCACGGGACTGTTTGGATCGGGACTGCTTCTAGTCACAGAAGGGGACGAACCCGCTGCTGATCCCGTGCCGCTCAAAAGGGCAGGGCCGTATGGATTAGAGCTATGACCGAAAGTCGTGTTCGTTGAGCGCATGAAAAAAGGCGGCGTATCCTGCTGGGGCTATCACCCCACCAGCCGCCCCACGTTGGGGCAAAAGGATACGCCACCATGCGAGGTTTTACGGTTCGCGGTTCGGAAAGTCCAGGATCGAGAGCGAAGGGTGTGCGGTCGTCGCCCGAAGGCGCGGAGCCGATCGACGAGATCGTGGAGAGCGGGCGGAGCCCGCTCGACTCGATCGTCCGTGACGGAGCGAGACGGATGCTGCAGGCAGCCTTGGAGAGCGAGGTGGACGCCTTCCTCGAGGAGCATGCGGCGATGCTCGATGAGCGAGGCAGGCGTCGAGTCGTTCGCAATGGCTACCTGCCATCCCGGGAGGTCGCGACCGGCGCCGGCATCTTGGAGGTAAGCCAGCCACGAGTCCGCGACAAGGCGTCGATTGGCGACGAACGGATCGTCTTCTCGTCAAAGATCCTTCCCCCGTACCTTCGGAAGAGCCGGTCGATGGAGGAGCTCATTCCTTGGCTCTACCTCAAGGGTGTCTCGACCGGCGATTTCGGGCAGGCGCTCGAATCCCTCATCGGGCCGTCGGCAAAGGGCTTCAGTCCGAATGTGATCGTTCGGCTCAAGGAGCGATGGGGCGGGGAATACGACGAGTGGAGCCGCCGCGACCTCACCGGCAAGCAGTACGTCTACGTCTGGGCGGACGGAATCCACGTGCGAATCCGCCTGGAGGATCCGGCCAATCCGAAGCAGTGCCTGCTCGTGGTCATGGGGGCCACGGCCGACGGCCAGAAAGAATTGATCGCCGTCATCGACGGCGTCCGCGAGAGCAAGCAGAGCTGGCTCGAACTGCTCCTCGACCTCAAGAACCGTGGGCTCTCCATTCCACCGACGATCGCCGTCGCCGACGGTGCCCTCGGCTTCTGGGCCGCGCTGCGGGAGGCCTACCCGACGACGCGTGAGCAACGCTGCTGGGTCCACAAAACCGCCAACGTCATGAACGTCATGCCCAAGGCGATCCAACCGAAAGCCAAGGCCGATCTCCACCAGATCTGGCTGGCCGAAACCAGGGAAATGGCCAACAAGGCCTTCGACCACTTCTTGGCGAAGTACGGCGCCAAGTACGAAGCGGCATGCGCATCCCTGGCGAAGGACCGCGACGTGCTCCTTGCCTTCTACGATTTCCCAGCCGAGCACTGGAGCCACCTGCGCACCACCAACCCCATCGAGAGCACCTTCGCGACGATCCGACTGCGGCATCGCCGCACCAAGGGGAGCGGCTCGAGGAAGGCCAGTCTCGCAATGATGTACAAACTCGCCGAGTCAGCGGCTCGCCGCTGGCGACGCCTCAACGGAAGCCATCAACTCACCCTCGTGATCCAAGGTCGGATCTTCACCGACGGAGTCCTGCAGAACGCCGCCTGATTCAGCCTTCACGAACACAACATTTGACAATAGCTCCTTTGCCAACGCCTCAGCCACCTCGTCCGAGAGTGTGGTCAGGCCTTGGAGCAATAGCCTGTCCTTGTGCTTCGCAAGCGCCTCGGCCAGCTCAAGCGAAAGCGTTGTCAGGCCGTTGAGTCTCAGATCACCCGCGTGAGTGGCCAGGGAGCCGGCTGCTTCCGGCGTGAGGGTCGTCAGTCCACTGAGATCAACAGCATTTTCGTGCTTCGCTAATCCCTCGGCGGCCTCGGCCGAGAGCGTCGTCAGACCTTTGAGATCAAGATAGTTCTTGTGTCTCGCCAACCCCGCAGCCGCCTCGGCGGAGAGCGTCGTCAAGCCGTTAAGGTCAAGCTCGCCCTCATGCGTACTCAGCGCCTCGGCCGCCTCGCCCGAGAGGGTGGTCAGATTGGGGAACGATAGGGTGCCCTCGCGGGTCGCAAGCGCCTTGGCGCATCCCGGCGAGAGTGTCGTCAGGCCGAGGAGGGCAAGAAGACCCTCGTGTTTCGCCAAAGCCTCAGCCGCCTCGTCCGAGAGCATGGTTAGGCCGTTGAGCCATAGACTGCCCTTGTGCTTCGCCAATGCCTCGGCCACCTTGTCAGAGACCGTCGTCAGGCCGTCGAGGATCAGGCCACCCTCGTGATTTGCCAGGGACGCGGCCGCCTTTGGAGAGAGCGTTGTCAGACCGCCGAGGCCAAGAAGACCCTTGTGCTTCGCCAGCGCCTCAGCCGCCTCGTCCGAGACCGTCGTCAGACTGTAGAGGCCCAAATCACCCTCGTGCTCTGCCAGGAAGGCGGCCGCTCTCGGCGAGAGCGTCGTCAGGCCGCCGAGGAACAGGTGGCCCTGGTACGCCCCCAACATCCTGGCCGCCTCGTCCGTGAGCGTCTTCGGGCCGTTGAGCCACAGGCCGCCCTTGTGCGTCGCCAGGGCCTTGGCCGCCCCATCCGAGAGCGTCGTCAGGCCTCCGAGCACCAGATAACCATCGTGCGTCGCCAGCGCCTCGGCGGCCTCATCCGAGAGCTCCGTCAAGCCTTCGAGAATCAACCACCACTTGTGCCTTGCCAGCGATTCGGCAGCGTCGTCCGAGAGCCGCGAAAGGCCCCTGAGATACAGGTTGCCCACGTGCTGCGCGAGCGACTCGGCTGCCTGATCCGACACTGTCGCCAGACCGTTGAGATACAGGTCGCCCCTGATCGCCGCCAGCGACTCGGCTACCTCGTCCGAGAGTGTCGCAAGGCCGTTGAGGGAAATGTTGCCCTCGTTGTGAGCCAGCGCCTTGGCCACCGTCTCCGAGAGCGTTGTCAGGCCGTCGAGAGCCAATGGGCCTCGGTGTGTCCCCAGCACCTCGGCTACTTCCGGCGAGAGAGTCGTCAAGCCGTTGAGATTCAGCTCGCTCGGAGGAGTCGCAAGTTCCCTTGCCCGCTCAACATCTAACTCCTGGATCTCGTTCGTATCCTGCTGCCCAATTGCCGGCACCATCATCGCCATGACGATCGACACGATCACCCAGCGCATAGGTCACCTCCAAACGAAGATCGGGCTGCAAGGTCCCCTTGAATTACACCCCCCACATTAGGGCGTCTGCCAAGACCTCGCTATGCCGATGAGGCACAGGAATTCAGGCTCGGGAGCGGGCCGACTCCGATTCGGCGAGGAGGGAGACAGAGCGTGCGGATGGCGGTTAGCGGGATGAGTCGGGAAGAACGGCTTTGATATTGGATCAAAGCGCCTTGGTCGCCTCGTCCGAGAGCGTGATCAGGCCACTGGGGCACAGGTCGCCCGGATACTTGGCTCTCGCCTCGGCGATCTCCGGGGAGGGCGACCTCACGCCGCCCCGATCATCCTCGAAGTGGGTGAGGCAGAAATGGAGCTGTTGGCGGGCCGAGGCCGTGCTCGATGCTAGCTCGACAGGGCAGGGCGGGGGGCGCTCCGTTCACGGACATTTCGAGTCATCTCGAGACAGGCCGGTCGCGACTTGTCGCTGACTTGTCGCGCGAGTGGTCTCGATTTGGCTTGTGGTGGCTCGGTTTGGCTCGATTTCGCCTTCGGGGCCGGAGGCCCGCGGTGCCGTCGCCGAGGCCCGTAGGAGCGTTTCGGCCTCGTTTTCACGGGTGTTCGTATCGGGCGTCCCGGGCACCCCTTCGCCGACCTTGAAAACCGGCAACGGCGAAAGTCGTTCGTGGGTTCAAATCCCACCCCATCCGTTGTTTTGGAATGGCTTCTTTTCAGCAGCGGAGGGGCTATTCCGTCCCTCGGATACCGGCAAGGGTCTGGCCACGGCCCGGAATGCCTGACTTGTCGGCAGTGAGCAGCCGAGGAGGCCCTTCCGGCCCGTCTCAGAAGGGGAGTGCCCGGGGGTGTCAGGTTCCGAGAGGGTCATCCTGGGAGTATCTCGGAGCCAAATGTCTAGGCCCTGTCCGGCGCGTGTTCCCGGGAGGGTTCATCGCTTCCCGTTGAAGTTCTTGGGGTTGCGACGCTGTCCTGGCTGTCCCGCCCCTCCGGAAGAATGTGTCTGGCTGGCCGCCGGGCTCCTTGCGAGCAACACGCCCACGGGGCGTACCCGTGCGGTTTCCACGTGGAGACGCTCGATCTAGGGTTCGAGACGTCCGACGCCCCGATGACGTGGGGCTCGCCGAGCGCCTGAGCCTTGCTCAAGTAGCCCGGTCCTGACGTGGATCAGTTCAAGGGGGGCAGGTCAATGACCTGGAACACGTAGACCACGCAAAACATCAACGCCCGCACGGGCCGTAAAGGCCGCATACACGCCGCTGCGACTACCCCCGACGCACGATGACGCCATTCTTTGCCAACCACTCGCCGAGATCTTGTCTGCGGATGGCCGCGGCCATCAGGTCGGGGAACAAGTCGGGCGTGCAAGCGAACGCCGGGGCGCCAATCGCGGTCATCTGCATCGCGAGCCGTTCGTCGTAGCAAGGCGCGCCGTCGTCGCTCAGCGCGAGCAAGCACACCATTGTGACGCCCGAGCCAACGAGCCCCGCCGTGCGCCGCAGGAGTTGCTCAGAGACTCCCCCTTCGATCAGGTCGGAGATAAGGACGAAGATGGTTTGCGTCGGTCGCGTGATGAGTTGCTGGCAATAGCCGACGGCCCGATTAATGTCGGTGCCACCACCGAGCTGCGTGCCGAACAGGACTTCGACCGGATCGCCGAGTTTCTCCGTCAGGTCAACGACGCTCGTATCAAAGACGACCATTCGAGTGTTCACGGCCCGGAGCGAAGCCATCACCGCCGCGAAGACACTCGAGTAAACGACCGACGTCGCCATGGATCCGCTTTGGTCGATGCAGAGGACGATATCGCGCAACGAGGAGCGTCGCCGCGCAAAACCTATCGGACGTTCGGCGACGATCGTCTTTCTATCGGGTAGGTAATTGTGCAAGTTCTTGCGGATTGTTCGATCCCAATCGATCTCATCCATCCGCGGCCGCGAAGTGCGCGACGACTTTGACAACGCCCCGCGGATGGCCGACGTGAGCGGATTGCGAAGCCTTTGTTCGAGATCATCGACCACTTTGCGCACGACCTGCCGTGCCGTCTCCTTCGCTTTCCTCGGAATCACGTTGGCGAGCGAAATCAACGTGCCGACGAGGTGCACGTCGGGTTCGATCGCTTCGAGTGATTCCTGCTCCAAAAGCAATTGCTGCAGATTCAATCGCTCAAGAGCGTCACGCTGCATGACCTGCACGACACTCTTCTTGAAGTAGAGACGAATGTCGCCGAGCCAGCGATTCACGTTGGGGCATGAAGGTCCGAGCCCGGCCGAGCGAGTTGAGTCGTAAAGGGCTTCGAGGACGCTATCGATCCGCAAGTCATCGGGCCCGAGAGGGTCCACACCGCCGAAGGGATCACCTTGGTCGGTGCCTCGCATGCCTTCGACGGCCGGCTTGCCGAGCACAAGTCGCCATCGGCGAAGACGTTCTTCCTCGGTGATGTTCATGGGTTACTCCGAGAATCCGCGCGAGGATCGGCAACACCTTTGCGGCCCGGCCTTCGTCGAGGTCGCGCGGTGCGCCGATCGACTTCTCCTTCGCCGCGCCGGGACCGTCAGTCTTTAGCTGACGAACGCGTTCGCCCATCTGGCGGCGCTCAGCTGGGGCGAAGTCGGAGAAGGCGCGACGGACGAGCGGGAGCACATCTTGGAATTCCTCTGCGCTGAAGCCGGCGAGCCAGCGATCGAACGCGATCCAAATACCTTCGAGGTGCAGAAGTACAAGGCCGCTGCCCCGCAATAGACCGGTCGCCCAGAGTGCGCATTCAGCGGGCGGCAGGACGCGAGACATTTCGCGCCCAGCAATTCGCGCAACATCGTCGGACGACAGGCGATTCCTCTCCAAGAGCGTGCGACAGCACCAACCGCGTACCAGTGCCGAGACATCGGATTCGACGAGCACCGCGAGCCGGTCACACCATTCGATGTTGAGGTCGTCGCGGCCCAGAAGGTCGAGCGCTTGCGTGGTGTTCGTCATCGCGGCGAGTATCCGTTGGGCCGCTTCTTCGTCAAGCGAAGTGCAGGCGGCACGGAGGCCGACCGAGGCTCGCTCGAACAGGCCGACCAGCAATGGCTCGACGTGCTCGGCCTGCGTTCCGCGAACGTCGCCGTAGCGAGCGAGGCGCGCGAGCGGAAGCATGGCGTCCATGAGCTGCCGGACATCGGCCGCGACGGCGGCACGCATGTGCAGCACACCGACAAGGCGGTCTATGACGGAGTTGAGACCGGATTTCAACGCGTCGTCCAGAAGCTCGATGACACGAGCGAGTTCCAGGGCGCTTTCGGCTTCGTGAACCGTCTTGGCTGATGCGGCGGTGACGATCGTGTTGCCCCAGACGCTCGCTTCGATCATGCGTACGGCGAACTCGGGCTCCCAGGAGAGCCGCCACACCTCGTGGAACGTCGACGTCCTTCGATCGCTCCGGGCCATCTTTCCCCAGTCGACACCGAGGAGGTTCAGACGCCGTAAGAGCCGACTCCGCTCGAGATCGGATTCCTTGCGCAGGTCGAGATCAAGCGGCACGATTTCAGCGGACGCTTTCAGCCGGAGCGACTTCTGCAGGCGAGCAAGATCCTGCAAGAGCGGGACGGCCGGCACGTCGTCGGGAACCTCCCCCATCGCGGTACCGATTTCCAGCCGATCACGAATGAGGCGGAGCGGGGCCGACTCGCCGTGGCAATAGACCGAGAGAATCGCTTCGTTGAGTTCGGCGAGGCCAGGGCTGCGTAAGTCGCGCATCGCGGCGAGGGCATCGGAGAGACGCACGGCTTCGATGACACTCGCGCTGGAGGCATCCAGATCGGCTTCCCGTAAGAGCCGCGCGGCCGTGGCAAGCCAGTGCATCGCCGCGGACGCCGGCGCATGCCAGAGATGGGCGTACCAGCCAGGCGAATTAATTCCAGCGCCGTAGCCTGAGCGATAGGTGAGTCGTGAATTGGTCCAGGGGATCCATGTGGTGATCGTTTTGACCTTTTCCAGGCCACGCAGTCGGGACTCGTCGTCCGAGGTACGGCACCCTTCACGCTTGCCGTCGAGGGCGTCGTCGTCAAGCACCGGAGCATGCCACGCGCCGCAGACGACGGCGACTCGCTCGAACTTCTCCCTCCGCACCGCGCGGATCGTGCGCCGCATGTGCGCCTCGCGCATCAAGTCACGTTCGGACCCACCCGGAATCTCCCCTCGGACGACTCGCATGGCTTCTACGATCGCCGTGAATAGGTCCGTCGGATCCTTACGTCGCTCAATCTGATGCTCCCACCAGAGCTCATGGTCTTTGTAGCCGGCCGCCTCGGCCAACAGCGCCAGCGGGTCGGTCCGCCATGCCGGGTCTTCCTCCGATGGCGGAGTGTAGCTCGGCGACGTCTCTACTTCCGTGGCGGCGGTTGTCGCCGATCCGCGTGCGTTCATCTGGGCTTCGGATTCGACCTTCGCGAGGATCTTCGCTTTCTCCTTGCGTCGAATCGCAATCTGGTGCGTCTGCGGCAAGTCCATCAGTCTCACCGGCACACCGGCGGCGTGTGCCCAACGGATCGCTTGCCACTCGGGTGAAAACTCCGCGAACGGATAATACGAGGCGTCGCTCGGCTCATCGGCGGCGTAAATCAAAAGCGCGACCGGCGGGCGCAGTTCCTCGCGCCTAGCGAGCTGCAGCGCGTCTTCGGCATCCGTCGGACCTTCGACGACGACGACATCCGGCCGCCAGGCCTCCAGCGCGGCTCGCAGACTTCGCGCGCAGCCTGGCCCGTGGTGACGAATGCCGAAGACTTGCGTGGACATGGCTGCCTGGCTTGGGGTTAACTAAAATCGCGGCTCGAACGATACAGATCCTTCCAGGCGTCGCGCTCTTTCACCACCGTCTGCAGATACTCTTGCCAGATGATCTGATCCTGGACTGGGTCCTTCACGACGGCACCCTGCAGCCCCGAAATGATGTCGGAGGCCCGGAGCACGCCGTCCCCGAAGAACGCCGCCATGGCGACGCCGCCGCAGACGACGGAGATCGCTTCCGCTGTCGAAAGGGATCCGCTCGGCGATTTGAGCTTCGTCTTGCCGTCTTCCGTGGCCCCGTTGCGGAGCTCGCGGAAGATCGTGACGACGCGGCGAATCTCTTCCAATGCCGGTCTCTCGGCCGGCAAATCGAGAGCGCGGCCGAGTTGCTCGGCGCGGCGTGACACGATTGTCAGCTCGTCCTCCAGCGTGTCGGGCACCGGCAAGACGACGGTGTTGAATCGCCGCATCAGCGCGCTCGACAGCTCGTTCACACCCTTGTCGCGGTTATTCGCCGTGGCGATTACGTTGAAGCCCTTTACGGCTTGCACGTCGGTCCCTAGCTCCGGAATCGGGAGCGTCTTTTCCGAGAGGATCGTAATCAGCGTGTCTTGCACTTCGCTCGAAATTCGCGTGAGCTCCTCGACGCGAGCGATCCTGCCGCTCTCCATCGCGGTCATCAACGGGCTGGACACGAGCGCATTTCGCGACGGGCCTTCCGCCAAGAGTCGTGCATAGTTCCAGCCGTAGCGCAGGGCGGAGTCGTCTGTGCCGGCAGTCCCTTGGATCAGCAACCCGGACGTGCCACAGATGGCTGCGGCGAGATGCTCGCTGACCCAGCTCTTGGCGGTGCCAGGGACACCATAGAGAAGCAGCGCACGGTCGGTGGCGAGCGTCGCGATGGCGATCTCGATAAGCCGCTCGTGGCCAACGTACTTCGCTGTGATCTCGAAGCCGGAGGGAAGCGTGCCGCCCAGAAGATACAGCTTTACGGCCCAGGGCGAAAGCTTCCAGTTTGGCGGCTTTTGGCGATCGTCGGCCTCGGACAGCGCTGCGATCTCCGCGGCAAATTGTTGTTCTGCGCGCAGACGAAGTGTGCCCTCGGCATCGGGCGAGGAGGCCGGCGCGGAAGTTCCGTCGTTTTTCTTCTTAAGAGCCATGAGATGGTTCGAGTGGGTGGGATTGGATCAGTTCGACGGATTGGATTTACGAGCCCTCGGTCAATGTGGTCCGTTTCGCGAGCTCTTGGCGGAGTGCCTCGCCGAAGAGGCGGCGAACGCGAACGCGTTCCGAAAAGCCCTCGATCGCTTGACCGGCGGCGCGGCACTGCCACTCGTCGCCGACGGGCGCCTCCCACACTTCCAACTGCGGCGTCAAGAGTTCGCTCGGCACCGCATCGGCGGCCAGGGGGAGGGTCTTAGTCCAGGCGTGGATCAGGTTGACGTTCGTCTGACGCATGGCGGCACGCGCTCCGGCGAGGACGTGCGTTGCGAATGGTGTGCTCCAAGGCATCACCGCGCGCGGCAACAACTGGCCGAGCACGGCATCGAGTCGCTCCGGGAGCGCTTGCATGAGCCGAGTGATGATTCGCTCAATCTCGGTCGCCGGCATCGCTCCGACGACTTCGACGAGCCTTTCCCAAACATTCGCCACCGGTTCCGGATTCCCGCGCGTGGCCTTCTCGGCCCAATACACCGCGAGGGGTGAAAGCCACGCAGCGCTCGCCTGGTCTTGAGGTGCGAATGTCACCGCCGCGCGCGTCCAACCATCGACGATTGCGTCGGAGAAATCATCATTCTCGACGGCCGTCAGGATCTCGGCGGGCTCGTGCGCGAACTTGGTCGTCCAATGCGAGGGGCGGACTTGTGCGACGATATTCGTGAGCCAGAACGCGCGTGTGCCAACATGCTCGTTGCCGGTGGATCGTGCTGGCGGCTTCGCGGGGATGCCGTCGCGCTCGGTCGCCGCATCGATGTCCTGCGGCGGATTCGAGGCGATGATGAGCTTGTCATGGGCCCGGCCCGACTGCCTGAGCGACAGAATCGAATCAGCGCGTGCTACGAAGCGTTCGGTGAGTTTCGACGTCGGCAGTGTCGCGAGCATTTCGGCAGCGAGCGACCGGACCGTGATCGATCGATCGTCAAGTGCGGCTTCGAGCGTCGGCTCGTCGGCCGAGGTAAGGTGAGCTCTCAAGGCATTGAGCAATTCCGCCCGACAATCTGCCCTTTCGGTCTTCCAGATTTCGGTTAATCGGCGCCGCGCCTCGTCCGGCTCGATCCGATGCCACGCTTGAAGCGTCGCTTTCCGTTGCTCGGCTGAGCCCTCGTTCCAAGCCCGTTCGAGGCCTTGGCGATCGGTCGCTTCTCCGGCACAGAGCTTTACCGTTTGGTCCAGTGATTCGATCCAGTTCCACTCCGCCCGGAACTGTGCGAGCCAGCGGCCGCGCTTGCTCAGGACCGGGAGGATCGCGGCCCGGAGCGTTGCGTCCTTCTGTTCGAGCGCGAGCGGAAGAAATTCATGCGGTAGCGCGAGCCCTACGTCGCGAAGACGGCGTAGAGCATCCGAGAGAAACTCGCGATCGTTCCCGAGCACGGCGTCGCGCAAGAAGGACGCGATCCGCGATGACGCGACCGGCCCGGTCTCTGCCGGAGCGGCGTCTGGTGCTGCGATGCCCGATGCCGGCCGACGGCCGGCGGTCAGATAGATCGCCTCTGCTCCGGCAGCGAGGAGGAGCCGGCGCTCGCGTTCGACGATGCCGGCGGCGGCGACGAGTTCTGCCGTTGGATCGGTGCCGTTGAATGCGGCGGCATCACCGGCCGCCGGAGCTCGGGCCGTCCCGGTGAGTGCGAGCTTGAGAAGTTGTTCCATATTACTCTGCCGCGTCGTCACAACGTTCGATAGAGCCCACGCACCGTCATGCCGAGCGGCTGCAGTTCGCGACCGTTCCATTCAACCACGACATCACAAGGTTCCCCGCCGCCGAGTGCGAGCGCATGCCAGTAGTCGCCTTTTGCCAAAGGCAATGCTTCCCCCGTATTGTCGCGTAATCGCCAACGCTCCGCGGTTCCGGTCATCGAGCCATTCGATGGAGGGACGAAAATCGCTGCACCGACGACGTATCCGGCAAGTGTGAGCCATGGCTGGCGCCCGGCGCGATCCGCTGCATCACCGAGCAGTTCGTCGATCGTGACGCGACCCGGCAGCGGCTCGGACGTCGATTCCACGTCGCGTCGGGCCAGGATCCTCGCCCGTTGCTTCGCCACGCCCGGATAGTAGACCAGCGTCGCGTGCAGTTCCGAGCCGGGTACGATCGCTTGCTCAAACGGCTGCGTGGCGATCGAGAACTGTGCGATGAGCGCTGTCTGACCGGTCGAACGCCCGGCGAGCCACGACCGCTGCACGCGAAGTCGCTCGGAGTCATCGGTCCGCTGTCCGATGCATACCCAAAGGTCATCGATGCGTTCGCCATCGCGGTCTACTTCTTCCTGCGTCAGATTCCAGCCGATTGTTTGGCGGATGTCGCTTGCCAGCGCATTATCGATCGCGTCGATCCGTCGGTAGGCGTGAATCAGCAACTCCAATCGGCCGAATTCCATCAGCAAGTGCTCGGGCCAATCGGACCCGGCGCCGACGATATCGCCCCAGCGCGCTACCAAGCCTGCAATGCCGGGTGCTTGAGCATCGACGAGCCGCTTGGCTTGCTCGGCAAAGAATGTCGGCGGCTGACGCTCGAGCCCAGCGAGCCCTTCGCGCACGCGGTCGCACATCCAGAGTTCGATCCGGTCGAGTCCTTCGCGGACGTGTGCAGCTCGCTCGGCTTGGCGTTTGGCTTGGGCTTTCTCGTCGATTGGTTTCGCGGCACCGTCGGCTTGCTTCTCGGTCTTCTTCGCGCTACGAGCTTGCCGCTTCGCGAGCCAATCTCGCACCCAATCGGGTGAATCACCGGCAGCGAGCGCCGCCTCGCCGTCGGCTGCCATGAGAAGCAAGCCGAGTGAATGTTTGCAGGGAAACTTGCGACTTGGGCAAGAACAATGGTAGCCCATGTCCGCGCGGTCGATCTTCACCTGATAGACGGCGCTGCCTTGACAGAGGCCCCACAGCGCTTCGTCATTGCGGCCGAGCACGGTCCAGTGTCTCGCCGCGGCGAGTTTCTTCCCGGCGGCGAGCGACGCCGGGTCGGGGGCCATAGCCGAAACTTGCTCGCCTGAAAGCGTCATGCAGTCTGCCGTCCGTGATTCGCCGCTCGGACATCTCCGACAATTGTCTGCGCGGATCGGAACGATTCAAGAGTGTCCCCGATACCACGCCCTGAACGAAGTCCCCAACACACCGAATCACAGCAAGATGCGAAATCAGATGATCGGGGTGGCGATCCCGATCCCGGCGTTGTGAGTTGGAAAGACGCGATCGTTTCGGACGCGGGTGTGTCTGACTGCATCGAACCAACTGACCGCTCGCCAGACTACCCATCGAAACCTTGCGAGTCTGCTTTCGTGGTCATCTCTGCCCCCCGAGTGGCGGCGGGCACGCAGAGCTGACCGGCTTGGGTTTGTTGTACCAGGCGATATGAGGGTTCAGGGTTGGGTCTGGCCCAGGCACACGCGGCGGCGAACCCGGCCGGGGTCTGAAAACCGAGAGAGCTGTGAGGCCTCCGG
>CAJBCV010000186.1 GCA_903951635.1 uncultured Planctomycetaceae bacterium
AAGCGGTCGTCGAGCATCATCAGCTCGTGGAGGAGCGTCGTCCCCGATCGCCAGTGGCCGATGATGAACAGCGGCGGCGGCGTCTGTGGGGGGCTCGCGAGTTGGCGGCCGAAGCGGAGGTTTGAGATCGGCTCCATGACCGAGTTGAACGCCGCCGCGGCCGTGATCGTGACCATCAGCCCCCACCGGCTCAGGTCTGCCCGTCCGCCATGTTCGGCGACCAGCGGCACCCATACGCCCAGCGGCATGCCATGCCAGAACCGCGGCGCCCAGAAGGGCCAGGCCCGGTAATCCTTCTCCCCGTCGGGGCGCTTGGCAGGGGCCGCTCCAGTCGCAGCGGCCGAGGCTTGCGCAGCCTCAAGCGTGGGGCGTGTAGCGGCGGGCGGTTTGACATCCATGACGATTGACCTGCTCCGCGGGCCTGAAGTAGGCCCGGCTGGAGCCATGATAGCGATCGAGGTCGCTTTCCTTCACCACCGGTTTGCGGCCGGAGCGGGCAAAGTCTCTCGAAATCGGCGATCGTCGCACCTGCAGGCCGGCACTTCTCGGAGGTGGGCCCGGGCACTCGTCGCCACGCCGCCCATGCCACGTGCCTCCGTGGACGACGTCGGCCTTTGCCACCGCCTTCCGCTCGACGGTCTCCGCCGCGGCGATTGTCTTTGTCGCCTTGACGCCCGCCGTCGTCGCGGCGTCCACAAAGCCCGTCTGAACCGCATTCAGCGCCCGCGTCCGATCCACCGCGGCCTTGGAGACCGCCGCGGAATAGATCGAGCCCGCCGCCGCGGCGGCGTTGCCAGCCGCGGCAGCGAAGCAATTATCGCAGTCCAGAATATGGATCGGCAATCGATTCTTGAAGCTCAGCGACACATTCGGCGACAACTGCTTGGACCGCCGAAGACATTTGAGCGACTCTTCGCTGACCAACGAACGACAGAAACGAAGGGAGTCCAAGCCTACCGGCTACTGCAAAAAGAGACTCTGCCAAAACAGCGTCATCGTCGCGCCAGATTTTCTCCAAGAGGCTCTCGACCGCACCGCGGACTCCGGTGTCAAGCAACGTGTAGGTGTTCCACTGCCGTTCACTGAGCTCGCCGAGCACTGCAGCTGCTTCCTGCGGAAAGCACGGGAAGTTGGGATTGCTGAGGATCGCTTCGAACTCGGCCGTCACTTCGGTCGGCCTCATGACGTCGGGCAAGTCGCGGTAGTAGTCGAATGGCTTCATGGCTTAGAAATCCACTGGAATATGCGTGATGTCCTGAGGCTTAAGATAAAGCTTTCCATCGATTCCTAGCAACTTATTTCCGATTTTTATTTGTGCTGTCCACACTCGCCCGGAAGTGCTCCCAGGAAACTTACTCGCCGCCATCGCATCCGGTGCGTGCCATTTTATTTCTACCTTCACGCCGTTCACGGTGTACTGGTATTTGCTGCCGGCAGCGATTGTCGGCGAAGGCTTAAATACATTTGGAGTGCCGTGTGGTACGAGACGTCGTAGTGCATCGACATGTACGCGTCCGCTCGTGAGTGAGTTTTGCCCAGCGACTACCGGATCAAACCGAACAAGCGTGCCTCCGGTGGCTTGTGCTCTCAACTTCATTGCTGCCCCGGCGTAGTCGTCAACTACGGCAACGTTTCTCAGAGCTGTAAGCTTCGCATAGCCCATCGGCCCAAGGACGCCGAAGCCGAATCCGCCTGCGGTTTTACTCGTGCTGTGATCGAAGTCGCTCTCAACCGTGAAGCGGCC
>CAJBCV010000187.1 GCA_903951635.1 uncultured Planctomycetaceae bacterium
AGTCCCCGGTTTGGCTTGCCGGGCGGAACGGGGGGACGCGTGCGGGCACTGATCATTGGCTGTGGGAATCTCCTCCGGGGCGACGATGCGGCTGGCCCGGAAGTCGTGCGACGGCTCACGGCCCGCGGTTTCCCCGACGGCATCGGCTGCGTGGACGCCGCCACGGCGGGGATCGACGTCGCCCTCTCGATGCGCTCCGTGCCGCATGTGATCGTCGTCGATGCTTGTCGCTCCGGGGGCCCCCCAGGGACGCTCATCGAGCTTTCCGGCGCGGAGGTAGAGCAGTTGCCTCCCCCCTCCGGCATCAGCCTCCATTCGCTCCGGTGGGACCATGCCCTCGCCTTTGCCCGGTGGCGTTTGGCCGAGGAGTATCCGGCCGAAGTGACGGTGCTGTTGATCGAAGGGGAGCGATTCGAGTACGGCGAGCCGCTTTCTCCAGCCGTCGAGGAGGGGGTCGAGAGGGTGTGCGAGAGGATCCTCGGGGGCCTGCTTGGCGTCGCTGCCGCGGACACCGCTCACCCGACGGGGAACGCTCCCGGAGCGTTGCCTTTGCTGCTGCCAGAGAATGAAAAGGTTTGGCCGGCAGCGGGGTGGCACGCCGGGCCGCCGGTCGAGGCGGTCATGGCGGTGACGAAGAGGCAGCCGATCCCCTTCATGGCCGGCGACAAGCCGGGAATCGTTGTGCGGGGAAAGACCGGCCTACGGGCCTTCCGCAGCCGTTGCGCGCACGCCGGCTTGTCGCTCAATACCGCCTCGATCGATGGTGGGAGCAACGCGCTGGTCTGCCGGTGGCACGCCTACCGCTTCGACCTCGACACGGGGGGAGGCCTGACGGCGCCCCATCGCTGCCTCGAGGTCTGGCCGTGTCGGGTTGTCGATGGTCTGATCTGGGTCTGTCCGCCGGTCACGGCGGGCCCCGAGCAGGATCCGGAGGCGTCGGCTCTGCCGGGCGGGCCGCCCCCACCGCAGCGCGAGTGAATCGAAGGCTTGCCTGCGGGTGTGGAGGAGAAAACGAGCATGTGTCTGGCCGTGCCGGGACGAATCGAATCGATCCGCGAGGAACAGGGAACGCGGATGGGGAAGGTGAACTTCGGCGGCGTCGTCCGCGATGTCTGCCTGGCCTATGTTCCCGAGGCCGTTGTCGGCGACTACACGATCGTCCATGTCGGCTTTGCGCTGTCGCGGATCGACGAGGAGTCGGCGATCGAGACGCTGCGAACGTTTGCCGAGATGGGGCTCCTCGAGGAGGGGCTCGCGGAGATCCGCGGCGAGGCTCCGCTCGACGAGCCGGCTCTGTGTCCGCTTCCCCCCGCGGAGGCGCCGCGGCGATGAAGCATCTGGCCGAATACCGCGACGGCGACACGGCTCGGCGCCTCGCCGCCGGGATCGGCAAGATCGTGACGCGCCCATGGGCGATCATGGAGGTGTGTGGCGGCCAGACGCACTCGATCATTCGACATGCCCTCGATCAGCTCCTTCCGCCGGAGGTGGAATTGATCCACGGCCCCGGCTGCCCGGTGTGTGTCACGCCGCTTGAGATGATCGATCGGGCGCTTGCGATCGCGGCCCTGCCGGGGACGATCTTCTGCTCCTTCGGCGACATGCTCCGAGTTCCCGGCTCGCACGGCGATCTCCTCGGCGTCAAGGCGGCCGGCGGCGATGTCCGCGTTGTCTATTCGCCGCTGGATGCCCTCGAGCTGGCTCGCCGCCATCCCGACCGGGAGGTGGTATTTTTCGCGATCGGCTTCGAGACGACCGCGCCTGCCAACGCCATGGCCGTCCGCCTCGCCGAGCGCGGCGGCGTCAAAAACTTCTCGGTGCTCGTGTCGCACGTCCTCGTGCCGCCGGCGATCGCGGCGGTGATGGAGTCGCCGGGGAACCGGGTGGAGGCGTTCCTCGCGGCAGGGCACGTCTGCAGCGTGATGGGGACTTTGCAGTATCCGCCGCTGTGTGATCGCTACCGAGTGCCGATCGTCGTGACGGGCTTCGAGCCGCTCGATCTCCTCGACGGGATCAGGCGGACGGTCGTGCAGCTCGAGGCGGGGCGGCACGAGCTCGAGAATGCCTATTCGCGCGTCGTCACGGAGGAGGGGAACGCCGTCGCGAGGGCCGTGATCGCCGACGTGTTCGAGCCGTGTGACCGCACCTGGCGGGGGATCGGCACGATTCCGGCCAGCGGCTGGCGGCTCGCCGAGCGATACGCCGCGTTCGATGCCGAGCACCGATTCGCGGTCGGAGGGATCGTCACGGCGGAATCGCCGCTGTGTCGCTCAGGGGATGTCCTCCGCGGCGCGATCAAGCCGAGCTCGTGCCCGGCCTTCGGGCGGGAGTGCACGCCGCGGACGCCGCTGGGGGCGACGATGGTGTCGGGGGAGGGGGCATGTGCGGCGTATTACCATGCCGGCCGGTTCGCGGCGGACCGGGAGGGGCGCCGGTGAGCGACGACCGCCCCGACATGTCGCGGCCGGCATGCCCGTCGCCGCTTCCACACCACGATCGGATCGTTCTCGGCCACGGGGGCGGAGGTGGGCTGACGCGCGAGCTCATCGAGAAGGTGTTTCTCCCTGCCTTCACCAATTCCGTCCTCGCCGACCTCGGCGACTCGGCGGTCCTCCCGGCGGCATGGTTTTCCAGCAACGGAGGGGAGAGGCTCGCGTTCTCGACCGATGCCTACGTCGTCCAGCCGCTCGTGTTCCCCGGCGGGTCGATCGGTGACCTGGCCGTCAACGGCACGGTCAACGATCTCGCCATGCGTGGAGCGAGGCCTGTGGCCCTCTCGGCCGCGTTCATTCTCGAAGAGGGGCTCGACGTCGGGGTGCTTTCGCGCGTCGTCGCCGACATGGCACGGGCGGCGCGGACGGCCGGCGTGGCGATCGTCACCGGCGACACGAAAGTCGTCGAGCGCGGGCGGGGGGATGGCCTCTCGATCACGACCGCCGGCATCGGCCTGGTGCCCGCCGGCTCGCGCTTGGGAAGCCGGCCTGCGGAGGCGGGGGATGTGATCCTCGTCAGCGGTACCGTCGGCGATCATGGGATGGCGGTGATGAGCGTCCGCGAGGGGCTCGCCTTCGAGGCGCCGATTCAAAGCGACTCCGCCGCGCTCCATGGGCTTGTCGCCGATCTCCTCGCCGCCTCTCCCGACGTGGTCCTCCTTCGCGACCCGACCCGCGGCGGCCTGGCGATGACGCTCGGCGAGATCGTGGCGGAGAACGGAATCGGGATCGAGTTCGACGAGGGGGCGGTGCCGATCGACCCGGTCGTCGCCTCGGCCTGCGAGATCCTCGGCCTCGATCCTTTTCAGGTGGCCAACGAGGGAAAGCTCGTGGCGGTGGTGCCGGCGGCGGGGGCCGACGCGGCGCTTGCGGCCCTGCGGGCCCATCCGCGCGGGGGCAAGGCAGCGCGGATCGGGCGCGTCGTTGCCGACCATCCGGGCCTCGTCGTGGCCCGGACGCCCTATGGCGGGACGCGGATCGTACCGATGCCCCTCGGCGAGCAGTTGCCGCGGATCTGCTGACGGTCGCGCGTCGATGCGGTATTCTCTTCTCTCCGGTGGGGAGGGGTGCTGTCGATGCGCTCGTTCCCCGTCGCTTCCCAGCCCGTGAGGTATCCCGTGTCGCAGCCGATCCAGAAGCGGTTTGAGTCTCTCGTTGAGTCTCTTGGCCTCGTCCTCCCGCCGGCGCCGGCGCCTGCCGGCGTCTACAAGCCGTGTGTCACGGTCGGCAACCTGCTCTACGTCTCCGGGCACGGTCCGCTCCTCCCCGATGGCACGCTCATGGTGGGGCGGGTGGGACGCGATCTCGATGCCGATCAAGGGAAGGCGGCGGCCCGGCAGGTAGGGCTGACGATCCTCGCGACGCTCCTTGCCAACCTCGACGGCCTCGACCGGGTGCGCCGGGTCGTGAAGGTGCTCGGGATGGTCTATGCCACCGACGACTTTGCCCGCCATCCGTATGTCATCAACGGCTGCAGTGAACTGTTCGCCGAGATCTGGGGTGCCGATGCCGGCATCGGAGTCCGCAGCGCCGTCGGGATGGGATCGCTCCCCGGCAACATCCCGGTGGAGATCGAGGCGATCTTCGAATTGGCCTGACGCGTCGGTATCCCCGGTGGAGATCCAAGCCCGTGATCCAGCGAGACGAGATCGTCGCCCGATTGGCCGCGCAGCGGGCCTTGCCGCTGTTCACCTGCAGCGATGCCGAGGTCGGGATGAAGGTCCTCGGGGCCCTCGACGGGGCGGGGCTGCGGGTCGTCGAGTTCACCAACCGCACGGCTGAAGCCCTCGACGTCTTTGCCGAAATGGTGAGCCGCGCGGCGGTTGTCCATCCCGGCATGGTCCTCGGGGCCGGGACGATCCTCGACGTGGCCCAGGCGAAGGCGTTCCACGCCGCCGGCGCGGCGTTTCTCGTCGCTCCGCACCTCGACGAGGAGGTGGGAAAGTGGTGCGCCGGCCGCGACCTCGCCTGGTGCCCCGGCACCGGGACGGTGACGGAGATGATCCGGGCCGATCGGCTCGGCGCGGCGGTGATCAAGGTTTTTCCGGCCGATGCCCTCGGCGGGCCGGCGTTCCTCAAGGCGGTGCGCGGCCCGTGCCCCCACTTGCGGCTCATGCCGTCGAGCGGAGTGACGACCGACCCTGGCAATCTCGCCGGCTGGTTCGCCGCCGGAGCGCACTGCGTCGGGATCGGGTCGCAACTGATCGACCCGAAGGAAGTGGCGGCAGGGCGCTTCGACGACTTGGCCACGCGGGCGCGGGCCCTCGTGGCGGCCCTCCCCGGAGCCTGATCATGGGGCCAGCGATCGTCGCCGTCGCCATTCTTGCGCTGGTGCTCCTCGTGGCCTGGGGGAAGGTGCATCCCTTCCTCGCCTTCATCCTCGTCTCGGCCGGGGCGGGCCTGGCCCTCGGCATGCCGCCGGCCGACGTCGCCGGGGCGGTGCGGAAGGGGATCGGCGGGGCGCTTGGCAATCTGGCGATCGTGATCGTCGCCGGGGCGATGCTCGGCAAACTCGTCGTCGAGTCGGGGGCGGCGCAGCGCATCGCTCAGGTGCTCGTCGGCTTGTGTGGCGAGCGGCGGATGGCGTGGGCGATGGCGGCGACCGGCTTCATCGTCGGGATTCCGCTCTTCTACGGCGTCGGCTTCGTGCTCCTTGTGCCGATCATCTTCGCCTGCATCGGCCGCTACCGTCTGCCGCCGCTGGTGGTGGGGATGCCGGCACTGGCGGCGATGAGCGTCGCCCATGGGCTTCTTCCTCCCCATCCGGCGCCGACGGCCCTCGTGACGGCGTTCAAGGCCGACCTGGGGACGACGCTTCTCTACGGGCTCGTCGTCGCCGTGCCGGCCCTGGTCATTGCCGGGCCGCTCTTCTCCCGATTCCTCGCCAACGTTTCCGCCACGCCGCTCGAGGGTTTTCAGGGGAAGATGCTCGCGCCGGAAAAGCTCCCCGGCACGGCGGTGAGCATCGTCACGGCGCTCCTCCCGGCGGTGTTGCTCGTGATCGCCACGCTCGTCGAGTGGCGCGTGCCCCCGGATGGGCAGGCTGCGTCGTTGGTCAAGTTTCTCGCCGACCCCGATCTGGTCATGATCGCCACACTCGGCCTGGCGGCGGTGACGCTGGGGACGATGCGGGGGCGGACGATCCCGGAGGTGATGGGGACGTACACGGCGGCGATCAACGACGTCGCCTCGATCCTCCTCATGATCGGCGGCTCGGGGGCCTTCAAAGAGGTGCTCGTGCAGACCGGGGTCGACAAGGTCATCGCGGCGTCGCTCGGGGTGCTTCCGCTCGAGCCGCTGTTTCTGGCATGGCTGGTGACGGCGGCGATCCGGGTGTGTGTCGGCTCGGCGACGGTGGCGGGGCTGACGGCGGCGGGACTGCTCGCGCCGCTGGTGGCCGCTGGCGACGTCGATCCGAATCTCATGGTGCTCGCGATCGGCGCCGGGAGCCTGGCGCTGTCGCACGTCAACGACGGGGCGTTTTGGATGTTCAAGGAATACTTCCAGGTGAGTCTCGTCGATACGCTCAAAACCTGGACGGTGATGGAGACGATCGTGTCGGTGGTGGGGCTCGTCGGCGTCCTTGTCCTTGCCCGGATCGTGTAACGCACGCGGAGTCATCGCCGGGCGGCGTCCGGCGCTAAGCACGTAGGAACACCCCAGGAACACCAACGATGTTTGCGATTGATGCGCATTTGGATCTGTCGATGAATGCGCTCGAGTGGAATCGCGATCTCCGCTTGCCGGTGGGAGAGATCAATGCCAGGGAGCGGGCGCGGGGGTGGACCGACAAGCCCGACCGGGGAAATGCGACGGTGGCGTTCCCGGAACTGCGTCGGGGAGGCTTCGGACTCGTCGTGGCGACGCAGATCGGCCGGTTCGTGGCGGCCGACAACCCGCTGCCAGGGTGGCACTCGCCGGAGCAGGCCTGGGCTCAGACCCAGGGGCAACTCGCCTGGTATCGGGCGATGGAGGAGGCGGGGGAGCTCGTCCAGATCGTCGACGCCGCAGGGCTCGACGCGCAGGTGGCGCGCTGGGAGGGGGCGCTTGCGACCGGCGCCGACACGGCGCGGCTGCCGATCGGCTACATCCTCTCCCTCGAGGGAGCCGACTCGATGGTGACGCTGTCGCATCTCGAGCGCGCGCATGCGTATGGCCTGCGGGCACTGGGCCCCGGGCACTACGGTCCGGGAAGGTATGCCCACGGCACCGATGCAAGCGCGCCGCTCAACGCTCGAGGGAAGGAACTGCTCAAGGCGATGGAGAGCCTCGGGATCATCCTCGATGCGACGCATCTGTGCGACGAGGCGTTCTGGACGGCGCTGGAGGTCTTTTCCGGCCCGGTGTGGGCGAGCCACAACAACTGTCGGGCGCTGGTCGATCACAA
>CAJBCV010000188.1 GCA_903951635.1 uncultured Planctomycetaceae bacterium
AATGGTTTACGCGGCCTTGGCCGACGGCGACGAGGCCCTCGCGCGATCTCCCTATGAGGTGGCCGCCGATTGGGAGGCCGACTATGCCGCCCCGCTTCGAATCCTCCTTCCCGACACCTTCGGCACGGCTGGTTTTCTTGCCCGGGCTCCGGAGTCAGTAGTGCGATGGAGCGGCATCCGCATCGATTCGGGGGATCCGGTCGGGATCGCGGAGCTGGCGATCGAGTGGTGGAGATCGCACGGTGAGGATCCGCGGCGGAAGTCGGTCATCTTCTCCGATGGCCTCGACGTCGCCGAGATCGAAGCGCTCCATCACCGGTTCGTCGATCGCGTGAAGGTGGCGTTTGGATGGGGCACGCTCCTCACCAACGACTTCCGCGGGCTGTGCGTTGCCGATGCCCTCGCCCCCTTCAGCCTCGTCTGCAAGGCGGTGAGCGTCGACGGCCGGCCGACGGTGAAGCTCTCCGACAATCCGGCCAAGGCCCTTGGGCCTGCGCATGAAGTCGCCCGCTACCGGCGGGTCTTTGCGGTCGGCGCGCAGGAGGCGCGGAAAGTCGAGGTGTGAGCGTTGAGAAAGGGGGGCGCTACCGGTGGGCGGCCGCGGGCCGGTCAGGGACTGGGGGCACCCGTGGCGCCGAGCCACGCGGCGAGCCGCCGGGCCAACTGCTCGTCGCCGAGATCGTGCTCGCCGAGGGCGTGCTGGTGGTCGCCCGCCGTTGCGGTGAACATCGTCCGAAGGCCGAAGGCTTCAACACGCAGCGAACGGTTGGTGCCGGCAGCTTGGAGCATTTCGAGCACCAGGCTCCAGAGGCCTCCGCTGCTTGCATGTTCCTCGATGACGGCGACACGCTCGGCATCGCCGAGAAGAGGGATCAAGTCGAGAGGTGCGGGCTTGAGCCGGGGGACGGAGATGCAGCGCAACCCGTGTGCGCGGGCAAACGACAGGCCGCTTCGGACCATGGCGCCGGTGGCGACGATCACGGCCGTGGATGATCCGGGGGTCGCCTCGTGGACGATCTTCGGGGAGGTGCCCTGGACGGCGCCGGGATGGATGTCGTCCGGGTGCGACTTGCCGATCCGCAGATAGGACGGGGTCGAGTTGCCGCGGGCCTCGATCCAGCAGGCGCGCAGTTCGTGCGCATCGCACGGGGAGTAGATGGCGATGTGGGGGAGGGGCCTGAGGCAGGCGACATCCTCGCCGCACTGGTGCGAGGCGCCGAGCACGGAATAGACAAGCCCGGCGCCGTCGCCGAGGATCACCACCGGGAGGCTTCCGAAGCACAGATCCATCTTCACCTGCTCGAGCACCCGGATCGGCACGAACGATGCCAAGCCGTAGACGCAGGGGCGGAATCCCGTTTGGCAGAGCCCCGCCGCGATCCCGATCATGCTCTGCTCCGCCACACCGACATTCACGAACCGGTCGGGATGGTGGGTTCGCAGGGCGTCGAAGAGTTCGTAGCCGTGATCGCCGGAAAGGACGAGAAATCGCTCGTCGGATTCGGCGGCTTCGAGGAGGAGTGGCGACACGGCGTGGCGCATCAGCGAAGCTCCTCGAGCGCGGCGGCACGGGTGGCGTCGTCGAGGCGGGTGTAGTGCCAGCGGTTATCGTCCGCGGCAAACGAGAGGCCGTGCCCCTTGACGGTTCTTGCGATCACGGCCCGGGGAGCGTGCCGGGGGCCATCGTGCGGGGTCAGTGCCGCGGTGAGGGCAGGAAGATCGTGGCCATCGCATTCCACCGCCGCAAAACCGAAGGCCTCGAACTTCGCCACGAGCGGCTCGGTGGAGAGGACCTCGTCGGTGCGACCCATCGCCTGGAAGCCGTTGGCATCGACGATCACGGTGAGCTTGTCGAGGCTGTGGTGGGCCGCGAACAGCATCGCCTCCCACATCGATCCCTCGTTCATCTCGCCGTCGCCGACGATGCACCACACGCGGCGATCGGACTGGAGCCGGGCGAGTCCATAGGCCATGCCGACCGCCACCGGGAGGCCGTGACCGAGCGAACCGCTCGACACTTCGCAGCCGGGAACGTCCGATTCGCAGAGGCCGCGGAGGCGGGTGCCGTTGCCGAGATACGCGCGAACGTCGCCATCAGTGATCCATCCCAAGTCGCAGAAGCACGCGTAGAGCGCCATCACGCCGTGCCCCTTGGAGAGGACGAGAAGGTCGCGATCGGGGGCTGCCGGGTCTTGTCGGTCGTACCGCATCACCCCGCCGTAGAGCGCCGCACAGATCTCGACGAGCGACAGCGCGCAGCCGAGGTGAGCCGATCGGCCGTGGGAGGCCAAATCGACGATGTGGCGTCTGAGGGTGCGGGGTTCGAACAAAGGGAAGCGTGTGAGGTGAGGTGAGGGGGGAGGGGCGAAGGAGAAGGGCGTGGCCCCTGGAAGCAGCCTAGCAAGACGCGGAATACTCGGCCAAACTGCGGGCTCTCGTGGCCGCTCGTCGGGGGGGAGGCATCCCCGTGGCATCGACATGCCGGTGGAGCGTGGGGGGGGTGTCAGGATTCCGCACGGTGTGCGTTTTTCTTCGGGGCACGCTTGCCATTCCCGAACTGGCCATCGATCCTCGTTGCCGTGACGCGACGATGGTTCTCCTGGAGAAGGGGCTGATGCGAAACGATCCTCTGCGGCCGGCCACTGGCCGCTTGCTGTTCGCTCGATACTCCCTGTGGATCCTCGTCGCCACGGCCCCTCTGCTGGCCGCCGGAGCGCCTCCCGATCCGCTTCCCGGGGTCGGCCATCCCGGCTTTCTCTCCCCCCATGCCGAGCCACTGGCGGTCGTCGGCGGGTATCTGTTCGTCGCCAACACCCCCGCCGACACGGTCGACGTCATCGAGATCGCCTCGCGGCAGGTCGTTCGGCGGATCCCGGTCGGAATCCAGCCGGTGTCGGTGGTGGCCCGCCCCGACGGCCGCGAGGTGTGGGTCGCGAACCACGTCTCCGACTCGGTGAGTGTCATCGACACCGCCCCGGAGAGCGCCACGCGGTTTCGTGTCGTCGCCACGATCCAGGATCTCGACCCGCTCACCCTCTCGACCCGCTTCGACGAGCCGGTGGGAATCGCCTTCTCCGACGACACGAAGGCGTACGTGGCGCTGTCGTCGGAGAACCGGGTCGCCGTCGTCGACGTGGCGACACGGAGGGTGGTGAAGTCGCTGCCGATTCCGGCGCAGGATCCGCGCGCCATTCAGGTCCGAAACGGCCGCCTCTACGTGGCGCCGTTTGAGTCGCACAATCGCACGCAACTCTCCGGCGGCCGGGGGAAGCCCGACGGCGACCTCGTCACCTTCGACGCCTGGGAACACTCGATCCGCCACAACAACGTCCTCTCCCTAGGGTCTATCGTCGACATCATCAAGCATCCCGACGTCCCCGACCGGGATCTGTTCGTGTTCGATACCGCCACCGACGAGCTTCTCGACACGGTCGACGGCCTCGGCACGCTTCTCTACGGCCTCACCGTCGATGCCAGGGGACGGGTGTTTCTCGCCCAAACCGATGCCCGCAACGACGCCAATGGCAGGGCCGGCACGAAGCAGCAGGGGCTTGCCGAGCTCGAGAACAGGCCGTTTCTGAATCGACTCACGAGCGTCCTTCCCGGCAGCGGCGAGCCGCCTCGTTTTTACGACCTCGAGCCGCTCCCTCCGGAGCAGCCCGCCGAAGGCACGGCGCTCGCCACGCCGTTTGCGATTCGGGTCAGCGACGACGGCCGGACGATTGTCGCCACCGCCGCTGGGTCCGACATGCTCTTGACGCTCGACGTTGCCAGTGGCGCCGTTCTCGGCCGGGTAAAGGTGGGCGCCTGGCCCGACGGCGTGGCCCTCGAGTGTGGCGCGGACGGGGCGCCGGTGCGGGCCTGGGTGCTGGCGGCCTTCTCCAATGAAGTGACGCTCGTCGATCTTGCCGACCGGGAGCATCCATGGGCGGTTGTGACAACTCCCCTTGCCGATCCAACGCCCGACGTTGTCCGGCGCGGAAAAATCGCTTTTCACAGCGCTTCCGCCTCGACGACGAAGACGTTCTCCTGTGCCAGTTGCCACCCCGACGGCCACACCGATCAGCTCCTCTGGGTGCTCGCCACGCCGGTCGTCTCCGGCGGCAATCAGATCATGCCCCGTTCGACGATGCCCTGCCGGGGGCTCCGCGACACCGCTCCCTACCATTGGGACGGGATCCCCGGCGACCCCTACGGCGGGATCAATTCCGCAAGCGTCCATGCGGCAGTCGCAGCGAACAGCGACCGTACTGATCCATCGAGCCCCGTCCGCCACCTCATCGACGGCGGCCTCGCCTCGACGATGCGGCTGGCTGGAGACGAAGGAGTCAACGACGAAGGAAGACCGGGGGCGCTTTCCGCGGCCGACCGCGACGCAATGGCCGCCTTCCTTCTCGACATCCCCTATCCACCGGCCCAGCGTCGCAGCGCCACGAACATCGTCTCCGAGAAGGCTCGGAGCGGATTTCGGCTCTTTCATGTCGATGGTGATCTCGATCCGTCGAAGCCGACGCCGAATGTCTGTGGCGATTGCCACCGGATGCCCCATCTCGTGAGCACGAACACCCCCGGCACCGGGATGGACACGCCGACGTGGCGCGGGGCCTACGACCGCTGGCTGATCCTCCCCCAAGGGCGGCTCAACATCATCGACTTCGACTTCTTCCGCGACGTCGCCCACCGTGGTACTCCCGAGCGCGACGTGTGGCGGATGTCATGGGGGGGGCGGGAGCGATTTGACCCGGTGTGGGAGATGGTCCTCGAGGGGAGCACTGGCTTTCCTGGAGCCTTTGGCCGGCAGGTGACGCTCGATGCCGTCACGGCCGCCCCCGATCAGCGTCTCTCTCGCGATCTCCTCGCGGCCCTCGAGGCCGCCACGAGCGACGGCACGGTGCTCCTCCGCGGAGAGGGGGTGGTGACGGCGGGCGACGATTCGGGAGCGGTAGCGATCGAGTTCGACGGAGCGAAGGGAGCTTCTGTCTATGTCACGCACGACGGACGTGGCCGACGCTGGTCGCGCGACGAACTTCTCGCCGCGGCGGCGGCGGGCACGTTCACCGGCACGTTCACCGCCCGCCTCGGCGGTCAGGGCTCGCAGCCGCAGCCGGCGCTCTGGACGGAGGGGGAGATTCAATCCCAACGTGGTCATCAGGCGTTTCCCAGGCTCGCGTCGGCGGAGCGGCTGATGACGATGAGCGGGCGGCATGTCGATCCCGGGGCGTTTCCCCTCGTCGATGGCCGCCGCGCCGAAGGGCTTGTGCGCGTCGATGGCGCGACGGTCGTCGTCGAACTGGCCGCCACGCCGGCGGACGGGATGCATCTCCTCCAGGTGCAAAATCCGGGAGGCCTGGTGAGCAACGACTTTTTGTTTTTCGTCAACGACGAGACCGCGGAGCCGGTTGCCACCAAGGGGAAGTCGCTCGCTGAGATCCTCGCGTTGCGGAAGTGGGATCGGCTTCCCGGCACGTGGATCGACAAGGCGACCGGCGGCAAGGTCGTCCACACGACCTACGCCTGGAAGATTCCCGACCGTGTCCTCGAGGAGGTGAACACCGGCGGCGACAATCCGTCGACGTCGCTCCTGGCGGTCAATGCCGCCGACGGCACGGTCTTTCAGGTGGGGGGGGATTCCCGCGGGGCGACTTTCGCGGGGGGCTGGACCGTCGGCGATGACGGCGCGGCGACGACGCGGCTTGCGATCACCGGCGCCGATGGCAACCGCTTCGATCTCACGATCCGTCATCGCTTCACCGGCCCCGACACGATGACGCTCACGATCGAGTTGCCCCAGCCGATCTCGATCGAGCTGATCCGGGCCAAGGAGTGAGAGTGCCGGGCTCACCGCTCGCATCGACCATGCCGCTCGATCACGCCCAGATCCTCCGCGTTTTGATGCCGTGGCGAACGCGGCTCTCGGCGGCTGCGTGGCTCGTGACGCGCGACGCCCACGCCGCCGAGGACATCTTCCAAGCGGTGGCCGTCAAAGCGATCTCCACGAACGTCGCCTTCGAGGCCGAAGCGGCGCTCGTGTCCTGGGCGTTCATCGCCATGCGTCATGCGGCGATCGATTGGCAGCGGCGCCGGTCGCGCGAGGAGGTGGGGATCGAGGCCGGTCTCCTCGACCGCGTCGACGCGGAGTGGATCGAGCGCGGCCCTGACGGGGGGCGGCTGGCGGCCCTTCGCGAGTGTCTCGAGAGGGTGCCCGTCGATTCGCGGCGTGTCCTCGAACTTCGCTATGCCGATGGCCTCGGCTGTGCCGAGGTGGCGGCGGCTGTCGGGGTGGGGCTCGACGCGGTCTACAAGCGTCTGTCGCGACTCCACGCGGCCTTGCGGCAGTGCGTCGAGGGAAAACTGATCGAAGCCAAAGGAGCCCATCGATGACGCGACACGATCTCGCCGATCAATCCGGCCGGCTGATCGAACGGTTGCTCGTCTTTCTCGACGGTGGCGGATCTGCGGACGAGCGCCGCCGTGTCGAGGCGTTACTCAGAGAGGATGCAGCAGCCCGGGATCTCCTCCGCGATCTCGCCGAGCAGGCGGTGACGGTGGCCGATTGCAGGCGTATGGCCGGCGAGGGAGACGACACGCAGACGAGGCGAGGGGAGCGACCCCGGGCCCGGCGGCAGGCGTGGCGCTGGCCGGCGATCGCCGCGGGGCTCGTTGTGGCTGCGGCGGCCGCGGGGGCGTTTTCCGCGCGGCCGGCCGCACCACTGGCCATCGGGCAGGTGGCGAAGGCCGTCGGGGCGACGCGGTTGTTCACGGCGGCGGGGCGGATCGAGGAGGGGATCGCGCCGGGGGCGACGGTGGGGCCTGGTGACACGCTCGAGTCGCGGTCGAGTGACGCCTGGGTGGCCACCGACCTCGGCGACGGGGCGACGCTCACGATCGCCGGGGAGTCGGTGATCCGCGTCCTCCGCCCCGAAGCGGGGGAGCGACGGTTCGATCTCGTCGAGGGGAGCCTGTGGCTCGACCCGGCGTCCGGGGCGGCTGCGGCGCCGGTCGTGGTGCGTTCGCCGGCGGCAGTCCTCGAAGCGACCGGGGCCCTGTTCGACGTCCGCTCCGGGGCGACCGAGACGGTCCTCCGGGTGCATGCCGGCATGGTTCGAGCGGCCCGGCGCGTCGACAGCGCCGTTCTCGACGTTCCCGCGGGGAGCCGGTGCACGGTGTCGCTCGCTGCCGATGCGCCTCTCGCCGCCGACCCGCAGCCCGATCCGACGGGAGCTTGGCGGCTCGA
>CAJBCV010000189.1 GCA_903951635.1 uncultured Planctomycetaceae bacterium
CTCGCTGCCACCGAGAGGCCGGTGATCGAGAGGGTCTTGCGGGCCACGTCGAGGACGACGCTGTCGGTCGCGCCCTGGAAGCCGTTGCTGCTGGTGTACCGGGCCTGCACGGTGTGGATCCCCACTCCGAGGAGCGGCAGTGCCTCGCTCGTCGCCCGGCCGCTGCCGTCGAGGGCCACTGGCGCCCCGACGTCGACGCCGTCGACGACCCACTGCACCGTCCCCGCCGGCGTGCCGTTGGCCACATCGGCCGGGGTTACCTGCACGGTGTAGGTTGGCCGCTCCCCGTAGCTCGCCGCGATGGTCGCATCGACAAGCCCGATCGTCGACCCGTACTCGCCGACCGACTGCTCGAGCGACCGCATGGCAGCGGCGACCTGATCAGTCCCGCTGTAGACCGCCGTGATCGTGTGACTTCCGGCCGTGAGCGGATCTCCCGTGAACGAGGCAACGCCGTTGGCATCGAGCGCCACCGGGCTACCGACATCGACCCCATCAAAGCGGAACTGGACCGTGCCGGCGGTCACCTTCTCGCCGTCGATCGCCGAGACGATCACGACGGCGTAGGTCGGCGTGTCGCCCGCCAGCGGGCTGGCCACCGTCGCCGAGATGTCGAACGACGGCTCGTCGACCACGACCGCGATCACGCCGGCCTGGTAGGTGATCGCGTAGTCGTCCGACACCGCGCCGAAGACCGTGATCGCGGCCGAGCCGACTGAGCCGTCGGAAGCGGTCGTGAGCTGCGGCTTCGTGGCGAGCACGCCCTCGGTCTCGCCGTTGACAAAGCCACTGAAGACGGCCGTGAGCGTCGGCTGGGAGCGACCGACGACCTGCGTCTGGTTTGCGGCCGTGATCGACAGAGCGGCCTTGGCGACGGTGAGCGTGCCGGGCACGAACGTGATCGTGTAGTTGGGATCGGCGGCATCCGTGGTCACGATCTCGTACGTGCCGGCATGGAGATCGGACGCCGAGAGAACGAGGTTAGGGGCGACCGCGAGGCTCGCGGCCGTGTCGCCGTTGACGAGCCCGGCGTAGGTCGCCGTCAGCGTCGGCCGGGCATCGCCGTAGGTGATCGTGAGATCGTCGGCCCGAATCTCGAGGGCCGCCGGGGTGATCGTGAGCCTCCCGGCGATCGTCGTGATCTCGTAGTCGGCAGCCTCGAAACCGCTCGCCGTGATGGCATAGTCGCCAGCATCGCTTCCGGCAGCGGCCGTCGCCAGGATCGGCTGCGACGAGAGCGCCGCGAGCGTCTCGCCGTTGACAAAGCCCTCCGCTGCGAAGGTGAGAGTGGGGATTGTCGCCCCGTAGGCCACCGATACGTCGTTGATCAGGATCACGAGCGAGGCCTTGGCCACGGTGAGCGTGCCAGGCTCGTAGACGAAGTCATAGAAGGAGTCTGCGGCGGTTGCTGCCGTGATCGCGTAGCTCCCGGCATGGAGGGCTCCCGGCGGAAGCGAGAGCACCGGTAGCCCGGCAAGCGACGCTTCAGTGTCGCTCCCCAGGAAGCCGGTGATCGTGGAGGTCAAGCTGAGCGCTGTGAGATCGTCGCCGTAGGTGGCCGTCTGGTTGTCGATCCGCACTGTCAACTTCGGGCGTAGGACGTCGAACGCCACCGTCACTGGCGTGGCCGCGAGGGTGTAGTTGTCCCCCGGCTGCGACACCGTCACCACGACGTGGCCAGGACCAGTCACCTCGAGCAGGCCGTCGGCATCGATCGTCGCCGGGCCGGTCACCGCATACGCCACCGGCATTCCGACCGACGACGACGCAAGCACCTGCTGCATCGTGGAAGACGCTCCCCAGGTGATGTCGGCAAGCGCCGTCACCGAGAGCGTCTGCGGGGTGCCGACAAGCGCGGTGACAGGCGTTGCCTGGCTCGAGAGATAGTCGTATCCCGAGGTCGTCACGCCGCTGTAGACGGCGGAGAACGAGTGCTCGCCGACAGCGAGGAGGCTGCTGCTCCAGGTCGCCTCGCCGGAGGTGTCGACGTCGACCGTGGCGAGGACAGTGTCGCCATCTTTGAAGGTCACGCTTCCGGCATACCCGACGTGGGTGGCGGAATCGCGGCTCACGGTAGCCTTGAGCACGGTCGTGTTTCGCGGAGCCCCCTGGAGGGTCGACACCGCGAGATCGGTCGTCGTCGACACCGGGGCCTGCTCGATCTCCCCGACGCCATTGTCGAACACGACGGCGTTGGTCACCGAGGAGGCTTTCAGCTTGAAGAACTGCCGCGGATCGAGCGATGTCCCCGCATGCACCGGCACGGTCACCGTCTTGGTCGATGCGTCGCCCGCGGCCCACAGCAGGGTTCCGCTCACCGCCTCGTAGTCGCCGTCGGCGACCGTCGCCGTGTAGTCCTCGGTCGCGTAGCCGACGCTGATCGGCAGCAGCGGCGAGGGGTCACCCGTCACGCTCACCTCGAACGTGGCGGTCCCAGAGCCATTGGGGCCGACAACCACCACCGGATCATTAAACGAAACCTGCGGCGCATCGAGATTGCCGACGACCTGTGCCGCGACGAGCGTGTCGAGAGCCGCTCCTGTGAACGACGCCTCGACGTCGCCGGCCGTCGCCGTTCCGGCGTTCACCGCCGCCAGCTGTTCGGAAGCGACGCCCGTTGCCACGATCTGAGCCTGCACCATCGCTTCGAGCGCCGCTCCCATCTCGACCGGATCGCCGCTGACGGGGATCGGCACCGCTCCCACCTTCGCCACCAGCGCCGCGATCACGCGGGCGGCCGAAGCGCTGTTGGATTGCCGCGAGACGGAGGAGAGATCGATGCCGGCCCGCGTCGCCGTGGCCGCGATCATCGCCTGGACCGTCGACTCGCTCGTCAGATCGAGCGGGACACCCGATTCGGCGGCGCTGTCGACCAAGTCGGCGAGAGCCGCGAAGGCATGGATCCCGAGCGACTGCCGCGAGGGATGAGTCCCAGCGCTGTTGGTGAGCCCGTCGAGGCTCGCCGCCGTCATTGACACAAGCGACGTGATCTCGACGTCGCTTGCAAACACGGCCGCCGCCGGCTCCACGCCCGTCAGGGCGACGAGGAGGTAGAAGGAGGTGTTGACGTTGAGCTGTCCCGGCAGCCCGAGCCCCGCCTTGACCCGCGCCGCCGCCGTCGCCTCGTCGCGCGAGTGAGCATCGACGATGCCCATCTGAAGCACGGTAAACGGGCTCAACACCGAGGAGGTCAATGGCGCCACGAGGACGAGGTGATTGGTAAGCGTCGTCGAAGTGTCCTTGCCGCCAAACATCACCAATCGGCCGGTGGTCGTGCCCGCCGGCAGGCCGAGCGCGAAGTCACCGCTGGCGGAGGTCGTGGCGTGAAAGTGGGTCGCCGGATCGTAGGAGACCATCCCGCCAGCCAGGCTCGTGCCGGTCGGGTCGTAGTAGACCGTCCCGCCGTCGATCGGGCCGAGTTTAACTTTCTTAAACGCATTGCCTACCGTGTTACCGACTGAAGAGCCTACTTTCACCACGGCATTGCCGGCGTCCGTCGCCGCATTGCCTACGGTATTGACTGCATTCTTCGCCGCATTCTTGAGCGCATCATCCCAAACCGAGAAATCGCCTTCAATCTTGGCGACCGCGCCGAACCTTACCGTGGCATTGATCTCCGGCAGATCGTCGAAGAGTCTGACCTTGAACGTCCCTCGGCTATCGTCGGAACGGGGGTTTTTCGCGTTGACGTAGAAGCGGGCGGACACTTGGGCCAGCGACACGTCCATGGAGTCTTTGTTTCTCGCCAGAGCCTGATACGTACTTGGAATCGGGAGCCTCAGGCCCAGATCACCCTTTCCAGTGACGTCCATGTAACCATTGACATAATCGACGTCGACGGAGGCTTGAAAGGAGATCAAAAGATTCGCTGTGACATTGCCTTGGAAGTGGAACGTCCTGAGCGCCCCATTCTCGATCACGATGCCGGGAACGGCCTTCGTGCCGAGGTACATGCTCGCCGACGCAAATCCGATATTCACGTTCGCTGTTCCAGAAAACTCGATCCGCTGAGGGTGCCAGACATTGTCCCACGTGCCCGCTCTCCTGTAGCTCACCTCGAAATCGCCACCGTTGATTCCGCCTCCGACATACCCCGTGATGCTGAAGGTGAGCCGCTTGAGCACTTTCCCCTGAACGATGAAGCCGTTCTTATCAGGGTCGTCGATGGCCGCCAGCGCGGTCGCCCGGGATCCGCCGCCGATCGTGGCGGAGACCTTCGGGAGGATGGAGGAGCCTCCGAGCTCCGACGGAACCGAGAGCCCGATCTGCCCTTTGCCCCAGAGCGAGAGTGTGCCGGTCTTGGCGACGAAGATCGCCCCGAGCTGGATGTCGCCCACCGGCAGTTTGATCCCCTCGTACTCGATGTCCCCAGTCACCGTCATGTCGAAGTATTCGAGCTTGCCCTCGGTGATCGTCAATCCAGGCGTTTTGCCATCGTCGCTGCCGAATTGCACCTCGACCTTCGCGACCTCGATGATGACCGAAGCGGCGCCGGTGAGGTTGAAGCGAGATTGATCCCCTGCCTTGGTCGTGTCGAAGTCCCGATCCCACTGAAACCGCATCTTTTTCAGCTCGAACTCGGTCTTGATGGGGATCGGCGTCTTGATGTCGATCCCGAAGCTCGAGCTCACCGTCATGTCGAGCTTGTCGAGCTTGCCGTTGGTGACCACGAGCCCCGGGTACGTGGTCTTGGTCTTGTCGTCGGTGTAGCCGAATGCGACGCCGAGCCCCTTGGCCTGTCCATCGGTGGCGAGGCCGACGAGGGCCGCCCCGTC
>CAJBCV010000190.1 GCA_903951635.1 uncultured Planctomycetaceae bacterium
ATGGAACAGCAGCGCCGCGGTGAGCTGTCGCTGTTTGTCATCGACGAGGTGGAGCCGATCTCGGCGGCCGATCTCGAGGAGCAGGCCAACGAGTTTCTCGACGAGGTCGAGGCCGCCCGGGCCTCGCGCCGCAGCGCCGGCGCCCGCAAGGCCGCCGCGAAGAAGGGCGTGAAGCCGGCGAAGAAGGCGGCCGCCAAGAAGCCGGTGGCCAAGAAGCTGGTGGCCAAGAAGCTTGTCGTGAAGAAGCCGGCCGCGAAGCGCGTGGCGAAGCCAGCCGCTGCCGCCAAGAAGCCCGCGGCGAAGAAGAAGCTCGCCAAGCCGAAGCGCTGAAGCAGCCTTTCGGTCCCGCGTTCACCTGCAGTGGGCTACTCCTCGGAGAAACTCACAGGTGTGAGAATGGAATCGCGACGATCGCCTCGTCGAGCAGCCGTGGCTCGCTGTCGTTGGTGATCACGAGGCCATATCGGCATCGGCGGTCGGCGACGAATTCGCGCAGGGCTGCCAGACGACGGCGGTCAATCGTGTGCGTGGACTTGATCTCGATCGGCACGAGCCCGACGTCGCCCTCGAGGACGAGGTCGATCTCCGCGCCGGCCGAGGTGCGATAGAAGAAGGCGTTGCAGTCGAGCCCTCGCCATTCCAGCTGCCGGAGAATCTCCTCGCTCACCATCGCCTCCCATGATCGGCCCGCCTGCGGATGGCCGAGCAGGGCGTCGAGGTCGGCAAGATGGAGCAGGCGGTGCAGCAGCCCGCTGTCCCGCAGGTGCCCCTTGGAATGCTTGACGAGCCGCTTCGTCGCCTGCTTCACATAGGGCGGAAGCCGCCGCCAAAGAAACGTACCGTGGGCGATCTCGAAATAGTCCCGCGCGGTCGGAGGCGAGACGCCCAGACCGCGGGCGACATCGGCATGATTGATGATGGTTCCGGAGAGGCCGGCGAGGTGCTGCAGAAAAAGCCGAAACCGGTCCTGGTCGAGCCCGGGAAAGAGTCGGCCGATGTCACGTTCGACGTAGGTCTTGACGTACTGCGACATCCACATGGCCCGAAATCGGTCTGCCGGCTTGAGCCAGGGCTCGGGATAGCCTCCGCGGAGCCAGTAGTCGTGCACCTGCTGGATGTCGCCGCGGGCCCGCAGCGCGAGGAACTGGGCGGCTGTCGCGGAACGGTCGGCCAGAAGATCGGCGAAGTTCGGTCCGCCGGGCGATGGATGCACTTCGCTCCATGCGAACGGCGCCAATTCGATCGTGGCGATCCGGCCGGCCAGCGTCTCCGACACGCGCCGCAGGAGTGAGGGAGAACTCGAGCCGGTGATCACGAACCGCCCGGACGACGAACGATCGGCATCGATGGCGACCCGCAGGGCCGGAAAGAGGTCGGGCAAGAGTTGGGCCTCATCGATCACGACCCGCCGGGGATGGAGGCGAAAAAAGAGGTCTGGATCGCGGGCTACGAGATCCCGGTCGCTCCCTCTCTCCAGGTCGAACCGGCGCCAATCGGCAGGCAGAGACCCAGCCAGCGTGGTCTTGCCGCACTGCCGAGGGCCAAGAATGGCAATGCAGGGAAACGCCGCGAGATACTCGGAAAAAAGGGGCTCACAGGCTCTTTTCATGCCTTGCAGAATAAAACCTGTTGTTTTGAAATGCAAGGCAGTTGTAACGTTGTTGATCCCGCACGTCAGCCGTTGTCTCCTTGTTTTCCCGCATGGAATCGCGATTGACGTCGCTGGCCATGCATTGAAGCCGGTCCTCCGACTGTCGCCGGACGGTTTCCGGTCGGCGAGGGTCTTGTGTCTTTGACGCCTGCTGCACATGCAGGAAAAATGCAGGCATCCCATGAATCAAATCACGGTCCGCAACATTCCCGCGGCGGTTGAGTCAAGGCTTCGGACGATGGCCGATCGCCTCGGCTTGAGCCTCAATCAGACGGTGATTCGCCTGCTGGAGGCGGCGACTACGGGAAGGGCCGACGCGCCGAAGCGTGATCTTTCGCAGATCGCCGCCCGGTGGAGCGACCGCGAGGCCGACGCCTTTGATCGTGCGACGGCGCCCTTCGAGTCGGGCGACGAGGAGGAACGGCGGTGATCCGCCTCTGCCTCGACACCACCGC
>CAJBCV010000191.1 GCA_903951635.1 uncultured Planctomycetaceae bacterium
GATCCTCGTGCCGACGACGGCCGGCACCGGCTCCGAGGCGACCTTCGTGGCGATCCTCACCGACGCGGCCGCCGGCACGAAGGTGGGCGTTGTCGATCCGTCGCTCCTCGCCGACGTTGCCATCGTCGATCCGGCTCTCACCGATCGGCTTCCGCCGGCGGGGACCGCCGCGGCAGGAATGGATGCGCTCGTTCACGCGATCGAGGCCTTCATCGCCCGCGTCGCCACGCCGATCGCCCGCGGTCTCGCGCTCGAGGCGGCGCGACAGATCGGCCCGGCGCTCGAGGGCGTCTGCCGCGATCCGGGCGATGAAGAGGCCCGCGATCGGATGGCGATTGGATCGCATCTGGCCGGCATGGCCTTCGCCAACGCCTCGTGCTGCGCCGTCCATGCCCTCGCGCTTCCTCTTGGGGGCCGCTTTCACATTCCCCACGGCGTGATCACCGGATGTTTTGCCGGGGCTCTCATGCGGCACAACGCTCCGGCCTGCGCCGCCGACTTCTCGGCCCTGGGGACGGCGCTTGCGTGGGGGGCGCTCGAGCCGAGCGCCTTTGCCGACCGGCTCGATGCCACGGCCCGCGTGATCGGCCTCCGCGCGGCGCTCGACCGGGTTGTCGTGCCCGCTGCCGCGATCGCCCCGATGGCAAGCGCCGCTGCCGCCAACCGTCGCCTCATCGATCCCAACCCTGTCGCCGTGACGGCGGCCGATGCCGAGCGGATCTATGCGGAAGTCCTTCACGTCGGCGGGTAAGGCTGCGTCGGCAGCCCACTACCGTTCTCAGGCCACGCCCTCGAATCGCCCCGCCAAACCACGATCGCATCGCGAGCCCTCCCCACCGTCTGACGAATCGCTCGACTTCCATCATGAAAACTTCCCCTCCGCTGTGGTTCGAGCCCGCTCCTTGGATCGATGGCGTCTGGCGGACTGCTGACCGTTGCGGTGGCGAGTCGGTCACCGTCCGCAATCCGGCCACCGGTGAAGCGATCGCCACGGTGGGACGTGCCGATGCCGAGACCGTGACGGCGGCGATCGAGGGGGCGGATCGTGCCGGGCGTGGCTGGCGCGCGATTCCAGCGGCCGCCCGCGGCGAGATTCTCAAAGCCACGGCCGCGGCCTTGCTTGCGCGCCGCGACGAGTTTGCCCGCCTCCTCACCGCGGAGCAGGGCAAGCCCTACCTTCAAGCGGCCGGCGAGGTCGACTACGCCGCCAGCTTCTTCCAGTGGTTTGGCGAGGAGGCCAGACGCGTCCATGGAAGGATCGTCCCCCATCCCGAGGCGGGGCGGGAGTTTCTCGTCGAGCAGCGTGCCGCCGGGGTCGCCGGGCTGATCACGCCGTGGAACTTCCCGCTTGCCCAGGGGGCGAAGAAGGTCGCCGCGGCCCTCGCGGCCGGCTGCACGGCGGTGTGGAAGCCGGCGGAAGCGACGCCGCTGGTGGCGCTGGCGCTCGCGCCGATCCTCGCCGAGGCGGGGCTGCCGGCGGGCGTGCTCCAGATCGTGCCGGGGAAGGGGAGCGTCGTCGGGCCGGTGCTCGCGGCCGATCCGCGCGTGCGCGTGCTCAGCCTCACCGGCTCGACCGCGACCGGCAGCGGGCTGATGGCCGCCGCCGCACCGGGGATCAAGCGGCTGTCGCTCGAGCTCGGTGGCAACGCTCCGTTCATCATCCTTCCCGATGCCGATCTGGGATTCGTCACCGACCAGCTCGTCCGGCTGAAGATGTTCGTCTCGGGGCAGGTGTGCGTGACCGCCAATCGGATCTTCGTCCATGCCGACCACGAGGCGGAGCTGATCGAGCGGCTCGCCACCCGGATCGCTGGATTGAAGGTCGGGAACGGACTTGCCGATGGTGTCGATGCGGGGCCGCTGATCCATGCCGCGGCGAGCCGCGACGTCCAAAGGCGCGTCGAAGAAGCGGTGGCCACGGGGGCAAGGATCGTGGCCGAGAACCGGAGCTACGAGTCGATCCCCGGACTCGCCCGTGAAAACTTCTCGCCGCCGACGGTCGTCGCCGACGTGCGCGACTCGATGCGGCTGGCGAGCGAGGAGATCTTCGGGCCGGTGATTCCGCTCCTCTCCTATCGAACGCTTTCCGAGGCCGTCGAGCGTGCCAATGCCACCCCCTACGGCCTGGCGGCGTACGTCTACGGGAAGGATCTGGGGCGCCTTCGCGGCGTCGCCTCGGCACTCGAGGCGGGGATCGTCGGCGTCAACGAATGGCGGCCGCTCAAAGCGGAGATCCCCTTCGGCGGCGTGAAGCAGAGCGGGATCGGCGCCGAGGGAGGGGAAGAGGGGATCCGCGAGTTTCTCGAGACGCGCGTGATCTCGATACCGAAGCCGGGGGTGGAGGCATGACGACGCGTCTGCGATCGGAGCAGTGGTGGAACGAGCCGGGCAATCCCGGGATGACGGCGCTCTATCTCGAGCGGTTTTTGAACTCGGGGCTGACTCCGGGAGAGCTTCAGGGGGGGCGGGCCGTGATCGGCATTGCCCAATCGGCCAGCGACCTCACCCCCTGCAACCGCGTCCATCTGGAGTCGGTCAAGCGACTGTGCGATGGCGTCCGCGATGCCGGCGGCCTGCCGCTGGTCTTCCCGATGCACCCGATCCAGGAATCGGCCCGCCGGCCGACGGCCGCCCTCGACCGCAACCTCGCCTACCTCGGTCTCGTCGAGATCCTCCACGGCTATCCGCTCGACGGCGTGATCTTCACGACCGGCTGTGACAAGACGACGCCGGCGGCGCTCATGGCCGCGGTCACCTGCAATCTCCCGGCGCTGATCTTCAATGGCGGGCCGATGCTCAACAGCTATCTCGACGGAGAAGTGGCCGGCGCCGGCACGATCATTTGGGAGGCGAGGCGACGCCTTGCCGCGGGGGAGATCGACGAGCGTCGTTTCATGGATCTCCTCGCCGCTTCGGCGCCGAGCGTCGGCCATTGCAACGTGATGGGGACGGCGCTGTCGATGAACTGCCTCGCCGAGGCGCTCGGGATGGCCCTTCCCGGCACAGCCCAGATCCCCGGCCCCTACCGCGAACGCGGCCAGGCGGCGCATGCAGCGGGAAAAAGGATCGTGGCGATGGTGGAGGAGGATCTCCGACCGGCGACGATCCTCACCCGCACCGCACTCCTCAATGGCATCCGCGTCAACACGGCCCTCGGCGGGAGCACGAACTGCCCGCCGCACATCATCGCCGTCGCCCGTCATGCCGGAGTCGATCTCGACATCCGCGATTGGGAAACCTTCGGCCATGCCCTGCCGCTCCTTGTCGATCTCCAGCCGGCCGGCGCGCACCTCGGCGAGGACTTCCACCGCGCCGGCGGCCTGCCGACGGTAATGGCCGAGCTCCTCCGGCACGGCCTCCTCGACGGCACGCCGCTGACGGTGAGCGGGAAGACGGTGGCGGAGAATGTCGCCGCGGCCCCGCTCCCCGACGGCCGCGTCATCCGCACCGTCCCTCTGCCGCTCCGCGAACAGGCCGGCTTCCTCGTCCTCTCCGGGAATCTCTTCGAGGCGGCGCTCCTCAAGACGAGCGTCATCAGCGCCGACTTCCGTCGCCGCTACCTCTCGGAGCCGGGGGCCGAGGAGACGTTTGAATGCCGGGCGGTCGTCTTCGACAGCCCCGAGGACTACCACGCCCGCATCGACGACGCCACGCTTGCCATCGACGAGACGACGCTTCTGGTCATTCGCGGCTGCGGCACGCTGGGGTTTCCCGGGAGCGGCGAGGTGGTCAACATGCTCCCGCCGGAGGCACTTGTCCGCCGCGGGATCTCGGAATTGCCGACGCTCGGCGACGGCCGGCAGAGTGGCACCGCGGCGAGCCCGTCGATTCTCAACGCCTCTCCGGAAGCGTTTGCCGGCGGTGGGCTGGCCCGGCTGCGGACGGGGGACCGGGTCCGCGTCGATCTCGGCAAGCGGGCTGTCGATGCCCTCGTGCCCCCAGCCGAGTGGGCCGCGCGCGACACCTCCGCCTGGGACGCCGTGCCTCCCGGCGCTACCCCCTGGCAGCAGCTCTACCGCGATCATGTCGGGCAGTTGCACACCGGCGGCTGCCTCGACTTCGCCTGCACGTTCCGTGACGTCTGTCGCACCGTCCCCCGTCACAGTCATTGAGCCCTCGCCATGCGGCGTGGCCTACTTGGTCTTGATTTCCTTCCGGAGGTGTCGTTGCCATGGCCAGATCCCGCTTCTTCATGCAGCTCAGTGGCGTGCTCGGGCTGCTCGCGGCCGCGGTGATCCCGCTGGCCGCCGCGGAGTTGCCGCGCAGCGCGCCTGAAGCGCAAGGGGTGTCGTCGGTCGATCTCCTCGCGTTCGTCGAGGCGCTCGATGCCGCCGGCGACCCGGCGGTGGCCGACGGGATCCACAGCGTGATCGTCGTTCGACACGGGGTGGTCGTGGCGGAAGCGTGGTGGGCGCCTTACGGGCCGGAGCTTCGCCATCAGCTCTATTCGCTTTCCAAGAGCTTCACCTCGACGGCGGTGGGGATCGCGGCGGCGGAAGGAAAGCTCCGCATCGACGATTCCGTCCTCGGGTTCTTTCCGGCGGAAGCCCCGGCCGAGCCCTCGGGGAATCTCAAGGCGATGCGCGTCGCCGATCTCCTCCGCATGGCGACGGGGCACCAATCGGAGCCGCCACAGGGGCCGGGTGAGACGCGGGTCAAGCAGTTCCTCGCAGCCCCGGTGCCGTTCAAGCCGGGAACGCACTTCCTCTACAACACCCCGGCGACCTACATGCAGTCGGCAATCGTCCACAAGGCGACCGGCGAAAAGCTCCTCGACTACCTCGAGCCCCGGCTCTTCGCGCCGCTTGGCATCGAGGGGGCAACGTGGGAAGATTGCCCGGAGGGGATTTCCGTCGGTGGCTACGGCTTGAGCCTCCGCACGGGTGACATTGCGAAGTTCGGCCAGCTTCTTCTCAATCGTGGCCAGTGGGAGGGGCGGCAGTTGGTGCCGGAGGCATGGGTCGAGGCGGCGACGGCCCGACAGATTGCCAACGGGAGCGGGCCCGAGAGTGATTGGGATCAGGGCTACGGCTACCAGTTTTGGCGCTGCCGGCATGGGGCCTACCGGGGCGACGGGGCGTTCGGGCAGTACTGCGTCGTCC
>CAJBCV010000192.1 GCA_903951635.1 uncultured Planctomycetaceae bacterium
AGGAGCCCGCCGATCGTGCCACGAACCGGAGGTTCGCAAGCGAGGCCGTCAGGATGACGGTCCTTGCGTGAAGCGGCCTGCAGGTTCGAGTCCTGCCGGGCGTACTTTATTCACGTGGAAAAAGTCATCCGTGACCTTTTTCCACTGGTGATCGGCCGCCTCGCGTGAAGCGGCGGCCGCCTACGTTCCTGCGCCTGCGGCTTCGCTGGACGCCGCTTCGTCGGCTGGAGAGGCTTCCGGTGCCGGGTGGTCTGGGGGTGGTTCGTCGAGGCCGGCGGCTGTCAGACGGGCCGACTCGGCGCCGTCGAAATCGAAGAACTCTACGCCCCCTTCCAAGCGCCCGGGGCGCGTGCCGACGGCGACGGAGTCCTTCCCTCTGGCATCACGGATCTCGATCCTGCCGCCGCCCCCCCCCTTCACCCGGCCGAGGTGGACGAGTGTCGGCCCGTCGGCCGACTCGACCCGCAGCTCGCGGCAGATGACGCTCGAAGCATCGAGCACGTCGACGCGGATGCGCCCATTGAGGTCGGGAGCGCCGGACTGGGCCCGCATCGCCAGGCCGATCGCGAGGAAGAGGAGAGGGTAGACCGTCCAGCGTTCGCGGGTCGTCATGGTGGGGGCCCGAGGGGCGCAGGGGAAGGGATGCGTGGGAACGGGAACTGGGATTCTCAGAGCCGGCCGGACAGATGGCCGGGGGGCTCCCCTGGGGACCGTGGCAAACGTCAGTCGCCGTGGAGTTGGCGGAGCCGGCCTGAGAGTCGCAGCAGCAACTGCACCCGCTCGAACTCGCGGAGCCAGTCGGCGGTGACCGCGGCAAGCGCGTCGGCCGGCGGGGGAACGATCCCGGTCTGGCAGGTGCCGCCGAGCTGGGAGGCAGCCGCTGCCCGATAGGCCGAGAGCGTCCGGTCGCCATAGAAGAGGACTGGGGTGAAGTCCTCGCTGAAGAACGCGAGCGTCGGCACCCGTTGGCCACCGCAGACCTTGAGATGGGCGGCGATGTCGGGGCGGGCGTCGCGGTCGAGGAACTTCAGGTCGATCGCCGGTGCGGCGGCGGCCAAGTGGGGGAAGATCGGGCACTGGTTCACGCAGTCGCCGCACCACGCGCCGGCGAGGACGAGCACCGGCATCCGGCGGACAAATCCTCCGAGGATCCGCCGCTGGTCATCGGAGAGAACCACGCGGCCGTGGACGCCTTGCCAGCGCGAACGCTGGTCGGGCGTCGCGTGGCGATCGAGAAACTCCTCGTAGCGCAGGCCAGCGGCGAACGTCTGCCCCCAGGCTTCCGCGGTCGGCGGGGCGCCGGCTCCGGACGTGGGGAGGGAAATCGGCTGCGGAGATGTGGCCATGGTCGATCTGTCGGGGCTTGAGGTGGAGCCGCGCGGGGAAGCTCGAGCCCCCAACCGCGTCGCGAGAGCATACCGCTTTCCCCCCAGCCCGCGCCGCTGGTCCAGACTCTCCCCAGGATGCCAGCCGAAACCCCCCGTAATCCCTGGATTCAAGCCGTCCAAGCGGGCGCCGCAGATTCTCGACGTCGTCGTCGCAACAGGCCTTGACCCCTGAAATCCGCTCCCCTACTGTCCGCCCAGCTTTGAGGTTGACGAGGGGTTCGGAACGCGACCCCCACGGCAGTGGTGAATGGGAACCGACCGGGGACAAGGATCGCCCCAGCGGCCCCGCAAACTCCTCCAGGCCCCCACGAGACACGCTCCGTCCAATCGCTCCCGGAAACGGTTCAGGTTCCCCGCCCCCCTGGGATCTGGACCGTTCCGGGGGCCTTTTTTTTGCGCGGTGGGCGGGGCGGCATCGGCGGCTACCGGGCACGGGCCTATAGTAGGTCCATGAGCCCACTCTCTCCCGCCACCGATGCCGAAAAGATCCTCCGCTGGATCATGGTCGCTGTCCTCGTGTGGGGATCGATCCTCGCGGCAGGATCGTGGACCTTCAATCACGATGTCCGGCGGCCGATCATCGTCTTTGCGTGCGTGATCGGCTTCCTCGGATTCTGGAACGTGATGCTCGCCGCGCGGCGGCGGAGATTGGCCCGCGGCGCCGCTTCCGAGGACCGCGGCTGACGCGCCGGCAACGTCACTCCGTCGCCGGGGCACGGGCCTGACGCAGGCTCGTGCTCGAGATGTCGTCGCGAAACTCCTCCTCCCCCACGAACCGGGCGATGGCCCGCAGGGCTTGCGGTGCCTCGAGCCGCGACGGATCGGTGAACTCACCGTCGCGGACACGCCCGAAGACGATCAGGCCCCCCGATTCCCGCGCGATCCGCTCGATGGCGGCGGCTGCCCGAACGGTCGAGCCGCCGTAGTAGCGAGGGTTTCCCAGGCGGATGAAGGTGTCGGCACCCACCAGAAACGGGGCGCCGGGGAAGAGCGCGAGCTTCTCGACGAACGTCGGCGCCGACGTCAGCCAGGACGGCACGCCGTCGAAGCCCCGGACACGCGTCGCGATCTCGAGAAAATCGAGAGCCGGCTTTTCGACGTTGCGGATCGAGAGTTCGTAGGCCACGGGGAGCCCGGTGATCCGCGCCCCGATCCGGGCCATCGCCCGATGCCCGTCATGGAGCGGATCGAACGATCCCGGAAAGATCGCCTCCCGTCCGGGGGAGCCCAGGAGGGGGGAGTCAGACAAAAGTCCGCCGTCCGCCCCGGCCAATCGAGCCTTTCCCGAAGTGCCGGCGAGGACCGCCTGCCAGTCCGGCGGGGCCGGCTGTCGATCGATGACGACGGTCTCCTCCGCGCGGAGAAGCCTCCGGAGGGGCTCACCGGCCGACGACGACCTGCCGACGGTCGCCCCCAGGCGAGAGAGGATGAACGTGGCCGCGAGCGTCTCCTCATCGCTCCGCGACCGGGCCCCCTTCACGAGGCCGAGGGTGGCGAGCGTCGTCTCGCCGAGCGTCTGCACCGCCACCACGACCCGGTGGTCGCCTCGTTTGGGGAGGGTCGTCGCCAAGCTGGCGGTGCAGGCAACTCCCACGGCGGAGTCGATGGTGGCCCCGTGCCGGTGGCAGCGTTCCCAGGCGGCCATCGCCAGCCGACGGGCAGCGCGGGAAGAACAGTACGACTCCTGCGGACCGCCGAGGATCGCATCGGTTGCCTCGCGGGCTGAGGGAACGACCGCCTCGAGGACCACCGCACTCGCCCCGGGGAGCGTGACGAGCGCCGGGATCGCCGCCGAGCCGCCGCCGGCCGTGATCATCACCACGCGCCGGCCCTGCGCCTCACAGGCGGCCAGGAGCGACGCGGGGTCGAAAAGCGGGGAATCGGTTGGTGCCATGGGCTCGAAGGGAGGGAGGCCGTGACTTTTCGGTGGATGGGGAAGAGACCGGCAACGGGGAGAGAGAAGCAAGGTGTGCCGGGCGGCAAGACGCTTTTGCCGACGCAGACTCCGCTCCTTCACCCACTCCAAAAGCCTTCTCCGGCATCTCTCCAGCCCGATGGGGTGGCCTGTCGATGGTGAAGCGCGAGGGGGGCCCGCAGCATGACGATGATACCGCAGGGGCGATGCTTGGCCGTGACGGCCGGCGCTTGGGTCGTGGCTGGAGTCGTGGCTGGTGGAGCGGCGTGGGCCGTCCTGGAGAGCCCGGCGGCAGCCCAGCCACCGGAGGTTAGCGAAGGGGATTTGGCAGCGAATCCCGCCGTCGCCGATGGCTTGAAGCAGAAAGTCCGGCAGGACGCGCCCGCCGCCGACGCAGTGGCGTCGGAAGCCGATGCGGCTGCGTCCAAGATCGCTCCTCCGGCGGCCGCGCCCAAGTCCGACGCGGCGAAGGGGGCCACGCCCCCTGCCGCGATGAAGAAGGCCGATCCGGCGAAGAAGCCGGGCGACGCTCCCAAGGGGACCTCCCCGGAACAGCGGCGTGCGGTCACGACCGGCTCGGTGGATCGGTCGCTCGCCGAGGAGAAGGCTGCGATCGACGGGGTGACGACGAAGACCTCGATCGACGAGATTCTCGCCCGCACCCTTCCGCTTCGGAGCGATCGCGCCGGCGACTGGCTGGCCGGCGCCGAACCGCTCCACCATTGCGGCGAGCCGCGTTGGATCGAGCCCTGCATCCCGCTTCCTCCGTGCCATCCCAGCCATCCACCCCATCCCTACGACCTCGTCGGCGTGGCGGGTGATCCGACCTGCGGGCCGATCTACCGCGGCCCCTGCTGCCCACGCACCGGCACCCATGACGACGGCCCGCTGCCGCGGCTCCACCGGGTCAACGACCGGCTCTTCGACGCCTTCTACCGGACGAAGTGATCGGATCACCCGATCGGTCCGAGGAACCGGTCCGGCTGTCGAGGGGCGTCGAGTTCCGCCGGCGGGAGGCTTGTTGAGCCGTCGCCGGGGGGCGACACTGCCCCCGCCGGGGCCGGCAGTCGTGTGGGCTGTTGGCCGCCTCCCGGCTCGAGACGAGGAGGGATCGGATGCGGGCTGCGATCATCGGCATCGGCGCGATCGCGCGGGTGCACGCCCGGGCGCTTGGGGCCATCGACGGCGTCGAACTCGTCGCCGGGTGCTGCCGCACCGAGGTGAAGGGGAACGCCTTCGCGGAGGAGTTCGGGTGCCGATGGTACGCCGACGCCGCCGCGATGCTCCGGCGCGAAAAGCCCGACTTCGTCACGATCGCCACCCCGTCCGGCGCCCATCTCGAGGGGCTGAAGGCCGCCGCACGGCGGGGCGTCCACGTGATCTGTGAGAAGCCGCTCGAGATCACGCTGCGACGGATCGACGCGATGCGGGCGATCGCCGACAAGGCGGGGATCAGCCTCGGCGCGATCTTCCCGCAGCGCTTCAATCCCGTCGTCCAGACCGTCCGCGCGGCGGCGGCGGCCGGGCGCTTCGGCCGCTTGGCGATCGTCGGAGCGTACGTGCCGTGGTGGCGTGACGATGCCTATTACGGCGTCGGACGCTGGCAGGGGACCGCCGCGCTCGATGGCGGCGGGGCGCTGATGAACCAATCGATCCACGGCGTCGATGCCCTCCAGTGGATCGCCGCGGCGACGATGCCGGGGCTCGCGCCGGGAGAGAACCCGGTGGAGAGCGTTGTGGCGCTGTCGGCCGTCCGGGCCCACGACCCCGATCGGCTCGAGGTCGAGGACACCTGCGTGGCGATCCTCCGCTGCCGCGACGGCACGCTCGGCCAGATCCTCGCCACGACGGCGATGTTCCCCGGTCAACTCCGCCGGATCCTCGTCGGCGGCCGCGACGGCACCGCCGAGATCCTCGAGGAGCAACTCACCGACTGGCGGTTTCGCGTCCCGTCCCCGGACGACGACGCGACCCGTTCCCGGTTCGGCGCGGGGAGCCGTACCAGCGGCGGGGCTGCCGATCCGATGGCGATCAATGACGCCTGCCACACCCGCAACTTCGAGGCCTTCGTCGCCGCGCTCCGGGAGGGGCGCCAGCCCGAACTCGATGCCCTCGAGGGGCGGAAGGCGGTGGCGATCGTCGCTGCCTGTTACAAGTCGGCCCGCACCGGACGGCCGGTGAAGGTCGAGGACCCCTCCTGAATCCGGAGTCGCGATGCGCTACGCCATCTGCAACGAGACGTTCGTCGACTGGCCGCTGGATCGTGCCTGCGCGGCCGCGGCGGCCGCCGGCTACACCGGCCTCGAGGTCGCGCCGTTCACGCTCGCCGGGCTGGCCACCGATCTTTCGACGCGGGAGCGGGCGACGATCCGCGACACGATTCGGGCCTCGGGGCTCGAATGCCTCGGCCTCCATTGGCTGCTGGCCAAGACGGAGGGCTTTCATGCGACGCATGCCGACGCCTCGGTGCGACGGGCCACGACGGCGTACCTCGGTGAGCTTGCCCGCCTCTGTCGCGACCTCGAAGGCCGCGTCCTTGTCTTCGGCTCGCCGAAGCAACGCAGCCTCCTTGCGGGGACGACGCCGGAGGAAGCGATCGACCGGCTCCGGGGCGTGTTTTCGGACCTCGTGCCCGTGCTCGAGGAGACCGGCACGGTGGTGGCCCTCGAGCCCCTCGCGCCAAGCGAGAGCGATGTCCTCAACACCGCTGCCGAGACCTGCCGGCTCATCGAGCGGATCGGCTCGCCCCACGTCCGCCTCCACCTCGACGTCAAGGCGATGTCGAGCGAAGCGACGCCGATCCCGGCGATCATTCGGGCGTCGGCGCCTTACCTCGAGCATTTTCACGCCAACGACGCCAACCTCCGTGGCCCCGGCTTCGGCGACGTCGACTTCGGTCCGATCTTCGCGGCCCTCCGCGGCGTGCGCTACCCCGGCTGGGTGAGTGTCGAGGTCTTCGATTATGCTCCCGGTCCCGAGCGGGCCGCCCGGGAGAGCATCGCCTACATGCGGGGGGTCGAGGCGGGGCTCGATGCGGCGTAGGTCCCGTCCCGTTCGTCGACCCCCGAGCCTGACCGTCCCCCGCTCCTTCCTTCCCGGGATTCCCACCATGGCCGATCTGCCCCACTTCGAATCGAAGGGGACCGCGATCCCCAACGACGGCCTGCCCTGGTGGACGGGGATGACCCGCTACCACTGGTTCGTGCTCACGGTGGCGGCGCTGGGGTGGCTCTTCGACTGCCTCGACCAGCAGCTCTTCAATCTTGCCCGCAAGCCGGCGATGGAGACGCTTCTGGCCTCCGGCGACGTCGCTGCCGATCCGAAGAACGTCGCCTTCTACGGCGGGCTTGCCACCTGCATCTTCCTCCTCGGCTGGGCCACCGGGGGCCTGATCTTCGGCGTCGTCGGCGATCGCTTCGGTCGCGCCAAGACGATGATGATCACGATCGTCATCTACTCGCTGTGCACCGGCCTCTCCGCGCTCTCCACCGGCTTCTGGGACTTCGCCTTCTACCGGTTCATCACCGGCCTCGGTGTCGGCGGTGAGTTCGCCGTCGGCGTCGCGCTCGTGGCCGAAGTGATGCCCGACCGGGCCCGGCCGCACGCCCTCGGGCTCCTCCAGGCGCTTTCCGCGGTGGGCAACTTCCTCGCCGCGGCGATCGGCATCGGCCTGGGGGAACTGCAGATCCTCAGTCACTCGAGCAAGCTTGCCGGCTGGGAGCCTTGGCGGTGGAAGTTCGTCATCGGGGCGCTGCCGGCGCTGCTCGCGCTCGTGATCCGCGCCGGGCTCAAGGAGCCGGAGCGTTGGCAGGCGATGAAGGCGCAGGCCGCGAGCACGGGGGCGGCCTTGGGAGGCTACGGCGCCCTGTTTGCCGACCCGCGCTGGCGGAAGAACGCGATCGTCGGCATGCTCCTGGCCTGCTCGGGGGTGATCGGCCTGTGGGGGATCGCCTTCTTCTCGCTCGATCTCGTCCGCAGTGTGTTCCAGAAACAGTTCATCGCCGAGGGGCTCGAGGGAGCGGCGCTGGCCGGAAAGCTCGGCAAGTACGTCGGGCTCTCCTCGATGATGATCCAGGTGGGAGCGTTTGCGAGCATGATGCTCGTGGCGCGGGTCTGCCAGCGGATCGGCCGCAAGCCGTTCTTCGCCTTGGCGCTCGTCGCCGCGATGCTCTCCACGGCGATGGTATTCCGATTCCTCGAGAAGCCCTCCGACATCTGGTGGATGCTGCCGATCATGGGCTTCTGCCAGCTGTCGCTGTTCGCCGGCTATGCGATCTACCTCCCCGAGCTCTTTCCCACCCGGCTGCGGAGCACCGGCACGAGTTTTTGCTACAACGTCGGCCGGTTCATCGCCGCCGGTGGGCCGTTCCTCCTCGGCCAGCTCACGTCGGGCGTGTTCGCCACCTCGCCGGAGCCGATGCGCCCGGCCGGCCTGGTGATGTGCAGCGTGTTCCTCCTCGGGCTCGCCGTTCTCCCCTTCGCCCCTGAAACCAACGGCAAGCCGCTGCCGGAGTGAACCGGCGCGGCCAGTCGGCCCGTGGTGAACCGCCGGCCCCGGTGCCCCGTACCAGCGGGGGCCTGGCCGGACGTGCCCGAGGGCCTCGAGCCTGTGGCGGGGCCTTGAGTCTGCTAAAATCATTCCCGGCTGCGTGGCGGCTCGTGAGATGTCCCCCGGTTCCCCGAAGTGGAGAAGCAGGAAGATGCGTTGGGAAGGTCGTCGGCAGAGTGAGAACGTCGAGGATCGTCGCGGAATCGGCGCCCCGGCGATGGTCGGTGGAGGTCTGTTCGCGCTCCTCCTCATGCTCGGGTTGATGTTTCTCGGGGTCGATCCCCAACAGGCGATGGGGATTTCACGTGGCCTCGCCCCGGCGCCGCAGCCGCGGGCCCAAGCACAAAAGCAACAGGCCAACGACGCCGGCGCTCGCTTCATCAAGACGATCCTCGCTGAGAACGAGGATGTGTGGGGAAAGCTCTTCCCGCCGAACTTCGAAGGGCGCTACGTCCCGGCCAAGCTCGTGATGTTCACCGGTCAGGTGCAAAGCGGCTGCGGGATGGCCAGCGCCTCCTCCGGGCCCTTCTACTGCCCGATGGACAAAAAGGTGTACATCGATCTGGCGTTTTATGACGAGCTGAAGAGGAAGTTCGGCGCGCCGGGCGAGTTCGCCCAGGCCTACGTCATCGCCCACGAGATCGGCCACCACATCCAAAACCAGCTCGGCATCAGCAACAAAGTGCAGGCGATGCGCGGCCGGCTCTCGGAGCGCGACTACAACAAGCTTTCGGTGCGGATGGAGCTCCAAGCCGACTTCCTCGCCGGTGTCTGGGCTCACTACGAAGCGCGGTACGCGGGGATCCTCGACGAGCAGGACATCCTCGATGCCGTCAATGCCGCCGCCGCGATCGGTGACGACAAGATCCAGAAGCAGGCTCAAGGGTATGTCGTTCCCGACGCCTTCACCCACGGCACGAGCCAGCAGCGGCAGCGGTGGTTTCTCTACGGCCTGAAGACCGGCGACCCGAAGCTCATGGACCGGGCGTTCGAAGTCGACGAGCCATGATCGGGTTCCCGGGCCTCTCGGCCCGCTCGGTCTGAGGTCTTGAAATGGCCGATCACGTCGATCGCTGCGGAACACCGCGGAAACGTTCGGTCGTTCCATGAACATCCTCCTCACCGGCGCGACGGGCTACGTGGGGAGCTGCCTCCTCGGGGCTTTGCTTCGTCGCGGGCATGCCGTCCGCTGCCTCGTCCGCAAGGCAGAGAAGCTCGAGGCGATCCTCGACCGACTCGAGGCTGAGGCGCCCTCAACGCCCTCAACGCCCTCAACGCCCGCTGCCCCGCCGGCGGCGAGCCTCCGGTCCCAGGTCAGCATCGTGGTTGGCGATGCCTCCGACCCGGCGGCGCTCGCGGCGGCGTGCGTCGGCGTGGATGTCGCTTACTGGCTCGTCCACTCGATGGACCGGGGGGTCGATTTCGAGCGCGCCGATCGGCTCGCCGCGGAGCGGTTTGCCGAGGCCGCGCGGGCCGCCCGGGTGTCGCGCATCGTCTACCTCGGTGGGCTGGGGGCCGAGGACGACCGGCTGTCGGCCCATCTTCGCAGCCGGCACGAGGTCGGGGCGATTCTCCGCGAGGCGGGCGTCGAGGTCGTCGAGTTCCGGGCATCGATCGTCATCGGCGCGGGGAGCTTCTCCTTCGACCTTGTCCGGACCCTCGTCGAGCGGCTCCCGGTGATGATCTGCCCGGCGTGGCTCGCCACCCCCACGCAGCCGATCGCCGTCGACGACGTCGTGGCCTACCTCGTGGCGGCAGCCGAGATCCCCCTCGTGCCGTCGGGGAAGGGGGTGAGGAACGAATCAAAAATCTACGGGATCGGCGGGCCTGACCGGGTGTCGTATGGCGATATCATGCGCGAATACGCCCGGCAGCGGGGCCTCCGCCGGCTCCTTATCCCCGTGCCGGTGCTGACGCCCCGGCTGTCGAGCCTCTGGTTGGCCCTTGTCACCCCCCGCTACTCGAAGGTCGGCCGGAAACTGATCGATGGCCTGAAGAACCCGACCGTCGTCACGGATACCGCGGCGGCGAGCGATTTCCCCATCCGGCCGAGGTCGCTGGCGGTGGCGGTTCACGATGCAATGGCCCGCGAGGATGCCGCCTTCGAGGGGCGCCGCTGGGCCGACATCGCCGATGCGGAGGAATTGCCCCGCCGCTACGGCGGACGTTTCGACGGACCGCGGCTCGTCGACCATCGTCACGCCAGGGTCGACGTCTCGGCCGAGCAGGCCTTTGCTGCCGTCGAGCGGATCGGCGGCAAGCATGGCTGGTACGGGCACGAGTGGCTGTGGCAGTTGCGGGGCTGGCTCGACCGGCTCATCGGTGGCCCCGGGATGGGACGGGGGCGTCGCGATCCCGATCGCCTGATCGCCGGCGATGTTCTCGACTGCTGGCGGGTGGAGGAGTGTCTTCCCCCGCGACGACTGCGACTGGTGGCCCAGATGCGGCTTCCCGGTCGCGGTTGGCTCGAGTTCGAGGTGGTCCGCCGCGATCCAGGGCCGGCCGGTGGCGGCACGGTCACGATCCACCAGACGGCCGTCTTCGACCCGCGGGGGCTCGGTGGTCTCGCCTACTGGTATTCGATCTGGCCGCTCCACGAACTCGTTTTTGGCGGGATGCTCGCCGGCATCGTCACCTGGGCCCAAAAACAAAATGACGGGGGCGGGATTCCAGTCCAGGAAGCGGACGACGAACGTTCCGGTCGGGCTCGGGAGCCCTCCCGGTGAAAAATCCTCACGGACATTCTCCGCAGCCGTTGTAGTCGTACTCCGCGGCGGTTGATTTGCCCCGATCGATGGGGGCGTCCCCCATCGGGGCGGCTGGACTTTTTGCCGTCCAGGGCGGATTCTTACGGGAACGGAAGGGGGCTGCGGATGCCCTTCCTGACGCCCCCCGGCTTAACCTGAGGGTGGCCCGAACGAGCAAGCCTGTCGAGGACCCGGGAGGATTCCCGGCCAACGATCCGTTCCATGGCGCTCACGCTCATCGTCTCCACCATGTTGGCGCTGCGGGCTCGGCTCAAGGCGATCGCTCCGACGCGCGAATCGATCGTCACCGCTGGCTGCCTGGCGATCGTGTTCGGGGCGACGTACCTCGCCGCCTATTTCACCCGCAGCGAACTTCTGCTGCGGGGGAGCGATGCCAAGACGATCGTGCACACGATCGGCTGGGTGGTGGCGTTGAAGGTTTTTGTCTTCTACTCCCGCGGCATCTGCCATCGCCCGCTGCGGTCGATCCGGTTCGAGGATGTCAGCGTCCTCGTGCGGGCCACGACCACCTGTCTGCTGGTCCTCGTCGCCATCAATTACTACTTCACGACGTGGCGGTTGGGCTGGATCCAGATCCCCCGCACCGTCCTCCTCCTCGACTGGGCCTTCACGCTCCTGGCCGTCGGCGGCGTGCAGGCGGCGGCACGGAGCATCTACGAGGAACTGATGCCCGTCGCTCCCGTCGGGCATCAACGCAGCGCCCTGGTCATCGACGCCTCGCCCCAGGGGCAGGCGATCGCCGCCTCCTTGATGGCGGCGAAGCAGGGGGGGTATTTCGTGTCGGGGCTCCTCGATGACGATCCGTCCCATCACGGCTCGCGGACGTCGGTCGCCAGGGTCATCGGTGGTATCGACCATGTCGCGGCCTGCGCGCAGCGATTGCGGGTCACCGACGTGGTCGTCCGTCAGGGAAGCGTGTTCGGCCGACGGATGCGACGGATCTGCGAGACGTGTGCGGCGATCCGGGTGCGGGTGATGATTGCCGAGTTGCACGGCACGGGGGAGGCCGTCCAAGTCCGCGTCCGCGATGTGGAACTGCGAGACCTGGTGGCGCATCCGGATCCGATGCCCGGCGAGCACCGGCAGGCCGTGGCCTCGTGGGTGCGTGGTGAGACGGTGATGGTCACGGGGGCCGGGGGGTCGATCGGTGCCGAGATCTGCCGCAAACTCGTCGCCTTTGAGCCCGCGCGGATTCTCCTCGTCGATCGTTCGGAAGGCAGCCTGTTCGACCTCCATGGCGAACTGGAGGAGCGGCTCGGCGGATCCGCCGACGTGACGATCGCCCTCACGCCGTGCCTCGTCGACATCCACGACGGCGAACGGATGGAGGAGGTCTTCCGAACGTACCGTCCAGGGATCGTCATCCACGCTGCCGCCTACAAGCATGTCCCGATGCTCCAGGGCCACCCCGCACAGGCCATCGAGAACAACATCCTCGCCACGGCGGGCTTGGCCGATCTGGCCGAGGCCCACCACGTGAAGACGTTCGTCGCCCTCTCCACCGACAAGGCTGTCAACCCGACGGGGGTGATGGGGGCGTCGAAACTCGTGGCCGAACGGTTCCTGCAGTCCCTCGGCGAGGGGGCGGCGACGAAGTTCGTGGTCGTGCGCTTCGGCAATGTCCTCGGCTCCAGCGGCACCGCCGTGCCGATCTTCACCCGGCTTCTCGTCCGCCGTCAGCCGATCGTCGTCACCCATCCCGAGGTTGCCCGGCGGTTCATGACCTCGACGGACGCCGCCCGACTGGTGATGTTTGCCGGAGCCGTCGCCGAGGCGAGCGAGACCTACGTCCTCGACATGGGTGAGCCGGTGCGGATCGTCGAACTCGTGAAGAGTCTGGCCTTCGTGATGCGGGTGCCGAGGAGCGATGTCGAGATCCGCTTCTGCGGGCTGCGGGATGGCGAGAAACTCTCCGAAGAGTTGTTCTTCGACGACGAGACGCGGCAGCGATTGGGGGACAGTCAGGTGTTCCGGGTTTCCCGCCCCGTCCGGCCGCTGACCGAGGTCCGTCAGTGGCTCGGGGACCTCAAGGGGGCGATCATCGGTGAAGGCCCTGAAGCGGCCCGCGCGGTGTTGATGGAGATCGCCGCGGCCGAATCGGTGACGTCGTCGGAGGGGATCGCCCGGGTGGCAGGCGATGATGGACCGCTGGAGGCGCGGTCATGAACGAAGCCCTCCCCCCGGAGCGCCTCTTCCCCACGCTCGACTCCCTCGAGTCGATCCTCTGGCCCGGTCTGGCCTTGGTGGTGTTCGTCGTCACGGCGGTGCTCGTCGACGTCATGATCCTGCTCGCGACCCGCCTCCGGTTGGTCGACGTTCCCAGTGGCCGTAGCGCCCACTCGCTTCCCACGGCCCGCGGCGGTGGGATGCCTCTGGTTCTGGCGGCCTGTCTGGCATCGACCGCGGTCTGTTTCCGCTGGCCGTTGTACGCGTTTCCGGTGGCGCTGGGGGTCATCCTTCCCAGCGTCGTCATCGCCGTCATCGGCTTCTGGGACGACATCCGTCCCCTCCGGGCAACGCTCCGCCTCGTCGTGCAGATCGGCGTGGCCGTGGGGCTCGTTTGCGTGCTCGGCCCGGTGCGCGGGCTGAACCTGCCCGGAATGCCGTATCTCGATTTCGGCTGGTGGGCGTGGCCGCTGAGTGTCGTGTGGGTCGTCGGGTGCATCAACGCCTTCAATTTCATGGACGGGTCTGACGGCATGGCGGCGCTCGGTGCCGTCGCCGTGGCGGTCGGGTTCGTCGGCATCGCGTTTTGGGACGGCGACTTTCCGGTCGTCTTGCTGGCGTCCTTCGCGGGGGCTGCCGCGGCCGGATTCCTCGTCTTCAACTGGCCCCCGGCCCGGGTGTTCATGGGGGACGTCGGGAGCGCCTTCCTGGGGACGTTCTTCTCCGCCCTCACGCTGTTTGATGTGACGGGGGCGACGGAACTGGTCTTCCTGCCGCTGGCGATGGCGGCCTGGCCCTACATCTACGACCCCCTCATCTCGGTCACCCGCCGGGTGTGCACCGGGCACAATCCACTCGTACCCCACCGGGAGTTCCTCTTCCATCGGCTGGTCCGGTCGGGGGTCAGTCACGGCACCGTCGCGGTGGTCTATGCCGTGCTCGCTCTGGCGGGGGCCCTCGCAGGCTGGCTCATGATGGAGCGTTCCATTCCCGTCGAGATCCGGCAGTGGCTCCCCTTGACGGTGGTCTTCCTGGCGGCGGTGTTGACGGCGTGGACCGAATGGCGGTTCCGCCGTTTCTACCCGGCGATGTTGTCCGCCAAGGCTCTGACGGCGGCGACGGTGAGCGGATCGGCGGCCTGATCCGGCCGGGGTCGCCTCGCGTCCGCGATCCTCACAGGCTCGCGGCGGATCGCTGCGGGCAGCCCAGGCAAGCCGCTTCGCACTCCAGTTGGATTGTCGTGTGGGCGACACCGAAGCGGGAGCGAAGGTTCTCCGCGGCCACGGCGAGGACACGCTCGTGTGCGCTCCAATCGGGAACGACCAGATGGACCGTGAGCGAGATTTCCGAGGTGCTCGCGTTCCACACATGGAGATCGTGGACCTCGCTCACGCCGGGGATCGCGGCGAGGTGTTCGGTGACGGCGGCGGGATCGATGCCGCGCGGCACGGCATCGAGGGCGAGATCGATGCTCTCGCGGAGCAGCCCCCAGGTGCCGGCAAGGATCGCCAGCGTGATCGCGATTCCCACGAGAGGATCGATGACGGAGAGGCCCGTGAAGGCGATGACGATCCCGGCAACCACCACTCCGGCCGAGATCGCGGCGTCAGCGGCCATGTGGAGATAGGCACCGCGGACGTTGGCGTCGGCGTGCGATCCACGGACGAAGAGGAGCGCCGTGAGGGTGTTGATGACGACGCCCGCCGCGGCCACGGCGACGACCCACGGTCCGGCGACGGGAACCGGCTCACGGAGCCGGTGGACCGCCTCCCAGAGAATCCCCCCGCAGGCGGCGACGAGGAGCACGGCGTTGGCGAGGGCGGCATAAATCGTCGACCGGCGAAAGCCCCACGTGTAGCGGAGCGTCGGTGGGCGGCGGGCGAGCGTCGCGGCGCCCCACGCCAGGAGAAGGCCGACGACGTCGCCGGCGTTGTGTCCGGCATCGGCCACCAGGGCGAGCGAGCCGCTCCAGAAACCGGCCAGGATCTCGAGGATCACGAAGGCCGTGTTGAGCCCCACCCCGATCGCCATCGCCCGATCGAACCGCTCGGGGGCAACGTGCTGATGGTGCCGGTGGCCGGCGTGTCCATGACCGTCGTCGGGGTGGTGGTCGCAGGGCATCGGCGTGGCACCTCTCGGCCGGGGCATGTGTTACAACTGCCGCCGGGCGGGGAAGATCATACGCTTTTGAAGCCTCGGCAGGGGCGTCAGCCAGATGACACCCGGCCGGTGGCGTCGGGAACGCAAGGCACCTGGGGAGATGACGATGGAACCGATGCGCGTCGCGGTGATCGGCAGGACGGGCCGGGGCGACTGGGGGCATGCAATCGACCAACTGTGGACGGCCGTCGACGGAACGACGCTTGTCGCCGTGGCGGACGAGTCGGCCGAGGGGCTGGCAAAGGCCGTCGGGCGGCTCGGCGTCGACGGCGGAGCACCGCTGGCGGCCTTCCAGGATTGGCGCGCGATGCTCGCGGAAGCGAAGCCCGACATCGTCTCGCTGTGCATGCGCCACATCGATTGCCATGCGGAGATGGCGATCGCGGCGGCGGAGTCGGGGGTGAAGGGGATCTTCATGGAGAAGCCCTTCGTCCGCACGGCGGCCGAGGCCGATGCGGTGATCGCCGCCTGCCGCGCCTCGGGGACGAAGCTCGCCCTGGCGATGGTCAACCGTCACAGTCCCACCTACGGAATCGTCCGCGATCTCGTCGAGGACGGCCGCATCGGCCGGCTCTTGGAGCTCCGAGGGCGAGGCAAGGAAGACACCCGTGGCGGCGGGGAGGATTTTTGGGTCCTCGGATGTCACGTCCTCGACATGATGGCCGACCTCGGCGGGGCGCCCCGCTGGTGTCAGGCCTCGATCACGAGCGAAGGGCGGCCGATCACGAAGGGGGATGCAAAGGCGGCCCCCGAGGGCATCGGGCTGATCGCCGGCGATGCGGTGGAGGCGATGTACGGCCTGGCCGACGGGCCGGTCGGGTTCTTCGCGAGTGTCCGTGAGGCCGGGCTGAAGCAGCCCAACTTCTCCCTCACCCTCGTCGGCACGAAAGGGGCGATCCATATCCGCCCCGACAACCTGCCCCACGCCTATCTCCGCGAGGCGCCGCTGTGGCGCGTCGACAAGGATGTTCCCTGGCAGCCGATCGGACCGGAGGGAATCGGTGCCGGACTCCCCGCCGCGGAGGCCGACCGGGTCGCCGAACGGGCGTCGTGGGCGCGCCGCGCTGCGGCCGATCTCGTCGCGGCGATCGACGAGGACCGTGAGCCGACCGCGGGAATGTTCGCCGGCCAGACGACGATCGAGATGACGGCCGCGGCGTTCGCCTCGGCCCTTTCCGGCGAACGGGTCTCCTGGCCGTTGGCGCCACGCGGCAATCCCTTCGCCTGATGGCCCCTCCCGACATCGTTTTCCACGTCCCCTTCTCCGCCAGCGAGCCACCCCATGAACGCGCGAATCTCGATTGGAATCTCTGCCGCTGTGATGGCGATCCTGCTGGCCACGGTCGGCGCGATCGGAGCCGAATCCGTGATGGGCGCCGAGCCGGTCCGTGAGATCCGCCTCTGGCCGGAGGGTGTGCCGGGGGATCGGGTCCCGAGTGATCCGGCCGAGAAGGTGGAGCGCGGTCAGGACGACATCCAGCGCCGGTCGTTTGTTTCCGATCCGCGGCTCCTCGTCCATCCGCTCGGGAAGGGCGACGGCGGGCCCCGCCCCGCCGTGATCATTCTTCCCGGCGGCGGGTACAACATCCTCGCCGACGACCATGAAGGGGGGGAGATCGGGCGGTTTCTCAACGGGCACGGCATCGTCGCCTTCACGCTCCTCTACCGGGTTCCCACCGGCGCCTTCGCCGAGCCTGATGCCGGGCCGGTGATGGATGCCCAGAGGAGCGTGTCGATCGTCCGCGAGCGCGCGGCGGAGTTGGGGGTCGATCCGGACCGGATCGGCTTGATGGGCTTTTCCGCCGGCGGCCATACGGCGCTCGTGGCGGCCACCACGAAAGCTTCCTTCCCCGGAGCCGACGCCGCGCCGTCGGCACGCCCCGATTGCACGATCCTCATCTATCCCTGGCGCGTTCTGGCCAACGAGGGACAGGGCCTGTGGCCGGGGGTGGTGGTCGATGCCGCGACCTCGCCGATGTTCATCGCCCAGACGGCCGACGACACCGCCTCGCCGGCGAAGGGGGCCGTGGCGCTGTTCAGTGCGCTCCTCGAGGCAAAGGTGCCCTCCGAGCTCCATGTCTACCAGCGCGGCGGGCACGGCTACGGGTTGCGGCGCCGGGAGCAGGCCCCAGGCACCGGCGATTGGCCGGCACGCCTCGTCGACTGGCTCGGTGGCTGTGGCTTCACGCGCCGCTGAGGTGGCGCTCAAAAAAAACACCCCGTCGGCGAAGACGGGGTGTCGGTGAGGCGTTGGTAGGAAAAGCCCCTTCGAAGGGGGCGCCGAGCCGCTTGGGATCAGTTGCAGCAGTCGTCGGCGGGCACCGGCGTGGCGGCCTTGAGCGCGGCGGCTTCCTTGGAGAGCTTGAACTCCGGCCCGGCCGGGAAGTATTGGATGTCGTCTTGAAGGTAGTAGGCGCTGGGGAGCGTCTGCCCGCCGATGTCGACCTGACAGCCGGTCAGACCGAGGCCCCCGAGGGCCAAGCACGCGAGCAAGCCGGTGCGAACGCCGGTCGTGGAGTGGGTCTGGCGGTCCGGAGTCGATGATCTCATGGTTCTCGCCCCTGCATCGGTGCCTGTTTTCCGTCTTCGCGGCACGCCGAGGGTGAGGCCCACCCGGCACGATCCGCCGCCGACCGATGTGGTATCGGCCGGCAGAACCGCCAAACTTTGACAAACCGTTGCGATCGGTCGATCCGGCGAAGATCTCCTCCCCCCGTCATCCGGTCTTTCCCAGACTACCGGCCGGGCCAGTGCGACGCTCTCCGGCCGACGGTCAATCGGAACGGACGATTCGCTTGCGTCCTGCGCCGACTCGGGTCGGCGGTCCGGGAGGCGACGGTGTACAACAAGTCGTATGTGGTATGCCGCCCCCCGGAAGTCATGGCTCGGCCGGTCAGCCGCGATCCTCGCGGCGCTGGTCGAGTCGGCGCTGTTGACGCTGTCGACCGTCGGGGCCGCGTCGGCCCAGATGGTGCCCCGCGGTGCCCAGACGGTGCCGACGGTCGCCTACGATGCGGCGTTGGCAGCGCTTTCCAACGGCGACTTCGCCGCGGCGCTCGAGACGGCCGGCCGCGATTACGCTGGCGGAGTCCGGGCGGGAAACCAGCGCTGGATCGACTCCATCGCCTCGGCGACGGCGATCGGCGAGGCGCACTACGAACTCGGCGCCCTCCGGGCGGCGCTTTCCGCCTACGACGAGGCGATCGGCCTCGGCGCCACACATGCCGAGTGGTTGCTCGCGGTTCAATTCCCGACGCAGGGCCCGCAACCGTCGCCGCGGCCGCGCGTCGCCACGTGGGGGCGCAGCGCCCGCGGCACGAAGTCGACCACCTTCCCCGACACGATGACGATCCGGCAGACGGCGGCCGATCCGCAGAAGGTGCTGCAGCAGGGGGGCGTGCTCGCGGCCCCGGTGAACGTCCCGATCCGTCCGCAGGAGATCATGCGGGCGCTGGTGATCGCGCTCTACCGTCGCGGGGTGATCCTCGGCCCGCTCGCCGGTGAGGGGAATGTGATCGAGGGGATCAACAATGCCCTCGCGAAGCGGCCGGCGCCGGCGAATCACTGGTCGCAGTCATGGATCGACGTGGCCCTCGGCACCGCGGCTTGGTCGCAGGGGCGGCTCGATCAGGCGGTGCCGCTTCTCGAGCGTGGGGTGACGCTCGGCGGCAAACTCGATCATCCGCTGACGGCGTGGGGCTTGCTCGTCCTCGGGAGAATCGCGTTGGGCCGCGACGATGCGGTCGGTGCGGCGCGGTGGTTCGAGGAGGCGACCTACGCGGCGGCGGAGTTCGGAGACACCCGGGCGCTCGAAGAGGCCTTTCGGATGGCGTTCGCCGCGCATCAGGCCGCCGGCACGCCCGGGGTTCCCGCCACGATCCAGGGGGGCCGCGACTGGTCGCGTGCCGGTCTGCCGGCGCTCCATGCAACGCTCCTGGCCCATGAGGCAGAGGCGCTGGCGGCCGCTGGCAATCTCCAAGGGGCCCGGGGCCGGCTCGGCGAGATCGACGCCCGCTTTCTCCGCGGTGATGCCGGGCAGGGGACGCCGGGCGCCGTCGTCGCGCACGCCGCGGCCCTCGCGGCTTATGGTGCCGGTGATGCCGCCACCGGCGACGCCGACATGGAGCGGGCCCTCGCCATCGCCCGTCCGCGGTCGCCGCGGCTCTTCCAGACCGGCAGGCTCGTCGAGATGGTGATGGCCGGTGCGACGACGATCTCCGACCGTCAGGCCGACGTTCTCTTCGCGCGGCTTCTCGGCGATCCGCCGGTGCGCGAGTTGGTCATCGACCCACTGGCGACGCTCGCCGCCATGACGACCCCGCGACAGGAAGCCCACGAGGCGTGGATGCTGGTCGCCGCGCGTCGCGGCAGTGACGCGGCCCTGGCGGCCGCCGAAGCCGCCACCCGTGCCCGCTGGCTCGATACACAGCCTGTTGGGGGGCGACGTCTCGGTATCGAACGGTTGCTCGCTCCCGACCCTTCCGGGTTGACCGCGGCCGCCTTGGCCAGCCGGACCGGCCTTCTCA
>CAJBCV010000193.1 GCA_903951635.1 uncultured Planctomycetaceae bacterium
ATCGTCCACAAGGCGACCGGCGAAAAGCTCCTCGACTACCTCGAGCCCCGGCTCTTCGCGCCGCTTGGCATCGAGGGGGCAACGTGGGAAGATTGCCCGGAGGGGATTTCCGTCGGTGGCTACGGCTTGAGCCTCCGCACCGGTGACATTGCGAAGTTCGGCCAGCTTCTTCTCAATCGTGGCCAGTGGGAGGGGCGGCAGTTGGTGCCGGAGGCATGGGTCGAGGCGGCGACGGCCCGACAGATTGCCAACGGCAGCGGGCCCGAGAGTGATTGGGATCAGGGCTACGGCTACCAGTTTTGGCGCTGCCGGCATGGGGCCTACCGGGGCGACGGGGCGTTCGGGCAGTACTGCGTCGTCCTCCCTGAGGAGGATGCGGTGCTTGCCATCACCTCCGGCGCGCGCGACATGCAGCGCGTCCTCGATATCGCCTGGGAAAAGCTCCTCCCGGCCTTCCGACGCGTGCCGCTCCCGGCCGACGATGCGGCGGCGGAGAAGCTCGCCGCCAAGCTCGCTTCGCTCCACGTGCCGCTGCCGCCGTCCGCAGCGGCGCCTCCGGGAGTCGATGGCAAGGTGTTCACGTTCGGTGACAACGGGGCGAGGCTCGAATCGGTGGCGATCGTCCCCGGTGCCGACGGAGAGGCGGTTGTGTTCCGAGCCGATGGGAAGGAGCACCGCATCGAATGCGGCCGCGGCGAGTGGCGCCGCGGTGACGTTGCCTGGGGGGGCTATCCGCCGCGCCCCGCGGCCGTCGCCGGGGGCTGGGAGGGAGATACGTTCACACTGCGGATCTGCTTCGTCGAGACGCCATTCGTGTCGACCGTGCGGCTCCGTGCCGACGGTGACGATCTGCGGATGGCAACGGAGAACAACGTCGGCTTCGGCCCGGTCAAGCAGCCGGAGCTCGTCGCGCGCGTCGCGCCGGCGAAGTGACAACGCCTTCTCTCCGCTCCCTTCCTCGGGTTCTGCGGCCAAGTAAGATGGCGACGCGGTCGGCGCGATGCGGCGGGCCACGTGAGCCTCCACCGCCGCGCTGCCTCCCCCGAAACGTGTCTCTCGCCCAGCCGGGCGGTCATCCGGCCGGGCCACCTCCTCACCCCGGGAAGACTCACATGTCCCTCACGCCCAAGCAACGCCACGCCTACGACACCGTCGCCGCCGCGCTCCCGTTCGCGCTCGACGCCACGAAAGTCTCGGTCGCACCTGGCATCTCTTACGTGAAGAGCCCGGTGAAGGCGCATGATTTTGGCGCGGGCGTGATGGCGGCCTTTGGATCGGTTGTCGAGCGTCTTGGCACGATCCGCGGACTCCCCAGCCAGACGCTCGAGCTCGACAGGCGTCGCTGCGGTCTCCTCCTCAACAGCCTTCAGCTCCTCTTCCAGAACGGCTACAGCACGATCATGGACACCTGGGGAGTGAACCCCGACAACGGCACCTTCCGGGCGAAGGATGGCCGGCATGTGACGATGATCGGCCTCCATCCGCACCTCCGCGATCGGCTGCTCGTCGCGCTGAATTGCGTCAACACGGCCCAGGGGATTCAGGCCGCCGTCGAGAAGAAGACGGCGCAGGAACTCGAGGACGAGGCTATCGCGAAGCACCTCCCGCTCGGCATTGTGCGGACGCCCGAAGAGTGGGCGGCGCATCCGATCGGGGCCGAAGTGCTCAAGCGTCCGATCATCGACTTCGAGGGATCGGGTAGCGAGCGGAAGCGACTCCTGGGAAAGGCCAAGCATCGGCCGCTCGAGGGCGTGCGGGTGGTGGAGCTGACGCACGTGGTGGCTGGGCCGAACTGCGCCCGCTTCCTCGCCGAGCAGGGGGCCGACGTGATCAAGGTGCAGCCGCCGATGGGCGACTGGGTACTACCGATCTGGATGGATGCCAGCTGGGGCAAGAAGAACATCCTCCTCGATATCAAGGGGCGGCGCGGCAAGGCCCGCTTCCACGAACTTCTCGCCACGGCCGACGTCCTCATCGACGGCCAGCGGCCGGGTGTCCTCAACCGTATGGGGCTTGACGACGCCGGTCTGCGGGCGATCAATCCCAACCTCGTCCGCGCTTCCCTTTCCTGCTTCCCGCTCGGCACGGCTTGGGGCGAGCGGCCTGGCTTCGAGCAGATCGCGCAGGCCGTGACCGGCACGAGTCACGTCCATTCCGTCGGCATGACGGCGCCGACGGTCGTCCCGGCGCTCATCAACGACTACATCACCGGCTATCTCGTGGCGATCGGCGTGGTGGCGGCGCTTGCCGAGCGGGAACAGCGCGGCGGTTATTACCATGTGGCCTCGTCGCTCTCCCGGTGCTCGTCTCTGGCCCCGAGCTTCGTCGAGCCGCTCGACGCCGAGCCCTACGAGCCGGTTCGGATGAAGGACCTCGTCGAACATGCGATCGACCAGCCTTCGCCGGCGGGGATCTTCACCCGGATCAAGCCGGCGGTGGAGTTCAGCCACACGCCGTCGTTCGTCGATCGCCATCCGACGATCATGAACTCGATGCCCGACACCACCGGCTGGGACGACGTTCCCATGGCAGCCCCGGTGGTGCCGCACGTCCCGTCGCAGCTTGCCCGTGAGGGGAAGATCTACGGCCTCGTCGAGTGCTTCGGGATCGAGGACCGCTCCGATGGCGGTGGCATCATGAGCCTCGCCTCGAAGTCGCTCTTCGAATACGCGAAGGCCCACCGCGACGCCTGAGACAGAGCGGCCCTATTTCCCCCGCCTTGGGGCCGTTGAGCCTTGACGCGCGGTCGCCTTGAACACCCCCCCTCTGCGGCGCCGCGAAGCGGCGGCCGAGGGGTTCCGGAGGGAAGCCCGCGCGAGTCGAGTGGCACCTTGGCTGCCTCTCCGATGAGCCTTAGGCCTGCGCGGGCCCTGGATTGCCCCGCGGGCGTGAAGTCAGAAGACGACCGTGCCACGCATCATCCACAGGTCGGTGTGGTCGTGGCCGACGGCCACGCCGGTGAGTGGATTCCAGATGTGCTGGTAGCTGGGGATGAGGCGGACCGCCGGGGTGATCGCATAGTCGTAAAACACCTCCATGCCCTGCTCGTTCTTCACGTTGAGCGCGCCGCCGGTGTAGCGGCGGACTTGGTTTTGAAGATCGGGGCTGATGCCGTTCATGTACCAGCCGATGCCGACGCTGTCGTAGGCTCGCGACTCGGCGAGGCCCCGGGCGAAGAGGGCGACGCTGCCGTCACCGGTGATCGTGTTGGTCTCCTGCGGCGCCCAGCCGGCGCGGCCGAAGACGCCGACGCCGCGGAGCGGCACGCCGCTCTTGAGCTTCGTGGCGACTTCCTTCGGGGCATCGGCCACGTAGAGATACTGCGAGGCGTTGGCGATGAGGAAGCAGCTGCTCGTGGAATTGTTGATCGGCAGGCCGGCCGAGTCGGGGCTGCCGAGGAGATAGCCGACCGCCTGGGGGATCTGCCCGGGAGCAAGAGCGCCGTAGGGGTTGGTGAGGTCGAGTTGGTACTGATTCGACCAGTTGAAGGCCGGGCTGAATTGGCCCGGCAGTCCCCCGACCTCGTAGGAGGCGACGGCGGTGAAGTAGAGGTTCACCCGGTCGAAGGCGTTCGTGGCGAGGTTCTGCGCGCGGCTATTGGGATCGAGGACACCTCCGGCGAAGGCGAGCTGCTTGCTCGGAGCCCAGACGCCAAGGACGGCCCAGGCGGTGGGGTTGTAGAAATTGGTCGTGATCGGATTCTTGTTGAAGGCGAAGTTCGCGAAATAGAACTTGTAGCTGTCGCCGAAGAGCGTCTGATCGGGGATGAAAATGTCGCTGATCTTGCCGACGACGAAGCTCGTCTGTTCGCTCAATCCCTGGACGAGGAAGTACTCGCTCGGGAGCATCGTGGAATAGGCGAGCGGATCGGGGAGGAGGAGCCCGGTGTAGGTCGGCACGCTCGCCCCGGAGTTGAAGGTTTGCTCGGGTGTGCCGCCGTATCGGGCCTGGGTGGTGAAGTGGATGAGGCCGCCGTCCCAGAGGCCGGCTCGGCCGGTATCGACATTGATCGACATCTGCGTGTTCTGGACGAACCAGTCCCCCGGATCGAGGCCACCCGACATGATGTCCTGGTAGGCGCTGGTCGAGTAGACGTCGAAGAAGAGGCCGCGGCGGGCGAGTTCGGTGCGCCGGCCCCCCCAGTCGCCGGTGAGCTGCGTCCGCTCCCAAAAGCCTCCGGTGACGGTGCCGGGAAGGCCGAAGACGGGGCCGTTGTTGAAGAACGGATAGAGGACCGGCGCGGCGTTGGCGAGCGAGAGGTGGTCGGTCGGTACCGGCCCCCAGTCGTCGGCCGTGATCGTCGGCGTGGCCGGTGCGGCGGCCGGTGTGACGCTCTCGGCACCCTCGTTCAAGTAGCCGAAGCCGTCGAAGTTGCCCCCCTGGCCGAAGGCGGAATCAGGCCAGCAGGTGAGGGAGGCCAGGCAGAGCAGCAGCCCGACCATCCCCGTTCGGTAAAGCTGGGCAACCAGCCTTCGTGGCCCAAACGCCGAGCGAACATCCTCCCGAGATCCCGATGCCATGGCGTCTGGCCCCCTGCGTCGAATCGTCAGAACCGCTGCGATCGGTTCCTTCGACAGGGTTTGGCAGGCGGAGTGAACCTGTGCCGCTAGAGCCGACACGCTTTCACCATCCTTCCCAGCTTTCGGAGGCCAGGGGCGAAAGGTTGGGATCCCCGATGAGTCACTCCGAGTGCGTCGGTCGTCACGCCGGCCGGCGACGGCGAGCCACCCACGCAAGCCCCGCTCCCGCCAAGGCGATCGCGTCGAGGGGGATGAGCCTCTCGCTCCAGGTGACATGCTCCTCGACGCGCTGGAACTTGGCTCCGGCCGCGTCGAAGTCGAAGGTCAGGTCGTCGGTGGAGGAGGGCCAGGTGGCGTCTTCGAAGGCGGTGAGCCAGAGGTTGGTGGCCCCGCCGGCCGTCCCCTCGGGGAGGACGGCTGCGAGGAACGAGGCATTCACCTCGAGAGGAAGGGAGTAGACGACGTTGCCGGCTTCCCAGGCGCGGGAGGCGGCGCCCTCGCCGAGCGTCCCTTCGGCCCGCCCGGGGCCGATGACGAAGGCGCGGAGGGTGTTGCGCCGCGGCGCGTCGGGATCGATCTGATCGGTCGGCACGCGGTAGGGGAAGAGGGGGGCCTCGGTCTCAAACGTGAGCCGGACGGCGGAGACATCGATGCTCGTGGCGTCGGTTGCATACTTGAAGGCGGTGATCATCCAGCCCTTCTCGACATACGGCCGCGACCACTCGGCAAGCTCCGGCCGGGAGTCGTAGCCGTTGTCGGCGAGCCACTCGCTGAGCGCGGCGGGATCGGCTGCCTTGAGGACCACGACATCGTAGCCGCCGACGCGAGCCCTTTTCATCACCTCGACGGCGGCCATCGGCGGAGGGGCGGCATCGGGTGCGCGGCTGGCCGGGACTTGGCTCTCGAGCGCGAACAGCTCCCAGAGGAGCGAGTAGTGGTTTGTAAAGCGCGTCACCTCGACGACGCGCGGCTGGATCCGGTCGTTGAGCTGCGCGAAGACGCTGCCGTCGGCCGCGGCGATCTCGGGAACCGTCGGCGAGGGGACAAGAAATCCGAATCCCTCCTGCCGGCCACCGGGCGCGGCGGCAAACTTCGCCTCGCGGATGAAGTGTTCGACGCGTGTCGCCGGATCCCAGACGACGAGGATCTGCTGATCGGCGATCCGCACCGGCTCACCGCGCCGCCAGGCAGGGCAACAGGCGTGGGCGTCGCTGGTGGTGAGCAGGCTCGCCGACACCACGGCAACGAGGAATCGGAGGCGAAGACGGGACATGATGCACCCTGTCTGTGGCGGGGAATCAGTCGATTTCGAGGCGGAGCGTGCCGTCGTCGGCAGCGACGATTCGCAGTTGCGGAACGCCTGCCGCTGGCTGCGACGCACCTGTCCCGGGGAGGAGACTGCGATCGACGAATTCTCCACCGTCGCGCGTCGCCAGGGCGACGATCGTGTCGCGGTCGATGCGATCGTCGATCACCTGCCCCGAGCCGTCGGTGAAGACCGTGATCGCGGCCTTGCGATCTCCCACAGGATGGATCGCGCCGATCCCCCCCGGCTTTCCCACGCCGGGGAAGGTGTCGTCGAGGACGATGTCCTCGGGCTTCGTCCAGGGGATCTTCCGTTCGGGATCGACGGTGGCGAACAGGATCGTGCTCGATGTGCCGTCGGTGACCTGCGGGAACGAGATCTTCTCGCCGTGGGCGAGGCAGGCGGGGAAGTCGTCGACGTCCTTCATCCGCACGAGATCCGCGGGGAATATCGTGTGGTCGCCGACGAGCGCCGCGAAGCCGGTGAGGCCGCCGGCCGGACCCGGCCTGCCCGGATCGGCGAACACCGCCGGCATCTTCTCGGCCACCGCCCGGTTCTTCGGGGAGTTCCACGGCTCGGAGAAGTCGTACGCTCGATAGAGTTCACCCTCCTCGAGGTAGGGGAGGAGAAGCACGCGCCATGAGTGCCAAGGTTTCCCGTCCGGTCCGATCACCACCGCCGGAGGAAAGGCGTTGTGGCTGTCGCAGTAATTGTGGAACGCCAGACCGAGCTGCTTGAGATGGTTCATCGACTTCAGTCGCGTGGCCGTGGCCTGTGCGGCGGACACGACCTCAGGGCGGGAAGGCCCCGCCTCCTCCAGGCGGGAACGGACGATGTCGGGGAGGCCGCGGACCAGCTTCGTCGCCGCGGCCCGCGGTGAGCCCTCGTTGAGGTCGCCGGCGAACGGCCGGCCGAAGTAGGCCGGGCCCGTCCGCACAACGTCCGTCGCCGCCGCGCCGAAGGTCGCCCGCGCGGAGCCGTCGTCGAGGATCTCGGTCACCTCCACACGCACGGCGGTGTCGGGGGAGGCTCCGGCGCGCCCCGGCACCACGAGGAGCGACGGCCCCTCGGCGACGAGGGAGAAAAAGCGCTCGTCGTTGGACTCGATCCGCACCTCGTGCTTGGCGGCATCGACCGACACGACACGGTGGGTCGGCTCGACGCCGAAACGGGGAAAACTCACGACCACGCGCTCCTCGGCACAAAGCACGGTCGGCAGGAGGATAGGAAGGGCGAACGCGATCGATTCGCCAAAGAGAATTTTGAACCGGGACATGTCTTCGCTCCTCGTCGAGGGGATGCTATGGCGAAGGGGCGCCGGCCAACCTTCATGGCTCCTCGTTCAGGGAGCCGCCATCCCCCTCATCTTGTATCACATCGGATCGAGACTCATTCGCCCCACACGAAGAGCTCTGAGACGCCGCTCCGCGAGGCCCCCCGGTGGCTGAAGACGACGCGCAGCTGCCGAGCCGTCACCGCCTTGAAGCGGGCCTCGTTGAGGGCGTTGCCGAGCGGCTGCTCGGGCGCGTGGACCTCGTTCGCGACGGGCTGCCATCCCCCGTCCAAGAACACCTCGACCTCAAACCGCTCCGGCGGCTGAACGCCGCCGCGGTCGTCGTACAGCGCAAGCTCCAGCCGGGAGAAGGTCTTTGGCTCGCCAAAATCGATCGCCAGCCAGTCGGTGGCGTCGGGGGATTCGTAGGCCGTCCAGCGACTGTTGGGGTTTGTCTGGTAGGAGACGATCCCATCGATCGCCCGCTCGACGCGGTCGTAGCGTGACGTGTGCGAAGCCGACGCCTTCGGGTATTCGGGGGACCCTTCGCCGCCGGGATTGAAGGCGAGGTTGCCGGCCGGCGGGGGCGCGGGGGCCAGCGGCAGGAGCGCGTCGCCCCACAGCTCGAGTTCCGAAAGCCCGACGCGCATCCCCGGGCGGGGCTCGAGGGTGATCCGCAGCTTCGTGATCTCGCGCGAGGCGAAATGAATGTGGTTTGCCATGTGCCCCGCGGGGGGCTGCGGCTGCCGGACCTCGATCGGCAGCGGCTCCCATCCGGCGGCGGTCCATGTCTCGACCGCGATCGCCTGTGGGGCCCGGACGTCGGAGGCCAGGGCGTCGCGGCCCCCGACGGCGGCGTCGGCGGTGCCGGCGAGGAGCTCGGGCTCGTCGTCGAGAAGGCAAAGCGCGAGCGTGTCGACCCGGCGCGAAACCCCGAGATCGAGGACGAGCGATTCGGACGCGCCGGGAGAGGCGCTCTCCCAGCGGTTGGGCGGCGACCGGAGATACCAGGCAACGCCATCGGCGAGCGCCGCCGGCGAGGTACCGGGGCGGATCGAGCCAGGGACGAGGCGGGGGAAGTAGGTGCCGTCGTTGTTGACCGCGACGTTGACCCGCGTCGGCACGACTCCGGGCTTGAGGCCATCGTCGACGAGCCCTGCCGAGACGAGCGCCGCGGAGACCGGCGGGAGCGTTGCCGTCAGCCGTCCCACCGTCGGGGACGAGGCGATCACGCGGCCGTCGGCGAGGAGATGGAGGCCGGCGCCGAGGCCGTATTTCGTGCCGTCGCGGTCCCACACCACCGCCACCTCGCGGCCCCGGTAGATCACCCGGTCGAGCCGCAGAAAATCCCAGTCCGGGGGAAACAGGGGACGGACTTCGAGCGTGTCGTCAGCCCGGGGGACGAGGCCGACAAGCCCCGTGATCACCAGATCGGCGTAGCCTGAATGAAAGTAGTGCTCGCTGTGGTTGTAGGCATCGTGCCCTTCGAAACTCCCGGTGTCGGGATGACAGGCTTCGGCGAGGTAGGGCCGACCGTTCTTCCGGTGGGTGCGGGCGTAGGTCTTCAGAAGCGAGACGTAATCCTTGGCCGACACCACCTCTTGGAGCCCCGGGCCCTCGTTGCCGAAGGCGGGGGAGCGGAACTGGAGGACGTTGGCCAGCGCCTTGAGCGTTTGCGTCGTGGCGTAGGGCCAGCTCTGGCCGCTCCACCAGCAGCAGTGGGGCTGCAGAATGAACATCGGATCATGCCGCTCGACCGTGGAAGGGCCAAAGGGCGCCTGGAAGAACTCCGGATCGACCAGATATTTCCAAGCCTGTTCAAAACCCTTGCCCCGCGACGGCATGTCGAACTGCCAGGGGACGTAGCCGATCAGCTCGCGGCCATGCGGGCTGCCGGCGAAGCGGCCACTGTCGTAGATCCGGCTCCCGGCGGTGACGGTGGCGCCGTCGAGCGTCTCCTGATCGCGGAAGGCAGCGAGAAAGAAGCCGCGGCGCTCGTCCCACAAGCTCGCTTCCATCTTCTCCCGCAGTGTCTCCGCGGCGGCCCGGTGGGCGGCGGCCTTGGCGGGCTCCCCGAGCAGATCCTCCATTCGCGCAAGCGCCTGGAGATCGGCCCACTGGTAGGCGATGAAGCTCGGCCGATAGCTCGGCGCACCACGGAGGATGTCGGTCGTCTGCCGGCTACTGATGTTGAACTCCATCCCGTCGTCGTGCCCCACCTGCCAGTACAGCCCGGTGGCGGGGACGAAGTGGCGGTCGTGCCAGGCCTGCGTGTTCGCTTCGAGGCCGGGAAGGATGTCGCCAGGGAAGACGGTCGCAGCCGTTGCAGCGGGATGGCTGGCGGCGCTGAGATGGAAGCGGGCGGGATGGACGAGATGGACGCCCCACACCGCGTCGGCGAGCCAGGTGGAATAGTTGCGCGGTTGGGCGCCGGGGGTGTTGACCCAGTACCTGGCGTAGTCGCGGGCGATCCGCGGCGACCGCAGCCAGCGGGCCTCGGCGAGCTGGTGGCCGGCAGGGCAGGAGATCGCGCCATACGCCCCAGACCAGAACGGCCGGTCGAGAAACTCGGTAAACACGTAGCCGGTGTCGGGCGAGCCGTAGGTGAGATGCTTGGTGAGGAGTTCGAAGCGATACCACCAGGTCGTCTCGATGTCGGCGTCGGGGCAATCGAGGAGGGGAACGTTGTCAAGAAACCAAGGCTGATCGCATCGGTCCCAGAAGGTTTCCCGCTCCATGAGCGTTGCCTGGGAGCGTTCAGCCGCCGAGGTCCATTCGCTGGCGGGCTCGGCGTCGGCCCGTGCAGAGAAACCGACCGCGATCGTGACGACGAGGATGCCGATCAAGGCGGCAACCGGGCCAGTCGCCAAGCTTGCCCCCGGCGGCGGACCGGCTTCGCTTGTCGCCGCGGCGGTGCCGCGCGGAGGAAGCGGACTGTCGTTGGCAAGGGGCGCTGGGCCACGGCCGATCGAGCGGACATCGGGGAGGAGGATCGCGCCGAGCGGCTGGAGGAAGCCGGCGACGAGGAACGTCGTCGGGGCGTCGAAGAAGCCACTTACCGGCCCGGCCAACCAAGAGCCCCAACTCGTGGCGAGGTTCATCAGGGCCATCGAGGCGGTGAACTGCGTCGCGGCCACCGCCGGCGTCGAGACCCGCATGAAGAGGGCGAAGAGCGACACCGACATGAACGCCAGGCACGCCTCGTGGACCCCAAACCAGACATAGATCGTCATCTCGTACTCCCAGAGGGAAGGCTTGGCCGCGAGGAGAATCCAGGAGGCGGCGAGGATCGAATTGGCGGCGACGGCGGTGGCTTTGGGGCCAACGAAGGCGGCGAGGAAGCCGGCAGCGACCGCGGCGGCCAGGCCGAGGAGATTCCCAAAACCGCCACTCACCTCGGCAAAGCGGGCCTCCGACCAGCCGAGGTGCTTGAACATCTGCACCGTCATCGTCACGTAGAGCAGCGCCGGGAGGATCTTCATGAGCACTGCGCCGAAGCCCGTTCGCAAGCTCGCGGGGCGCACCATGGCGACCGCCAATTGGGAAAGGAGAGCGACGGGGCCGAGGCCGATGGCCGCCGGAGCGGCGGCCTGCGACGCTCGCGACCGCCCGAAGAAAAACCGATCCCCCGGCCGCTCGCGGATCGCGAGGACGGCGGCGAGGGTGACCGCCTGGATCGCGGCGCGGGCGAGAACGGCAGTGGGAAGGCCGTAGGTCGCCATCACGAGGCCGAGCCCCGCGCCGCCGAGCATCGTGCCGACATACGACGAGCCATACATCATCCCGCTGGCCCGCTCGCGCTCGTTCCCCTCGAGCATGTCGACGGCGAGGGCGTCGATCGCCACGTCCTGGAGGGCGACGAAGACGTTGTGGAGGAGCACGAGCCAGCCGAGGCGTGCCGTGTCACCTCGGGCCCAGAGCAGCGACAGCGCCGTGACGATCATCATCCCCTGGGCGAGGATCAGCCACGGCCGACGGCGGCCGAGGGCCCCCGCCAGGCCTGAATCGACGACCGGGCCCCACAGCCACTTGAAGCTCCAGGGGAGAACGGCCAGGGCGATGATGGAGCCGACGGCGTTCTCCCCGCCGCCGTGGCTGGCCAGCCACGCCGCCAACGCCACCGTCACGAAGCCGTAGGGGATTCCTTGGGCGACGTAAATCGCGCAGCAAAACACGAGCCGGAGGAGGGGACGCGTGGCGAGGGTGACGGGCGTGGCCATGCGGCGAGCGTATCGTGGGGCCGCTTCCTCGGGCAATTCACCGCGGACGATTTGCGAGCCTTGCCGCGCGTGGTCGAAAGCGCGAAAATCGTCCCCGTCGCTCATTTCCCCCTCGGAGCCCTCCCCATGCGGTCTGTTCGCGTCGCGCTGGCGATCACCCTCTGCCTTTCCGCCGCCGTCGTCACGGCCGCCCCCGATGCCGGAGCCAAGGCCCGCGGCAGCTACAACTTCTACGGCAGTAGTTCGCACAACGCGTATTCGAGCGCCCGCTCGCATGTCGAGGGCTATCAGGGCTATCTCCGCGACACCCACGGCGTGGCGGTGCCGGCCCATACCGAGGCCTTCGCCACGCTGCCGGCACCGGCCGTGGTCGTGGAACGGCCCCAGACGCCGGTCGCTCGCGTGGCGGCCCCGGCCACGATCGATGTGGGAGCGGACATCGCCGCCCACGGCGCGGTCGATGCGGAGGTGGCCCGGGAGGCGAGCGACGCGATCGGCGACGACATCGAGCGGATCGAGCGGCACGTCAAGCGGATGCTCAAGCATGCCGAAGAACTCGGCGACAAGGAGGCCGTTTCGATCCTCGCCTCGATCGAGAAAAATCTCGGCGTCGCCCGCCGCGGCCATGCCGATCTCCACGAGCACCACGCCGAGGAGACGATTTCGCCGCAGACGGCGATGGCCCTCGCCCAGAAGGTCAACGACGCTCTCCGCGCCTCCCACGCCGATCACGACAAGCTCATGAAGCGGCTCCACGAAGCCGACGAGCCGGCCGGGAAGTGATGCCCGGGAGCGGCCGTCAATCGGCTGCCGTCGTCTCGCCGCCGGCGCGGGTGGAGAGATCGACGAGGATCGTCGCGGCGTCGTAGGTGAAGAAGCGGACCGCGCCGTCGAGAAACGCGAAGTGCCCCCCGCCGCCGGGATGGAGGCTCCAAAAGTGGTTGGCGCTGCATTCGTCGGTGAGCTTTCCCGGTTGGAAGGGGTACGTTTCCGCGCGGCACAGGCCATAGGGGCTCCGATCGGTGCTCGCCGTGCCGGCGGTGTGGTCGAGGGCACCGTCGCCGACCCCGACACCCATGCCGGCATACCACCAGCCGAGATCGAACTTCGGCGACGGCGGCCGCTCGCCGGTGAGGAGCGTCTTCGACACGCCGTCGAGGACGTCGGCAAATCGCGTTCTCGACCCGGAGTAGAGGACGCCGTCGTGGAGCGTCGCATCGCGGCCTGACGAACCGAGGTAGGAGGTGAGCCCGGCGATCGTCCGATAGCGGGGCACGGGCTGCGCAATCCCGGCCCGCGGATCCTCCGGGCAGGCAAAGAGCGCGATTGGCTTGGAGAAGGTCGGGTGGGTGGCCATGTCGAAAGGATTGGGGCTGGCTCGGTACTCCGCCGCCACGAGGTCGGCCGTCGCCGTCTCTTCGAGGAACGGGAGGAGCGGGACGAGCCAACCGCGATACGGGGTGGCCGAGGTGTCCGGGTCGGTGCCGGCCGGAAGCCGCCCGCGGGCGTCGACGTGGCTGTGCGCCGCCAGGGCGATCTGCCGGAGCTGGTTCTGGCAGCCGGTCCGCCTCGCCGCGCCCCGCGCCGCTCCAACGGCGGGGAGGAGGAGCGCCAGGAGGATCGACACTACGCCGATGACGACGAGGAGTTCGACGAGCGTGAACGCCCGTGGGGAGATGCGGAATCGGCGCCAGGTTGCCCGCGATCGGCCGTCATTCGTCCTCATGGCAGTCCTCCAGCAGGGGACCTGCAAGATCACTTCTCGACCCACGTCGAGAAAACGATTCCTGATCGTACCACGCGGTGTCGCTGCCCGCGTCAGCGGCGGTTGAGCCGGGCGGCTGCCATGAGGGAAAGAAGGCCCACGAGCAGGAGGGCCGTTGTCCAGAAAAAGACGCTCGTCGGCAGGAAACTCCGGCTGGGGCCGGGCGGCTCCGGGAGTCCGAAGGCGGAGAGTGTGAAGTCGGACTCGCTGACGGGGATCGTGGCCGAGTAGTTGAACTCAGTAACAGTTTCGGCAGTATCCGACACTCCTTCTTGCAGCCGTACCGAGCGGGATATGCGCGGGAATCTATCCGAATCGATGACGTACTCGCGGCGATCATGGATCGAACCCTCACCATCGATCCATTGCCCCTCCACGTCATACTCGCGGACAACGAAAAGATGCTCCCTGTCGAGATCGAACCAGCCGCGTTTCAACGGAAATCCGCGGGCCTTGCCGTCGTAAGTGAAGTTCAGCCGTATGATCCCGCCATCGCGGTCCTCCGCAGAAGTGATGACAAAACCTGGGTCGTCGAGAAGTTCTGAGATGTACTTGAAGTACAGCAGTTCGCCAGTGCAAGGCATCGCCAGCACGCTCTTGAATGAAGAATCGCCTTCGAGTTCCCCCGTCGATGAATCTTTCTGACGGCCGTAGAACTCCTTGATCACCCAAGGAGCGTCGGCTGATTCCCGGACGGCGTCAAAAAAATAGGAATCGTTTTGTACGCTCGCATACTCGCTGTGTTTCGCTGGACCCAATTCTGTTTGAACGCTCAACGTCCGCTTGGGACCCAGCTGTCGGAGCTTCCAGCGCTCCTTATACAGGAGTTTTCCGCTAGGCTTTTCGGTGGCGGTGACGACCATGTCACCCTGAAGCCGACCAGCAGCCTCGCGATACCGCTTCCAGGCATCCAGAGCTTGAGCCTTGACTTCAGCGACACTCGTGTCGGCCCGCGCCGTTCCCGCAAAGAGGCACGACCCGATTGCAATGCCAAGGGAGATTGACGCAACCAAAAGGGGGCGCACGATGGTCGAGCAGAGAAGACGGGGTGTCATGGCGGCAGCATCGCAGAGAGGGCGCAAGCCGGAAGCCTGAGCGGCTGGAGGCAACTGCAGGTCGTCGTGACGCCGATGATCTTCACTGCCGAACTCGAGGCATTGCGAATCGGTATGGTGAGCGACGTAGGCTCGCCGGAGGTCACGTCACCGAGGTCGTGCGTCGAGTCGCCGACAAACAGTCGCTGGCTTCTGGCGTAGTCGAGCAGATTCCAAGCTGATCCCGTCGCCTGCGCGGCAGAAGCGAGGGCAACGGCCAGCAGCGCCACGGGGAGGATCCCGATGGCAAGCCGAAAGCGCGAGGACGCGAGCATGAACCCCCCCGGGACATGAAGATGCGATCAGCACCACCCTTCGAGGGTAGACGCTGCCCCCCCCGGGGTGTCAACCAGAGTTCTTGGCGGAGTAAAAAAATGAGTGTCTTGGAATCCCGCGCTGGGGGAATCCCGCGCTGGGGTGGATGTCGAGGCCGGCAGGGCCTCTCCGGTTACTTCGTGACCATGACGTGGACGCCGTTCCATTGGCCTGAGGGCGGTGATGCGGCGTAGGCGACGGCCCGCTCGCGGAGGATCGCTGCTGCGGTATCATCGGGACGGAGGCGGAGCGCTTCGTCGAAGCGTTCTGCGGCGCGGATGAAGTCGCGAGTGAAATAGGCATCAAGGCCAGCTTCGTATTCGACGGCCGCGGCGAGGAGGCGCTCGGGGACGAGGCCGACCAAGCCGAGGGCCTCGTGGATCTCCGTCGGCACGCGTTTCCCCTTCACGGCAATCCGATCGAGGCGGCGCCAGACGATGGAATCGCCGGCGCGATGGCGGGTCTGGTCGCTCGCGATGATCGCCGTGCCGTATTCGTTGTTCACCCGCTCGAGGCGGGCAGCGAG
>CAJBCV010000194.1 GCA_903951635.1 uncultured Planctomycetaceae bacterium
CGTCGATCGCGTCGAACGCATGGTCGACGCGATCGACGAAAGCCGCCAAGCCCGTTTCCTCTCCCTGCTTGAAGGGGATCACGGCGGCAGCCAAGACGAGGGGATGCGTCAGCAGCGTGGCTTCGATCTCACCCGGCTCGACTCGGTGGCCGCGAATCTTGACCTGCTGGTCGATGCGACCGAGGAACAGCAGCGTGCCGTCGGCGAGCCTCCGACAGAGGTCGCCGCTGCGGTACATCGTCCCTTCCCCGACGTCGGGGCGGGGATCGGCCACGAACCTTCCCTCGCTGCCGGAAAGATAGCCCTTGGCGACCCCCGAGCCTCCGATCCAGAGTTCGCCGGGCACGCCATCCGCAACTGGATGCCCATCCTCGGACACGACGAGGAGATCCGTATGGGCAAGCGCCCTCCCCAGCGGGATCGAATCATGCGGGAAGGTGTCTTTCGGATCGATGTCATGCGTGCAGGCGAACGTCGTCGTCTCGGTCGGACCGTAGCCGTTGGTGAGGCGAATGCCGGGGAGCGCCTCGAAGGCCCGGCGGACATGCGTTACGGACACCACATCCCCACCGGTGAGAACGTGCCGGACCGGGGAGAGGATTTCCGGGGCGTGATCGATGACGTGGTTGAACAGTCCCGTGGTGAGCCAGAGGCAGGTGACTCGTCCTGCCCTCACCACCTCGCCGAACCGATGGAGATCGAAGTGACTGTCGGGGTAAACGACGACCGTGCCGCCATGGAGCAATGGCCCCCACACCTCGAACGTCGAGGCATCGAACGCCGTCGGCGCTGCCATCACGGTGCGTAGCCCCGGGCCGAAGTCGGCGTAGGATTGCCCCGTGACCAGTCCGACGATCGCCCGGTGCGGGACGATCACCCCCTTCGGAGTGCCCGTCGACCCCGACGTGAACATCACATACGCCGGATCCTCCGCATCGCAGGCTGGCTCCTCGCCGTCATCGAGCCTGTCGAGCGCGGGATCCGTCAGGCACCGGCCGAGTGGGAGGCGGACGAGCCCAGGCCGCGCCCCGAGCAGGGGAGAGCAGGCCTCGTTCCCTTCCGCAGTGACGATCGCGGTCACCCCCGCGGAGTCAACCATCGATGCGAGGCGCTCGACCGGATCATCGGTTGGCAGCGGGGCATAGGCGCCGCCGCGCCGCAACACGGCGAGGACGGCGACGACGAACTCGACCGATCTCCCGATCCCGATTCCCACGACCGCCCCGGGCCTGACGCCAGCCCTGCGCAGATCGGCCGCGAAAGAGCGACTCGCGGCGGCGATCTCGGCGTAGGTCCACCGCTTCTCCGCACACTCGATCGCCACTGCCTCTGGCGTCGCGCTCGCCCAGTCGTCGAAGACCTCGTGAATGCACCGCCGGTACGCAGCTTGGGAAGGTGCCGCGCCGACGGGTGCGGCGGAAGGGGATGTCATGGACGCCGGGCACTCCTCGACAGGACGGCCACGCGGCCGGGCCGTGTATTGTGGACGTTGGTTGCAGGGCTTTCGACCTCACTTCTATCTTCGGCGGGGATTGCCCGCCCGCTGCGGCCTCGGCGGGCACGGCGACGCCCGACCGCCCCGGCACTTCCTTACGATTCCGACATGCCCTCCATCGTGCTTCTTCTCGCCGACTGCGACGCCTGGCTGTCGGCTCCCTTCGCGGCCAGCCTCTCCGCCGACGAGCGCGCGCGGGCCGATCGATTCCGGCAGGCCGTCGATCGCGATCGCTTCATCGTCCGCCGCGGACTTCTGCGGCGATTCCTCGCCGAGCGACTCGGGATCCCCCCTGCGCGCGTGCCGCTCGCGCCCGGTCCGGCAGGCAAACCGTCGCTGTCCGCGGCCGATCTGCGCCGCGAGGGAGGCCCCACCGCGGATGGCCCGCCGGGGTTCAATCTCGCCCGGAGCGGTGGCCTCGCGCTCTATGCCTTCCTCCCCCCGGAGGACGTCTCGGACGTCACCGGCCCCGCCGCGCCCGACGGACCGGCCGTCGGCGTCGATCTCGAACGGTTCGACATCGATCGTCGGACGCGCGCCGATCTCCGCCGGATCGCCGACCACTTCGCGCCGGAAGAGA
>CAJBCV010000195.1 GCA_903951635.1 uncultured Planctomycetaceae bacterium
AGGACGTCCTCTTCGGTCACCTCGCCGTCGGTACCGGCGCAGACAAGGTGGATCGGTCGGGGACGGCCGCCCCCCGCCAACGCGAGCGTCATCGCCCGGACGGCCACGGCGCGGCGATTGACGAGGGCTCCGATGAGAATCACCTCGGCCTGCGGGCAGGCGGCGACGGCGGCGGTGCCGTTGGTCGTCGTGGTCACGATCCGCCGTCCGACGACCGCCGGCCGGCTGTATTCCCGTGGGGCGTTGCCGAGATCGAAGCCATCGATTCGCAGGCCCCCGCGCTCACCCCCGAGGAGGCACGCTCCAGGTTGAGATCCAGGGGGTGCTACGGCCCCCGCCGCCCGCCGGGCCGCTTCCGGGGAAATCTCGGGGCGGACGCCGATCGCCCCGTTGGCCAGGGCGGTGACGATTGTCGTCGAGGCCCGGAGGACGTCGATGACGACGACGATCCCTCCCGCGGTTTCCCGTTCCTGCATACCATGAAAGCATTCGTGACAATGCCACTGGATCTGGTCCATGGAATCCCTCGGGGGTGCCGTCGTCCGGTTGAAAGGGGACTGTCGCGAGCCCAAACCTTGGAACCCGCATGAATCGCCCCGCCACCATAGAGCCCCGTGAGTCCCCTGGCCAAGTCGGCGATCGGCCGGTTGCGCCGGTCGACAAGAGTGGCGACAAGGTCCGCGGCATGTTCGCGGAGATCGCCCCGCGCTACGACCTCGTCAACCGGATCCTCTCCGGCGGCATTGATCTGTGGTGGCGGCATGTCACCGTTCGCCTCGCCCCGCCCCCCCTCGGTGGCGCGATGCTCGATGTCTGCACCGGCACCGGCGACCTCGCGATCGCCTACGCCGATCGGGCCGCCGCGCCTGCGGCAGCCCAGGGACTCGAGCCGCGAATTGTTGCCAGTGACTTTTGCCGGCCGATGCTCGATCGCGGCCGCGACAAGGCCGCCCAGCGGCATCCGCAGATTGAGTGGATCGAGGCCGATGCGATGGCCCTCCCCTTCCCTGCCGCCGACTTCGACCTCGTCACCGTCGCCTTCGGCCTGCGGAACATCGCCGACACCCGACGCGGGCTTGCCGAGATGGCCCGCGTCTGCCGCCCTGGCGGGACGCTTGCGATCCTCGAGTTCTCTCTCCCTGCCAACGCGATCGTGCGGTCGGGCTATTTGTGGTATTTCCGTAACGTCCTTCCCCGCCTTGGCAATGCCGTGGCCCGCAATGCCTCCGACGCCTACACGTACCTCAACAAGAGCGTCGAGGATTTTCCCTCGGGGGAGCGGCTTGCGGCGCTTGTCCGCTCGGTCGGCTTTAGCGCCGTCGAGCAACATCCGCTCACCTTCGGGATCGCCACGCTCACGCTCGCCACCCGCACCGCGGGGCCGGTGACGGCTCCCGCCGCGAGGAACGGCTGACATGCCCTCCTCTTCCCATCAGCCACTCGTTCTGGCGATCACCGGCGCCTCCGGGGCCCCCTACGCCGTCCGGCTCCTCGAGGTGCTCCTCGCCGCCGGCCGGGAAGTCCATCTTTCGATCAGCAGTGCCGGCCAAGCGGTGTTTCTGCAAGAGATCGGCCGGCATCTCGACATCGAGCGGCCCGACCCGGCGGTCCTTCTCGGCGAGGCCTTCGAGCGGCTTCCGGCCGGGGCCCTCGACCGGCTCCATGTGTGGCACCACCGCGACCTCATGGCGCCGATCGCCAGCGGATCGTTCCTCACCGCAGCGATGGTGATCTGCCCCTGCAGCGGCGGGACGCTCGCGGCGGTCGCCCATTCGCAGGGGGGTAATCTCATCCATCGGGCGGCCGAGGTTCATCTCAAGGAGCGGCGCAAACTCGTCGTCGTGCCGCGCGAGACCCCTCTCTCGTTGCCGCAGCTGCGGAACATGGTGGCGATCCATGAGGCGGGGGCGGTCGTCCTTCCGGCCTCGCCCGGCTTCTACGCCGGCGCCCACTCGATCGCCGATCTCGTCGACTTCGTCGTTGCCCGGATCTGCGACCAGATCGGCGTGCCAAACACACTCGTCCGCCGGTGGGGGAGCGAGTGAGATGGCCGCCGCGCTCCGCAGCTATCTGGAGCTTGTCCGCTTCAGTCACACGATCTTCGCCCTTCCCTTTGCCCTCATGGCGGCGATCCTCGCCTTCCAGGCGCCGTCCGTGCCTGCGACTGCTCCGGCCGATTGGTGGCGGCGGGGTCTCGGTGTCATCCTCTGCATGGTGACGGCGCGGACAGCGGCGATGGCCTTCAATCGGCTCGTCGACCGCTCGTTCGACGCTGCCAATCCCCGCACGGCGACGCGCCATCTGCCCCGTGGCGATCTCGGCGTCGGCGAGGTGTTCGGCCTCGTCGTCGGCTCGTGCGCGGCGTTCATCGCCGCGACGCTCCTCTTTCTCCCCAATTGGCTCCCTGTGGTGCTGTCGGTGCCGGTGCTCGCCTGGCTGCTCGCCTACAGCTATGCCAAGCGCTTCACGATGCTCGCCCATGGGTGGCTCGGGGTGGCTCTGGGGATGGCGCCGGTGGCGGCGTGGATCGCGATCCGGGGTGAGGCGTTGCTTGCCAACCCTGCCGATGGCCTTCCAGCCCTCATCCTCGGCCTCGCCGTCACGACCTGGGTGGCGGGCTTCGACATCATCTATGCCTGCCAGGATGCCGCCTTCGATGAGAGCCAAGGGCTCCATAGCATTCCATCGCGGCTCGGTGTGCCACGGGCCCTCAGGCTCGCCGCGGGGCTCCATGTCGTCACGCTCGCCATCCTCGCGACGCTGCCGCTGGTGGTGCCGCAGCTGGGAATGATCTATTGGGCGACTCTCGTGGCGATCGCGGCGCTCCTCGTCTGGGAGCACTCCATCGTCCGCCCCGACGATCTCTCCCGCGTCAATCAGGCCTTCTTCACCGCCAACGCCGCGATCGGCTTGTTGTTGTTGGTGGCGATCGCCGTCGACGGCGTCCTCTGACGCTCGTCGATTTCAGGAAGCGTCTCCCGCCGCCGGCACCCACTTACCGTGGGCTGCGAGGCAAGCATCGATCTCCGGCCGTGGCGCCCCGGCCACGAAGCGCTCGAGCGCCTCGGCCCCGAGGGCGAACTGCCCGAGGGCCCTCCCCCGCTTCGTCGTCAGGCTCCGATCGCGGAGCGATTCGAGGCTCGTCGCAGCGCGGTAGTCATGGCCATAGACGCGGCGGAGCCAGTCGGCGCCGCGCACCTTGAGCGCCGGCTGAACGGGCCCACCGGCCCCTGCGGCGGCCAGCGTGAGCGGCTTGACGACGATTCCTTCCACCCCAGTCGCCGTCAGCTCATGCCACCAGGCGATCGCCGCGGCGACGTCGATGGG
>CAJBCV010000196.1 GCA_903951635.1 uncultured Planctomycetaceae bacterium
CAGAAGGGTGAAGGCCAGAAGGGTGAAGGCCAGCAGGGTGAAGGCCAGCAGGGTGAAGGCCAGCAGGGTGAAGGCCAGCAGGGTGAAGGCCAGCAGGGTGAAGGCCAGCAGGGTGAAGGCCAGAAGGGTGAAGGTCAGCAGGGGCAGGGAGAGGGAAGCGGTGGTGAGGGAGAACAGGGGGAGGGAGGGGAAAAGCCTGGCGGCAAGGCCAAGCCGGGGAGCGATCGCTCTCAGCAGCCCAAGTCGCCCGCAGGACGCGCTCCGCGAGGCGGGGAGCAGGAAGGCGATCAAGCAGGGGAAGGCGGTGCAGACCCACAGCAGCAGTCCGACGGTCAGCCCGGATCGTCCGCGAGCCCGACGGGGAGCGGAGGCTGGTCGAATGGCGACGGACCAGCCCCCGATCAGGCTCCACGCCGTGACGGTGAAGCCCCTAAAACCGAAGCCGAATGGGGGGATCAGGACACTGCCCACGCCCGCAACGCCGCCGATCTGGCGGTCCGGGCGCTGAAGGACGATCTCGACAAGGGACGGACGGATCTTCTCGACGAACTCGGCTGGACGCGGGATCAGGCCCGGGCGTTTCTCCAGCGTTGGGAGGCGATGCGGGCCCTGGAAAAGAGCAACGATCCAGTCAAGCGGAGCGAGTTCGATCGGGCCGTTCGGAGCCTCGGGCTGCGTCCTGATGGGGCCCGCAGTAGCCGCGACGTGCCTGCGGACGTGAAGGGGGGGCAGGCCGAGGGGCGACGGAGCCGGCCGCCGAGCGAATACCGGGAGCAGTTCAAGGCCTACACCCAGGGAACGAGCGCAGAATGACCAAGGTGTTCGATGGGCCGAGGTACCTTGTTGCCTTCGGTCCGAAGCGGGTGCAGCACTGTTTCACCGACGTGCTCGTCCTCGGCGGGGGCGTGGCCGGGCTGCGGGCGGCACTGGCCGTCGATCCGCGGCTGTCGGTCACGGTCGTCACGAAGGACGATCTCCTCACGTCGTCGAGTCAATGGGCGCAGGGGGGGATCGCGGGGGTCGTCGATCCGGAGGATCGCTTCGACAACCATGTCGCCGACACGCTCGTGGCTGGCGGCGGCCTCTGCCACGATGCGGTCGTCGACTCGGTCGTCCGCGAGGCGCCGCAGCGGATCGCCGAACTGATCACCTGGGGGACGAAGTTCGACGAGCGCGACGGGCTCCTCGAACTCGGCCGCGAGGGGGGGCACAGCCACCATCGGATCGTCCACGCCCTCGGCGACGCCACCGGCCGCGAGGTGATGCGGGCGATCATCGAACGGGTGCGGGGGCTCGACCATATCGCGCTTTGGCCCGGGACTTTCTCCATCGATCTGCTCACGCACGAGGGGGTCTGCCGGGGGGCGCTGGTGTGGAACGGCTCCCACGGCAAGACGCTCGTTTGGGCCCGACGCACGATCCTCGCCACCGGCGGCGCCGGGCAACTCTATCGCGAGTCGACCAATCCCGAAGGGGCCGTCGGAGACGGGATGGCGCTGGCCTGGCGCGCGGGGTGTGAACTCCGCGACATGGAGTTCATGCAGTTTCATCCGACGGTCCTCTACATCGCCGGCGGGTCGCGGAGCCTGATCACCGAGGCGGTGCGGGGGGCCGGGGCATGGCTCGTCGATCGTGACGGCCACCGCTTCATGCCCGACTTCGATCCCCGCGCCGAACTCGCCCCGCGCGACGTCGTATCGCGAGCGATCACGGTCGTGATGGCCCGCACCCACCATTCCAACGTCTATCTCGATCTCTCCCACCTCGATCCCACCGAGGTGTTGGCCCGCTTCCCAGGGATGGCGCAGATCTGTGCGAAGTTTGGCCTCGATCTGGCGCGGAACAGGATCCCGGTGCGCCCGGGGGCCCATTACATGGTGGGGGGGGCAGCGGTCGACGATCTCGGGCGGACGACGCTGCCGGGGCTGTTGGCTGCCGGCGAGGTGACGTCGAGCGGCCTTCATGGGGCCAATCGATTGGCGAGCAACAGCCTTCTCGAGGGGCTCGTTTACGGCGCGAGGACGGGCAGTGCGGCGAGCGCCGAGATTCTCGCCGGCCCCCCCGACGACTTCCGCGTTCCCCCCCTCGCCAATCCCCGTGTCCCCGACACGCGCGGCGCTCTCGATCTGGCCGACATCCGCAACTCGCTCCGCAGCCTGATGTGGCGGCATGTCGGCGTCGAACGGACCGGCGCGTCGCTCGAAGAGGCACGCGACACCGTCGAGGGGTGGTGCCGGTACGTTTTGCCGCGGCAGTTCGCCGACCCGGCCGGTTGGCAACTCCAGAACATGCTCGAGGTGTCCCGGTTGATGATCCGCTCGGCGCTCGAGCGGGAGGAGACCCGCGGGGTGCATGTCCGCCGCGACCATCCCGACACGCTCGACGACTGGCGCTGCCACCTCGCCTGGCGCCGTGACGTCGCCGGCCCTTGGCACGAGCCGCTCCCCGGCGGCCGGGCCGTGCCCGCCTGATTCGCTGTCCGGGCCGAGCCGGAGGGGGCGGGGGATTGCCCAGTGGGGGCTCCCCACCTAAGAATGTGTGGCTTGCGATCCCCCTCCACTCGTCCAGCAGCCAATCAGCCATGTCTGAAACGAACAGTCCTGGCGGAGAATCCATGATCGAGGCCGATGGCCTCTGCAAGTATTACGGCCCCTTCATCGCCATCGAGGACGTCTCGTTCCGCGTGCCACGGGGCGAGGTCGTGGCGTTCCTCGGGCCCAACGGGGCCGGCAAGAGCACGACGATGAAGATCCTCACCGGCTACCTGGCCCCGTCGGCCGGGACGGCGCGGATCGCCGGCCATGACATGTCGACCGACCGGCTCGCGGGGGCGACCAGGCTCGGGTATCTCCCGGAGAACGGCCCGCTCTATCCCGACATGACGCCGCGCACACTTCTCGAGTTTTTCGCCGATGCCCGCGGCATGGGGAAGCGGCAGAAGGAAGAGCGGATCGAGGCGGTCGTGAAGCAGTGTCAACTCGGCAGCGTGATCGGCAAGGCGATCTCGAAGCTCTCCAAGGGCTACCGGCAGCGGGTCGGCATGGCGCAGGTGCTCCTCCACGAGCCCGACGTGTTGATCCTTGACGAGCCGACCAGCGGCCTCGATCCGAACCAGATCCGTGAGGTCCGGGAGACGATTCGCCGGCTCGGGGAGAAGAAGACGATCCTCCTCTCCACGCACATCCTCCAGGAGGTCGATGCCCTGGCGGACCGTGTCATCCTCATTGCCGAGGGGCGCAAGCGGTTCGACGGCACGCCGGCAGACCTCGTTCGAGACGGCCGCGGGCTCGACGAACGCTTCTACGAGATGACCCGGTCGGCGTGACGCCCGGCCGTGGCTGGGCCAAGGGGTGCCCGGCGAGATGGGGCCCGCTCCGACCGGCGGAGCCACTTCCGGGGATCTTCGCCCCGATCGACAACCAACCTACCGATCCGTTCAACAGTCTGTCCGGGGAAGCAACATGAACTGGCACGTTCTCGACGCGGTGTTCAAGCGGAACTTCGTCGCCTACTTTTCCAGTCCCACCGGCTACGTCTTCATCTGCGTGTTCGTGCTGCTGGGGTCTTTGGCCGCCTTCTGGCCGCCCGAGTTCTTCAACTCCAATCTCGCCAATCTCGATCAGCTCAACCGCTACCTCCCCTACATCCTCCTCGTCTTCATCCCGGCGATCACGATGAGCGTGTGGGCGGACGAACGCCGCCAAGGGACCGACGAGCTGCTCCTCACGATCCCGGCGAGTGACTGGGAGGTGGTGTTCGGGAAGTATCTGGCCACGGTCGGCATCTACACCGTCGCCTTGATGTTCTCCTGCATCTGCAATCTCATCATTCTCCTCCGCTGGGGCACCCCCGACGGCGGCTTGTTTCTCGCCAATTACCTCGGCTACTGGTTCGTCGGGCTGGCGATGCTCGCCATCGGGATGGTGGCGAGCTTCCTGACGAGCAACCTCACCGTCGCCTTCATCCTCGGCCTCATTCTCAACGCGCCGCTGGCCGTGGCCGATCAGGCGGTAACGGTCATGGATCCGAAGCTGGCCGATCGCGTTCGGGCCTGGAGCCTCGCCGAGAACTTCTCCGACTTCGGTCGCGGGATCGTCAGTCTCTCGTCGGTGGTGTTCTTCCTCGGCATCGTGGCCGTCGCACTCTACATCGCCATGGTGCTCATCGGTCGCCGCCACTGGACGGGCCGCCGCGACGGCGCGAAGCTCGGCGTTCATTTCGCGATGCGGGCCCTCGGTCTGGCGGGGGTGGCCCTGGGGTCGGTGCTCGTCTGTCGGGCGATGGATGTCCGCCACGATCTCTCCGAGGAGCAGATCAGCTCCCTCTCGACCGACACCCGCAAGCTCCTGGAGGATTTCAATCCTCCCCGCCCGGTGGAGATCACCGCCTACGTCAGTCCGAGCGTCCCCGAGGAATACACGCAGACGCGCCTCACGCTCCTCAACATGCTTCGCCAGTTCGAGCGACTCGGCCGGGGCAAGGTGAACGTGCAGGTGGTGTCGACCGAGCCGAAGACCGACGCGGCGGCCCTGGCCAGGCAGCAATTCGGGATCGAGCCGGTGAAGGTCATGTCGCGAGTGCGCGGCACCTACCGCGACGAGGACATCTTCCTCGGCTGTGCCTTCACCAGCGGCCTGGAGAAGGTCGTCGTGCCGTTCTTCGACACGGGGACTCCGGTCGAGTACGAGCTCATCCGCTCGATCTCCACCGTGGGCAACGAAGGGCGGAAGCGGCTCGGGGTGCTCACGACCGACGCCGATCTCTTCGGTGGCGTCGACATGATGACGGGCCAACAGAGGCCTCGGCAGGCGATCGTCGATGAGCTCGAGAAGCAGTACGACGTCGTTCAGGTCGACGCTTCGGCGCCGATCACCGAGAAGTATGACGTCCTGTTGGCCGTTCAGCCGTCGAGCCTCGGCCCCGAACAGATGGGGCATCTCGTCGCCGCGGTGCGGGGCGGCCAGGCGGTGGCGATTTTCGAGGACCCCCTCCCCGTCCTCATGACGGGCGTTCCCGGGACGGACCAGCCGCGGCGCGGCCCCGGCGGGCCGATGGCGATGTTCCAGCCGCAGGGGCAGCCGAAGGGGGAGATCGGGCTCCTCTGGCAGGTGCTCGGCGCCAAGCCGGCAGCCCGGGAAGGGCGGCCCGCGATGGGGCAAATGGGGGCGGGATCGCTTGTCATCTGGCAGGATTACAACCCCCATCCGAAGCTGCAGATGCCCCATGAGTTCGTCTTCATCGACAACGATCTCGGCATGGGCTCGGGGATGGCCGATTCTTTCAGCCAGACCAGCGCCGTCACCTCCGGTCTCCAGGAAGTCCTGTTCCCGTTCCCCGGGGCCATTTCCAAGGACGACACGGCCGACGTCGATTGGACACCGCTGGTCCAGACGAGCACGCGATCGGGGACGATCGAAGTCGAGCAAGTGATGCGCAACCGCGGCGACATGGCCCAACTGCAGGTCTTCGAGAAGCAGGGGAAGCAGGCGATGGTCCTCGCCGCCGCGATCGAGCGTCGGCCCCCGGCCGGCACCGAGGGGGCCCCGATCAAGGCGGTTGTCGTCGCCGACATCGATCTCCTCGATGGCCGGATCTTCGGCCTCCGCAACCGGCAGGACGAAGTCTTCGGGCTCGATTTCGACAACGTCACCTTCGCTCTCAACATCCTCGATTCGCTCGCCGGCGACGAACGGTTCCTCGAGATCCGCAAGCGGAAGCCGAAGCACCGCACCCTCGAAAGGATCGAGGCGACCGTGGCCGATGCGCGGGAGCTGGCCGACGCGGAGCGGCAGAAGTTCATCGAGCAGTGCGACCTCGCCGAGCGGGAGGCCAATGGCCAGCTCGAGAAGGAGGTGGGGGATTTCGAGCGGAAGATCAAGGAGCTCGAGGCCGCCGGCGACGCCGATCCCCAGGCCGCGATGCAGATGATGCAGCAGTTGGCAGCGAAACGGGCGCTGGCCCAGCGGCGGTTGGAGACGAAGACCGAGCAGCTCACCCGACAGCGGGACATCGAGATGGAGAAGGTCGAGCGACAGCTCGGCGCCAAGGTTCGCCAGGAACAGGACCGCCAGAAGTGGCTGGCGGTGCTCCTGCCGCCGATCCCGCCGCTGGTGGTGGCGTTCTTCGTCTACTTCCGACGACGGGCCCAGGAACGCGAGGGTGTGGCAAAGACGCGGTTGCGGTGAGCGACCACGGCCGGCGGTCCCCACGACCCCACGGCCGACCGACACGAGAGCCGACCGACACGGGACAGTTCCCCGGAGAGAAGGATCATGGCAGAAGACCACAAGCCCCGGAACAATCACGATCGCCACGACGCTCCCCCGCCCATGCCGGCGGGGCAGGGTGGTGCCCGGGTTCGTCGTGTCGTGGAGGAGGACGCCGGGGTGTCGCGGGGGATCTGGGGGCGAACCTCCCTGTTTCTCCTCGGCGGTGTCGGCATGCTCCTCCTCGGCTGGCTCGCCCAGCCGCGCTACCTGAGCCGTGAGGTCAAGCCGGAGGCCGAGCGGATCCTCTTTCCCGAGCTCACCGACGTCCAGAAGGCGGCCAGCCTCGAGGTGGTGAAGTACGACGAGGAACTGGCCACCCTCCAGCCGTTCAAGGTGGTGCAGACGGGGGGAGTGTGGGTGCTCCCCTCCCATCAGAACTATCCGGCGGACGCCAAGGATCACCTCGCCGCGGCGGCGACCGAATTGGTGGACCTGGAGTCCCTCGACGTCGTCAGCACGTCGGCGGCCGACCACGAGACCTACGGTGTCATCGAGCCCGATCCGGAGAAGATCAAGCCGGGGATGGTGGGGGTCGGGGAGCTCATCGAGATCCGAGATGCCGGCGGCAACAAACTCGCCAGGCTCGTCGTCGGCAAGGAGGACAAGCGCCCCGGGTCTTCCGCGGCCGGAGGCAAGAAGCTTCGCTTCGTGCGCAAGGCCGGGCAAGATCCCGTTTACCGCGTCGAGATCGACACGTCGAAGTTCACCACCAGCTTCGATGATTGGATCGAGAAGGATCTTCTCAAGCTCTCGCCGTGGGACGTGCGACGTGCCATCCTCGACGACTATTCGCTCGGCGCGGTCGAGTCGGGGGGGAGGATCCGCGTCGAGCAAAACCGCAAGGACCGGATCGAAGTCGCCTACGACGACAAGGATCAACGCTGGACGCTCGCCAAGCTCGAGGCCTTCGGCGGCGGCGCCGAGGCGAAACTCGAGACCCTCGGCGAGGCCGAGGAACTTGCTTCGCCGCGGCTCAATGACCTCCGCAACGCCCTCGGCGACCTGAAGATCGTCGACGTCGTCCGCAAGCCGGCCGGGTTGTCGTCCGAACTGCGCGCCGATGAGAAGTTCACCGCCGACGAGGAGGCGGTCCGATCGATGCAGCAGCGCGGATTCCTGCCGCTGAAGTCGGGGGACATCCTCTCGACCGACGGTGAGACGATCGTCGGCATGAAGGATGGCGTCGAATACGTCCTCCGTTTCGGAGCCGGGACGTCGGTTGGCACCGGTAGCAATGGAGAAGCGGCCACCGACGACTCGACGGGGCGCTATCTTCTCGTCATGGCCAGGTTCAACGAGGCCCTCCTCGAGAAGCCCGTCCTCGAAGCGGTGCCGGGCGACGCCCCGGAAGCGGCCGCGGCCGACGCGGGGGAGAAGGTGGCCGCCGATCAGCTCAAGGATGCCGACGAGGCCGAGGCGAAGGCGCAGGCGGCGCTCGAAGCCAAGCGTGCCGTGGAGCGGGAGAACCGTCGGCGCCAGGACGACTACGATGCCAAGGTGAAGACAGCCCAGCGCCGCGTCCGCGAACTCAACGGCCGCTTTGCCGACTGGTACTACATCGTGCCGACGAAGGAATACGCGAAGATCCATCTCAATCGGGCTGCTGTCGTGCAGCCGAAGGGCACCGAGGCTGCCGACGCCGGGCCGCCGGGGGGAGGCTTGCCGTTCGGTGCCGGTGGGGGAGCGCCGTTCGGGCTGCCAGGAGGCCGGCCCGCGCCGCGGCCGGCTCCCGTCGAGCCGAAGACCGAGCCGGCCCCGGCGACCGAAGCCCCTGCCGGTGACGCCCCGGATGAGGCAGACGCCCCCGCACCTGCCGAGTCCCCCGCCGACGTCGCCCCGCCGGCCCCGGCAAGCGACACTCCGGTCCCCGATACAGCCCCGCCGGCCCCGGCAAGCGACGCTCCGGCCGTTGACGCAGCCCCTCCAGCAACCGATCCGGTTCCCCCGCCGGCTGAGCCGGCCAAGCCCGATGGCCCTGCCGATGTCCCGGTGCCTCCCGCACCATCGGAGCCCGTGCCACCGGCGGGGTCGTGATGTCTGAGATCCTCACCGCCCCCCGCGCCTCGCGGTTCGGCCGCACGACCGGTTTTCGTCTCGTCGGGGTTGGCCATTCGGTTCCCGCCGAAGTCGTCACCAACGAGGATCTCGCCCGTCTGGGCTGCGACGCGCAGTGGATCTTCGAGCGAACCGGGATCCGCGAGCGCCGCCACGCGCCGGCCTGGATGGCGACGAGCGACTTGGCCACGGCGGCCGGGCGCGACTTGTTCCGCAACACGGGCGTCTCGCCGGCGGAGGTCGATCTTCTCGTCCTCGGCACCTTCACGCCCGACATGTCGATCCCGTCGACCGCCTGCATCGTCCAGGAGGGGCTCGGCATCGAGGCGCCGGCGATGGACGTCACGGCGGCCTGCGCTGGCTTCGTCTATGCGCTGGTGACCGCGGCCCAGTTCGTCGGTTCGGGGGCGAGTCGGCACGCGCTCGTGATCGGTGCCGACACCAACTCCCGCATCGTCGATCCCGAGGACATCAAGACCTGGCCCCTGTTCGGGGACGGGGCCGGGGCGGTGCTCCTGGAGCGGATCGAGGATCCCGTCGAGGCGGGCGAGCGGGGGCTGCTCTCGTTTTCGCTCGGCGCCGACGGCCGCGGGGCGGGGCTCCTCGTCTGCCCGATGAGTGGCTCGCGACAGCCGGTGACCGCCGAGGGGATGGCGAAACGCGAGCAGTTCATGCGGATGGACGGACGGGCTGTCTTCAAGTGGGCGATCCGTCTGGCCGAGGAGAATCTCCGCGCCGTCATCAAGGCTGCCGATCTGACGCTCGACGACATCGACTGCTTCGTTCTTCATCAGGCGAATCTGCGGATCATCGACGCGACTCGGGCTGCCCTCGGCGTATCGGCCGATCGGTTCGCGATCAACATCGACCGCTACGGCAACACGTCGAGCGGTTCGATCCCGTTGGCGATCGACGAGGCCTGGCGCGAGGGACGCATCGGGCCGGGAAGCACGATCGCGGTCTGCGGGTTCGGCGGCGGACTGGCCTGGGGCAGCGCCGTGTGGCGTCTCTGACCAGTCACCCGACGCTCCGCCACCCGCTGTTCCCGGCTCCCCGTTCCCCGCTTTCGACTCCCGTTCCCCCGCCCCATTCCGATTCCAGCAACGAGGATTCTCCCGATGGTGAACACCGAGCGGTCCGACGGCGCCCTGAAGGTCCGCGCGGAGGTCGCCGCGGGGGATACCTGGGATCTCGCCAGCCTGTTCTCGTCGGACGCGGCGTGGGAGGAAGCGCTCGCGACATGGGAGGGATTGATCCCTGGTTTCGTGGCCTTTGCAGGCACGCTCGGCCGCTCGCCGGAGGACCTCGCTGCCTGCCTCGCCTACGACGTCGAGGTCGATCGGACGGGGGATCGGCTCGGCACCTACGCGCACCTGCGTGCCAGCGAGGATCAGGCGGCGCCGGAGCCCCAGCGGATGGTGGGCCGCTTCCAGCACGTCGCCACGTCGTTCGCGGAGAAGACGAGCTTCCTCCGCCCCGAGATCCTCGCCATCCCTTCCGCCACCCTCGACGCCTGGATCGCCCTCCCGATCCTTGCCCCCTACCGGATCGGTATCGAGCGGCTCGTCCGCACCCGTCCGCACGTCCTCTCCGAACGGGAGGAGAAACTCCTCGCCATGCAGGGGACCTTCGCCGGGACCGCGGCAAAGGTTTTCCGGCAGCTCACCGACACGGACATGAAGTTCGGCTCGGTTGTCGATGGCCACGGCAGATCGTCGGAACTCTCCAACGCGACCTTCACGACGTTTCTCCTCGACGCCGACCGTGGCGTGAGGAAGACGGCGTTCCACCAGCTCTACGACGAGTATGCCGCCCACGCCAACACGCTCGCCGCCGCCCTCTCCGGCTCGGTGGAACGCGACGTCTATTCCGCCCGCGTCCGCAACCATCCCACCGCCGTCGGCGCCGCGCTGTTCAACGACAACATCCCGGTGGCGGTGTACGACCAACTCGTCGCCGCCGTCCGCGCGCACCTTCCCGCCGTCCACCGCTACTACGATCTCCGTCGCCGCCTCCTCGGCCTCGACGACATCCACCATTACGATTGCTACGTCCCCCTTGCCCAAGACGTGCCCCTCCGGCACACCTGGGACGAGGCGGTGGGGCTCATCGTCGGCGCCCTCGAGCCGCTCGGGGCCGACTACGGCCGGCGCCTCGAGGCGGGCCTGCGGGGGCGCTGGTGCGACCGCTATCCGAATGCCGGCAAGCAGTCGGGGGCCTTCAGCTCCGGCACCTACGACTCCGATCCCTACATCCTCATGAACTTTCAGGAGGAGGGGATCGAGCACGTGTTCACGCTCGCCCACGAGGCGGGGCACTCGATGCACACCCGGCTCTCCGCCGAGGCGCAGCCCTATCAGCTCGCCGGCTACACGATCTTCGTCGCCGAGGTGGCCAGCACGTTCAACGAACAGCTCCTTGCCCGGGCGCTCCTGGCCAAGGCGCGGACGCCGCGCGAGCGGGCGGCGATCCTCTCCCGGGAGATCGACGGCATCCGGGCGACCATCGTCCGGCAGACGATGTTCGCGGAGTTCGAGCGGCTCACCCATGCCTCGGCCGAGGCCGGTCAGCCGTTGACGCTCGAGCGGATCCGCGGGCTCTACCGGGAACTGCTCGACGCCTACTTCGGCCCGCGGTTCGTCGTCGACGAGCAACTCGAGCTCGAGTGCCTGCGGATCCCTCACTTTTACAGTGCCTTCTACGTCTACAAATACGCCACCGGGCTGTCGGCCGCGATCGCCCTGTCGGAGCGCGTGGCCCATGGCGGACGGGCGGAACTCGACGCCTACCTCGGCTTTCTCCGCGGCGGCTGCTCACGATGGTCGCTCGAACTTCTCCGGGATGCCGGGGTCGATCTGGAGCGGCCCGAGCCGGTCGCCACGGCGTTGACGAGGTTCGCCTCGCTCGTCGATGAACTCGAACAGACGCTCAGCGATTGAATGGCGGGGCTGAGTGCGTGGTACACTCCGATTTCAATCCGGAGTCTCCGCCGCTGATGCCCACCCCCGACACCGTGCCCCCCGGGCCGGTCGATCCGTTCGCGTCGTATCGCGTCCCTGCGGGGGCGCACGACGAGTTCTCTGCGGCCGGTGAGCCACGCCCCCACTGGCGGCGACTGGCCTCCATCCTCCGCCACTGGGATCCGGCAGAGCTCTCCGAGCGCTGGGAGCAGGCGCGGCGGCTGATCCGCGACAACGGCGTCACCTACAACATCCATGAGGATGCCCAAGGGGGGCAGCGGCCGTGGGTGCTCGATCCGATCCCCCTGGTGATCGCGGCCGACGACTGGAAGGGAATCGAGGCGGGGATCCGCCAGCGGTTGCGGGTGCTCGATGCGCTCCTGGCCGACCTCTACGGCCCGCAGCATCTCCTGAAAGAAGGGGTGGTGCCGGCCGAGCTGGTCCTCGGCCATCCGGCGTTCCTCCGCTGTTGCCACGGCATCCGGCTGCCGGGTGGGCGCCACCTCCATCTCCATGCCTCCGTCCTCGCCCGCCACGGAGACGGCCGTTGGCACGTCCTCGGCGACAGGACGGGCGTGCCGCACGGCCTCGGCTACGCGCTCGAGAACCGACTCGTCGTCTCGCGCCTCCTCCCGGCGGCGTTCCACGAATCGCACGTGGAGCGGCTGGCGCCGTTCTTCATCGGGTTGCGATCGATGCTCCGCGCTCTCGACACCGGCCGGGACGTCCCGCGGATCGCCCTCTTCAGCCCCGGCCCGTCGAGTGCCACCTGGTTCGAGGATGCCTACCTTGCCCGCTATCTTGGATTGCCGCTGGTCGAAGGTGGGGATCTCGCCGTCCGCGACGACCGTGCCTGCCTGAAGACGCTCGGCGGCCTGGTGCCGATCGATGTTCTCCTCCGCCGTGTCTTCGACCGCGAGTGTGATCCGCTCGAATTGGACAGCGGGGCGCTCGCCGGCACGCCGGGGCTCGTGCAGGCGGTGCGCGGTGGCCGCGTGGCGCTGGCCAATCCCCTCGGCAGCGCGCTGGTGGAGTCGCCGGGATTCGTCGGCTACATCCCCGCGGTCGCCCGGCGTCTCCTCGGCGAGGAACTGCTCCTGCCGTCGCCGCAGTCGTGGTGGTGTGGCCGTCCCGAAGGGCTCTCCCATGTCCTCGCCCGGTTGGATGACCTCGTCATCGAGCCGGTGGTCGCGATCCCGGGGGGGCCCAAGCGGTATGTCCCGCGGCTCCTCGACGCCGCGGGGCGCGAAGCGCTCGTGAGCCGGATCCGGGCCCGCCCGGGAGACTGGGTGGGGCGGGAGATCGTCGAACGGTCGGTTGCTCCCTGCTGGGATGGCAATCAGGTCGTGGCCGCGCCGGTCGTCCTCCGGCTGTTCTCGGCGGCGACTCCCGAGGGGCCGATCGTGATGCCGGGGGGGCTCGCGCGGCTCACGCTCCGCGGGGGCGGGGCCGGGGAGTTGGCGATGTTTTCCGGGCAGGGATCGAAGGACGTGTGGGTGCTGTCGCCGGGCCCGGTGCAGCCGGTCTCGCTCCTGCCACCCCCCGGTCAGCCGGTGCCGCTGCGGCGCAGTGGCAACGATCTCCCCAGCCGCGTCGCCGACCATCTTCACTGGCTCGGCCGGCACGTCGAGCGGGCCGAGTCGGCCGCACGACTCCTCCGCACGGTGTCGGCGCGGGTCGCCTCGGAGAGCACGCTCGAAAGTTCCGCGGCCGTCGCCCGGCTGCTCGCCACGCTCTCCGAGCCGCCGGTCGTCCGCCCCGAGTGGCAGGAGCCCGGCCGGGCGGAGACGCCCGCGGAGATCGCCGCCGAGGTGCAGTCGCTGGTGTTCGACGAGTCGCGTCCCACGAGTGTGGCGGCCTCGATCCGGGCGATGTGGCAGATGGCCAGCGTCGTCCGCGATCGGATCTCGATCGATTCCTGGAAGATCCTCTCCCGGCTCCGCCGCGACGGGCTGGCCGACCTCCGCGCCGGGGTTGGCGGAGCTCCGGTGGTCCTCGTCCATGACGGCGATGTGCTCTCGTTCCTCGACATGCTGATTCTCGACTTCTCGGCCTTCGCCGGGCTCGGCACCGAGAGCATGACGCGCGGGCCGGGCTGGAGGTTTCTCGACATGGGGCGCCGCCTCGAGCGGGCCACCGGCATGGTCCATCTCCTCCGCAGCACCGTCGTCACGGCGCGGGCCGACGAGCAGCGGATCGACGAGATGCTCCTGGAGATCGCCGACAGCTCGATGACCTACCGCAACCGCTACCTCGGCACGCTCCAAGCCGCCCCGCTTGTCGATCTCCTCCTCACCGACGAGACGAATCCCCGCAGCGTCGGCTTCCAGGTGGCGGCGCTCGATGCCCATGTCGAAGCGCTCCCCCGCGACGTCGGCTCGCCGGTCCTCGCCGATGAGCAGCGGGCCGCGATGGCGGCGACGGGGCTGCTTCGTCTGGCCGATGTCTCGGCGCTGGTCGTCCCCGACTCCGACGGGGCTCGCGGGCAGCTCGATCGGTTGCTGGTGCGCCTCGACGGGCACCTTCGCGATCTCTCGGTCGCCATCACCCACCGTTACCTTGTTCATGCCATGCCGCGCCGGCGTCTCGGCGACCTGATGGAGTCGAGCGATGCCAGTGAATGATGTCATCCCCCAAGTGGTTGTGGTCGGCCGTCCGAACGTGGGGAAATCGAGCCTGTTCAACTGGCTGATCGAGAAGCGGATCGCCATCGAGGATCCGACGGCCGGCGTCACCCGCGATCGTCTCGTTCAGCGGGTGAGCCTCGAGGACCGAGTCTTCGATCTCGTCGATACCGGCGGGATGGGATTCGACGATCCCGACGGCCTCACCACCCAGATCGATGCCCAGATCGCCTCGGGGCTCACCTCCGCCGCCTTGATCGTGTTCGTCGTCGAGGTCCGCAGCGGCCTCCTGCCAGCCGACCGCGAAGTGGCCCGCCGGGTGCGATTGACCGGGGCGCCTGTCCTGCTGGTTGCCAACAAGGCCGACGACACGAAGTACGACCTCCTCGCCCATGATTTCGATGAGCTCGGCTTCGGCGAACCGCTGATCGTGAGCGCGCGGCAGCACCGCAACCGCGAACCGCTCGTCGAGGCGAACCTCGCCCGGCTGCCGGAGGGCGACGACGACGGCGAAGAGC
>CAJBCV010000197.1 GCA_903951635.1 uncultured Planctomycetaceae bacterium
GGGGATGGCGAGCATGCCGTCGGCGTCGAGCTTCCAGCCCCCCTGCGTGATCTCGTCGATGAACGGCGAGCCGGTGAGGTATTCGACGAGGTCGGTGTCGGGGAAGGCGCTGGCGAGTTGGAGATCGGCGGCCAGGCCGACGGCCGTGTTCCAACCGTGGGGAATGAACTTCACGCCATGATCCCAGGCCATCCGGGCGATGTGCGCTTCCTCGCTGATCCCGCCGACTTTCGTGACGTCGGGCTGGACGATGTCGAAGGCCCGCGCGGCGAGAAACGGCAGGAACGATTGCCGGCGCGTGAGGACTTCGCCGCCGGCGATCGGCACCGGCGAGTGCTCCCGGAGGAGGACGAAGTCATCGAGCGCATCGGGCCGCAGCGCCTCCTCGAACCAGTCGACTGAATAGTCGGCGAGCATCCGCGCGGCGTTGATCGCCCACTTGTAGCCGTTGGCCCAGTGGGCATCGCTCCCGCCGGCATCGACCATGAGCTTGCAGTCGGGGCCGACCGCCTCCCGCGCCGCCCGCACGATTTGCTCGTCCATCTTCCGGCTGACGCGCCCAAACGGCCCCCAGCCGATCTTGAAGGCCCGGAAGCCCTCGGCCTTCACCGCCAAGAGCCGGTCGCGCATCCGCGCCGGCTCCTCCATCAAGAGCGACGCGTAAGGGGCGACGCGTTCCCGATAGCGGCCCCCCAGGAGCCTCCCCACCGGCTGCCCCGTCGCCTGGCCGAAGAGATCCCACAGCGCGATGTCGATCCCGCTGATCGCATGGGTGAGCGAGCCGCCGCGGCCGGTCCAGAAGGTGTTTTGATGGAGTTTTTCGGTCACGCGCTGCGGCTCGAGGGCATTCTCGCCGCGCCACAGCGGCTCGAGCAGGGCGATCGCTGCGCGCACGACATCATCGTTGGTGAACACGCTCCCCAGCCCGACAGGGCCAGCGTCGGTGTGGACGACGACGAGCGTGTGAACACAGTCTTCCGGCTTGAGCTCCGCGCTCCAGCCCCCTTCGGGCGTGGCCCCGCGGAGGCCAGCGCAGCGAATGTCACGAATCTTCATGGGACGGTCTCCGAAATCAGGATTCAGCGTCGAGTGAAAAGCGTTGCGGTCGGGGTGAAGGGGACGGCCGCGTCGAGCGGGAAGATCGGCCGCGGGCAGCGGGTGTGGCCGAGCGATTTCAGGTTGGCGCTCGACGAGCCGGGGGCATCGATGTTGATCATCCGCGCGCACCAGTCGGCATACATGTGGTGCTGGCAGTGGGGCGACTTGATGACGACGCCATCGTAGCGGCGCGGATCCTGGCCGTGGGCGAGGAAGAAGGAGCGGTCGTAGAGACTCACTGCCCTGCTCCCCACCACCCAGGTGACGTTGCCAGCCTCGAGGACCGCCGTCGGGCCGGCCTGCCACTCCTCCCCGAACGACTCGCTGCGGAACCGGCCATCGGCGAGGAGCCGGACGCGGGCCTGTACCGGGCGCGGCCGGTAGCGCGTCGGATCGAGCTTGCCACCGAGCGTCGTGAACACCGTCCCCCCGACCCC
>CAJBCV010000198.1 GCA_903951635.1 uncultured Planctomycetaceae bacterium
CGCAGGTTGTCCAGACGGCGGACACAGGTACTGACGGCAAAACAACTTCGAAGAGTGGCGGTAGTTTAATCGCCACCATGGGCGACTTAGCGGACGATGCCGGAAGCTATGTCGGCCGATCGTCGAAAAGCCTGATTCTCGGCGACTGGACCGATGAGAAGCCGACGGGGCTATCGATCGGCGCTGGCATCGGCTTGGGTGTTCTCGGCGTTGATTTGCCTTTGGACCTCCGCGATCTTGGGCATACGCTCACGCATCGAGAGTGGACCTATAAATGGGGCGAAACACTTGCCTACAACAGCATTGGCTTGTTCCCGCTCATCGGCGTGCTCAAGAACCTCAAGAACGCCAAGAGGCTCAAGTATCTTGACGACGCGGGCGAACTTGCCAAGCGAACCGACGATGCTGCTGAAGCCGCTGGCGACGCGGGGCGGAGAGCTCTGCCGCCGTCCGATCCACCATCCGACCCGCCGCCGAAGGGACCATCCGGTCCACCGTCAGACTCACCGAAGGGACCGTCAGATCCACCATCCGACCTGCCCAAGGAACCGTCAGATCCACCATCCGACCTGCCCAAGGAACCGTCAGGTCCACCGTCCGATCCGCCGCCCAAGACACTATCCGATCCGTCCGACACGCCTGCTCCAAGCACGACAGCCGATAGTTCGGTTCGATTCAAACAATGGAAGCGAGGAGAGCCATTCGATAAGCCGATGCCGGACGGTAGTGCTCCAAGTTGGGACGTGGTACAGTCCCGCTATTGGAAGAACCGGTACGAGGAATCGATGCGTTCGGGCGAGTTCACTCAAGCTCAACTCGCCGAAATGAGAAAGGGAAATGCACCATTGGACTACAATTCTCGTACGGGCCAATGGGAAAGGCGTGAACTGCACCATGTCGATCCACAGCGGCATCGAGTCGATAACGGCCCATTGAATCTACGCGAGCTTTTTCCAGACTGGCATGCGGAAGTGGATCCATTTCGCCATGTGCCGGGGATTCAGCCAAGCAGAGGAATTCGATGATGAACTATGAGTATCTTCACGAAGTTGAGCACGTTGAAATTCGCTCGCCGATTCCTCGACCGATTTCCGAATTGGCTCCTATTTTCCGCAGTCTCGGGTTTACGTTTCACGAAGATATTGTAAGCCTAGATCGGCAAGAAAGGATGCCGCCTTGGCAGCATTCGTCCGTCGTTGAAGTCGAGGTTCTTTGTGGAGGCGAGGAGATTTTCGGCTTTGACGAGGGGCAATGGGATACTATTCGGATCAAGTATTTGTTTGCAACCCTGCCGTTCGAGCTAACCGATAAGTTTATTGAAATTGCTTTCTTAATGAGTAAAGAAATCGCAATTCCGTTAGAGCGAGCTGGTGAAACAATCGACGAAAAGTCGCTAAGGGAGCGCTTTGCCTGGATTCGACAAGAGTTGCTAGATCAGACAGGTGAGGAAGCTGGCTCAGAGGGATTGGCGATACTCATTCACAGCACTTATCCAAGGAGATAGCTTCACTGTTGGGTCCATCCGGGATCTTGATAAAGCAACATCTTTTCTGTAAATCGCGGTTTTCAGAGATAAAGCACCACCCTTTCTGTAAATCGCGGTTTTCAGAGGTGGTTCATCTGGCTTCCATGTTCAGGTAGGCACGTTCTGTTTCCCGGTTGTCGCGGATTTCGGCGGCCTGCACGCCTGCTGCCATCTCCCTGCCACTGAAATGCCGGAAGAACCCATGAAAGGCGCGTCTCCTCCCGACAATGAAGTTCACATCTGCTTCGGCACGAGTGAAAAAATCTTCTGGTGGCCGTCGGCGAGGGCCACGGCGACGCGTGTCTTCTCATGGGAGAGGGCGAGGGCGCGGCCGTTGGCGGGGAGCTTCAGGGCGTGGAACTCATTCGCTTCCCCCGCCTTGAAGAACCGCAGCCAGCCGCCGCCGCCACCACCGGCGACTTGGACCCAGATCCCCTGCGGATGCCAGGCAATCCCCCAGCAGACCCCCTGCTGCTTCTCCTTGGGCTCGAGCAGCGTGGCGAGCTTGCCGTCGCCCCATTCGAGCACCGACACCCCCGGATGACCGACGCCGGCGAAGGCATTGGTCACGGCCGTGATTCCGCCGACGGCCAGTTGGGCCCCGTCGGCGCGGAAGGCGATCGCCCGCGCGCCGCCGATGTCGGCCCGGAATCCCTGGTCGTATTTCCACAAGGCCTCGGCCTTGCCGACGTCGCGAACAAGCGCCCCGGCCGGGCTCCATTCCTTGACATTCCCCTTGAGATCGCAGGAGGCAAGCGCCGAGCCGTCGGGCTTCCAGGCGACTTCATAGACATGCGACTCGTGCCCCGTGCCTACGCCCATCGGCGTCTCGGCGACGAGGCCGTCGGTGATCGTCCAGAGCTTGACGAGCTTGTCGTTGCCAGAGGTGGCGAGCTTCGTGCCGTCGGGGCTGACGGCG
>CAJBCV010000199.1 GCA_903951635.1 uncultured Planctomycetaceae bacterium
CGCTTGCACGAGGTGACTGTCGGAGTCGACAAGATTGGGAAACGCGCGCGCGACCGTTACATGTCTGCCTCCTTTGTACGAGCTGCCCAGCAGCGGTCAAGAGTGTCAAGTGTTAGCAACCTCAGCCACAGGCAACCTGCGGCCCCCGGGATGCGGGCGAGCCTCGACCTCACGCGGCGCTTCGATCCCGACCTCGACGGTTACACTTGCTCAGCCCTCTTCCTCGACGAGGCCACTCACTTTCTCTGGGAAGGGCCTATGAAAGATCATACCTGCTTCGAGTTTGTGCGAGTCTTGGAAGAATATCGTCGTTTCGTCCGCACCTTTCACCGCTCGGAGTTGGCCACGATTCGCACTAACTGTGACCCAACGTTCACTGTCAATCACCACGGCGCGACGCACAACTCAGCGGAACTTAAACGTCACCTTGACCAACATCTGCCCGCGATCGCCTTTGAGCACAGCCCGCCCCACACCCAAGCTATGAATCCTGTCGAGGGCGTGGCGCGGCACCTCTACCACCTGGTCAATTTCTACTTGGAGCAGTCTCTTCTCTCTCCGCTGGCCTGGCACGACATGCTGATGGCGGCGGTATGGTCTGTCAATCGATTGCCACACCCTCACTCTGCTGACCCTACACTTCGTATGAGCACCCCGTTCGAGCGTGCGCGTGGCGAGCAGCCTGACATGTCCCTGATGCGGCACGCGCCCGGGGCTCTGGTTGGATGCTATCGCGACGGCCGCAAGCCAAGCTCTCTCGCCTCGGTCTCGGAGCTGTCGTACTACGTGTGCCCCGACCCCTCCTCCGCTGGGTCGATCGTTCGCTCCTTCAAAAGCAACGATCTCTTTGTCACGTATCACCTGTCGCCGTTGCATCATGGTGAGATCCTGCGCACGGTGGCAGCGCGCCATGCACTCAACTCCGGCCTTATGCGCGAAAGCACGGGCATGGCGGAGATCAAGGCCTCGACGCTGGCAGCCGACACGCTTCGGTTGCTCGAAGCCCGCAGGTCGGCGGGTTTGTCTGGTGATCCTGACGATTTGGTGGTGTTTCTCGACCCCGTTTCTGGGCGCCCTGCCAAGCTGGAACTTGCATGGGTCGATGGGCGGCTTGGGCTCGTCGATATCGTTCCACCGCCGCCCGCCGTCGCGCCGCCTATTGTGCCGGTGCCCGACCCTGTGGCGCCTCTTGCTTCGCCAGTCACGCCTGTTCTTGCCACTCCGGCTGCTGCAACTTGTGCACAAGTACCGACTGAAATGTTACTTCGCCGGCGCCTTTCGCAACTGCTGCTCCCGACACTTTGGTGCTCTCGCCTCTGTCGGAATCGCGTGGCCAGCGACGCGCCCCGCTCGGAGATGGCAAGGGACTTCGTGCCTGGTTCAAGACGCTTGATGGCTCAACCGCAATGACATTCGAGCCCAACCCAAAGCGTGGTGAGAGTGCGCTGCGTTATGCCGTTTACTCACAAGCTAAAGTGTTGTCAGAATACCACACGCTTCACCCGTCCCCTCGGCTGAAGCTTGAAGACTTGCGATTTGACTTTATGCGCGGATACATCAAGTTTCCAGACATCACTCGGCCGGTGGATGTCAGCGTCGTTTCGACTGACCCGCTCCACGATACGGTGGTTCGACTCGCTGCTGCCAACTCGTCCCTTGCGGCGGCACTGCGTTATGAGGCTTTGGAAGGCTTCTCGCCCTCGCCCCCGCTTGCGGGGGGAGGTATTAATGCTGATCTTGCCGCTGAAGGTTATGCTTCGTATCGACGCTTCTGTGGTGAGCATATCGACGTTCCCCCCAATCTCGCTCCGGCCCCGCTTGTGCTCCCGGCTCGCAACGAGGTTGGGTTTGTCGATGCACCGCCGGATGAACTCGAAACCATCCCCATACACTCTGTTGGTTTGACCGAATTCCGTTCTGTGCGCGCTTTACGTACTAACTGCGACAACTGGGAAGACTGGAAGACTGTCATTCGTGCGGAACTTGACAGCGTCATTGGCAAGAAGAAGGCTATGGTATTCAAATCTGCGACTGAATTTCAAGCTGCACGCACCCTTTATGGCGATCGTCTGGAGATAGTTCATCTCGTTACTCCTGCTGTGGTTAAGCACAACGCTCAAGGGGAAATCCTACGCTTGAAATGGCGTCTGACTGCCGGTGACAGGCGTAAGAACGCAAACTCATTGTTCGACGGCGCGACCTACTCGGGCGCTGTTGACGATGCCCTTGTACGCTTCTTGGCCAATCTCACACTTGGCCGCCCGAATGGTCGACGCCGCATGGTTGATGTGAAGGGTGCATACTTTGAAGGCTCACAGCGGCCCCCTGATGAAGGCGGGCGCATCATCTGGGCTCCGGTGCCGCCAGCATGGGACGACTTTGGATTTCCCGAGTTTGGCCCTGACGGGCGCCGTAATTGGTTCCACCTCTGTGGCAACTTACCAGGATTGCGCAACGCTGGTCTCGAATGGCAACGTGTTAATGACGACTTTCTCCTTGGCCTAGGCTTCACACAGTCCATTGTGGATCGTCGCATTTTCTTTCGGTTTGGTCCTAACGATACCATCTTCATCATTTGCGTGTACGTTGATGATTACTGGACCTTCTGTGAATGTGATACTGAATGGGATGAATTCTATACGCTCTGGTCCGAGAGATTCGAACCGTCTGAGTCGGTGGTGCAAGCTGCTGACGACTTCTGCGGAGTGACTTACACGCTCGAACCTGATGGTTGCCTCAGTGCCCGCAGCATGAAGCTCTTGCTGGCTCTCAAAGCGATGTTAAATCCATTCGCACGGCCGCGTTCGTGCGAAACACCAATGGATCCTCTTGTTGTTCCGGCGCTTGCCCTTCCGCCGTCTCAAGACAATCCTCTCCTGGACGCTGCTCACATCTCTGCGGCGCGTTCTATTCTTGGACTCGGAATGTATGTTGTTCGCGGTACTCGTCCTGACGGACTCTTTGCGGCTACTGCCTTGGCCCCTCACATTGTGGTGAATTTAACTCAAACAGTTTGGTCAGCGCTTCTTCGGTGGGCACACTACCTTGTAGATACTCGTGACACACGGTTGCTTCTTCGCCCTGTTCCGCCGGGTACAGAGCTGTC
>CAJBCV010000200.1 GCA_903951635.1 uncultured Planctomycetaceae bacterium
GGGCGCTCGCCGGCACAGGTCCTCCTCCGCTGGGGGGTTCAGCGGGGAACCTCGGTGATCCCCAAGACGTCGCGCCGCGAGCGGCTGAAAGAGAACCTCGAGCTCTTCGATTTCACCCTCAGCGGGCCACAGATGGCGGCGATTTCCGCCCTCGACCGGGGACAGCGGTTCAACGATCCGGGAGTGTTCTGCGAGGCGGCCTTCGGGACCTTCTGCCCGATCTACGAATAGACCGGAGGATCCCCACCGTCATGCCTTGCACACACCAAACGAACACATCCGACGGTTACCCTGAACAGGCCGTTCGGGAGCCGGCCCTCCAACCGGAACGTTCCTTGTGGCCCCGCGCCGACGTCTCTATGATTTCAGCTTGGGGGAGTCGATCGTAGGGCCGGGGGAGACGCCACCGGTCTGGATCGCTCGGCCCGACAGTCTGTCCGGACGATTCGATTTTTCATCGGCTTCATCTTTTCTTCGCTTCCTCCCTCTCCGAGGAGTCTCCGATGCGTCTGTCTTGTTCCAACGGCCCGCGCAAGGCCGGCTTCACGCTCGTCGAATTGCTCGTGGTGATCGCCATCATCGGCACGCTCGTCGGCCTCCTCCTTCCGGCCGTTCAGGCGGCGCGTGAGGCCGCCCGCCGCAGCTCCTGCTCCAACAACATGAAGCAGATGGGGCTGGCGATGCAGAATCTCGAGGGAGCCAGGAAGTCGATGCCGACATGGGCTGTCGAACTGCTCCCCTCCGAAGCCCCTTCAAATCCGACGAATCCGCTCTTCGCCGTCACGGGCGACGCCCGGAGACCGATTGCCGCAGTGGGGCAACTCCTTCCCTACGCCGAAGGGAGCACGATCGCCAATCTCTTCAACTTCAAACGTCCGCTCCTCGACCCTGTCAACATGATGCCGCCGTGGCCGGGTGGCCAGAACCAGACCGGGGCCTTCGCGCCGCAACCGATGTTTCAGTGCCCGTCGACGCCGAACGTCCCCGATGGTTATTACGCCGACTACTTCGCCCAGGCTGGCCTCCTCTCGTCAGGGGCGAAGATGAGCATGCCGCGGACCGACTACGTTCCCATCCGCGGGATCCACAGTTCGCTCGCGACCTGTGTCGGCCTGCCGGCGACGTCGACCGAGAACGGCTTCCTCGGCACGAGTGATCCGAAGACGAAGCGCAGCGTGAAGTTTGCCGAGGTCATCGACGGTCTCTCGAAAACGATCATGTTCGTCGAGGAGGCGGGAAAGCAGCAGCAGTTCTTCAAGGGACAGAAGGTGCCGGCTCTCGTTCCCTTCTACGACGTCTCGCTCAACTCCCTCTATCTCGAATGGAACATCGCCCGCCAGACGCGAGGCCTCAGCGGGGCCAACATCCAGACACCTTCCCAGGCCGGCTGCGGCATCATCAACATCTGGAACGAGCACAATCCCTATTCGTTCCACCCGCAGGGCGTGTCGTACGTCCGCGGCGATGCCTCGGTCTCTTTCATGAACCAGGACATCGATCCGACGGTCTACGTCGCCATGGTCACCCGCGACGGTGGCGAGGCGGTCAACAACAACGACTGACGCCTCGGGCCGTTCGTTCCAAACTGCCCGCGAGCATCACCTCCGACCCGGTCGACCGACACCAGTCGACCGGGGGCGGGGTATGTTCCCCCTGCCCGCGTCTTTCCTTCCGCTCCGATCTCCCGCAGCCTCCCCACCTCCCTCGACACCGCCCCACCATGCAACCGACTCTCTCGCTCCCTTCCCGATTCCACACCGGCTGCCCGAGCGGCGCTGGCGGCACATTCCTCTGGATCGCGGCGATCCTCTTCCTGATACCAGGCATCGTCGGCTGTGGGAAAGCCGGGCCGAGCCTCGTTCCCGTGAAGGGATCGGTCACGGTCGACGGCAAACCGGCCGACGGGGCCGTCCTCATCTTCCATCCCACCGGAGGGAAGGGGACCATCGCTTCGGCCGCCGCCGATTCAAACGGCGCCTTCTCCATCACCTCCAACGGCGCCCCCGGCGTCGTCACCGGGAGCTACAAGGTGACCGCCACGTGGCCCGATCCGGCCAAGAAGCCGAAGGTCACGCTCGGCGCTTCGCCCGAGGACGCCCCCGACCTCCTCGAGGGGCGCTACGTGAGCGTCGACAAGTCTCCCACCACCGTCGAGATCACCGCGGCCACCAAGGAACTCCCGCCGATCGAACTCTCAACGAAGTGACCAGCCCCGCCCCCATCCCCACCTCTGGATTTCCCCCATGTCGCTGCGCGTCTCGTTCGTTCTCGTCACGCTGATCGCCCTCGTCGGCGCACTCCATGCCGGCCCTGCGGCGGCGGCGCCCCCGGTCGGCGCGACGGTGGAACTTCCGATCGACGACTACCTCGACGACGAAGATGACGCCTACCACTGGGAGGTGGTGAAGGGGGGCGGCGAGGACGCCAAGACCGTCATCAAGATGAAGAGCCAGTCGTGGCGGAGTCCGGGCGAGGTCGATCGGCAGGTATGGGAGCACTGGGTGCTCGTGGCCCGGCCTGCGGCATTGAAGACCGACAAGTGTTTCATCCTGGTCAGCGGCGGCGGCAACGACGGCACGAACGTCCCTGATGGGCCGAGCAACCTCGTCACGACGATCGCGGAGGTGACCGGAAGCATCGTCGTCGAGTTGAAGCAGATCCCCAACCAGCCGATCGTGTTCCACGGGGATGGCACACCCCGCAAGGAGGACGACCTCATCGCCTACTGCTGGGATCAGTTCCTCGACAGCGGCGATGCCACCTGGCTCCCCCGGCTGCCGATGGTGAAGAGCGTCTGCAAGGCGATGGACTGCATCGAGGAATGGTCGGCCAAGGAAGGGATTCCGGTGCGTGGGTTCGTCGTCGCCGGCGGCTCGAAGCGCGGCTGGACGACCTGGATGACCGGAGCCACCGATGACCGCGTCGAGGCGATCATCCCGATCGTCATCGACGTCCTCAACCTCGACGAGCAGCTCATCCACCACGGCGCCACCTACGGCTTCTGGTCTCGGGCTCTGGGCGACTACGTCCACCACGGGATCGTCCAGAATCCGGAGCATCCGCGGATGCAGGCGCTCCACGCGATCGAGGATCCCTTTTCCTATCTCGAGCGGCTCACGCTTCCGAAATACATCGTCAACGGCAGCGGCGACCAGTTCTTCGTTCCCGATTCGTCGCGCTTCTACTACGACGATCTCCAGGGGGAGAAGCACCTCCGCTACGTCCCCAACACCGATCACGGGATCGAGAAGAATCCCGATTCCATCACGAGCATCATCGCCTTCTACGAGATGATCATCGCCGCGAGGGCCAGGCCGAAGGCGGCCTGGACATTCGAGCGGGATGGCTCGATCCGGGTGCGGAGCAACGTCAAGCCGCAGGCCGTGATTCTCTGGCAGGCCCACAATCCCGAGGCCCGCGACTTCCGTCTGGCAACGATCGGCAGCGCCTACAAGCCGACGGTTCTCCAGGCGGAGGCGGACGGGAGCTTCGTCGGCAAGCCCCGCCCCCAGCCGAAGGGCTGGACGGCCGCCTTCGTCGAGCTCACCTACGACTGCGGTGGCACGTTCCCCTTCAAGGAATCGACCGCCGTCCGCATCACCCCCGACACGCTCCCGCACGCCGGCTTCGACCCGAAGACGCTTCCCTACGAAGGGGATCTTCCGGCGGCGGCGAAGTGAC
>CAJBCV010000201.1 GCA_903951635.1 uncultured Planctomycetaceae bacterium
GCACCGGAAGGACTTTTCTCTAAAGCGTCGCGTATAAAGGCTTGCCAAGTCGGGTTTTGAATCTTGGCTGTAATTTCTGCGACATTTGCGTTTGGTGGCGTTTTCGATCTGGGCCGCGCAGACAAGCTCCGTCGTCGCATCGGCGAGGAGCTTTTGAGCCTCGGCCTGGGCGATCGCCGTGGCCGCGTCGGCTTCGGCCTTCTGCTTTCTTGCATCGGCCGCTGCTATTCGCTTCGCACAGTCGGCCTCAGCTTGAGAGACGACCTTCGCGAAGGTGAGCTGCGCCGTGGCGATCGCCACGGTCGCCGCTTCGTCGATCGCCGCCACCTTGCCCGTCGCCGAGGCCCACGCGTCGCCGACCGCCCCCCGCGGGACGGTGCTCCTCCCTCTGGGCGGAGTGTGGGCGATCCTTCCAAACCCGTCAAGCTTTGGGCGCGTTGGAAGGGGGCCATCGATCGGCCGCGGGGAACTGCAGGCCTCGCAGTCACGGCTTCCGGAAGAGCGTGCCATGCTCGACGGCTTCGAAGCCGAGCTTCGAGAACAGCATCAATGCCGCGACGTTCGAGCGCGAGGCGTGGGTCTCGACGAGCGTCACCCCTTCGCGGCCGAGGTCCTGAAGGGCGTCGGCGAGGAGGAAGTGAGCCAGCCCCTCGCGTCGCCTCCCCCCCTCGACTTCGACATCGAGGAGCCCGGCGGCGGCCACGCCCCACACGCTCGCCAGCGGCTGCATGTCCCAGAACGACGCCGAACCGATGAGCCGGTCCCCTTCGCCGCAGAGTTCGTAGCGCCGCAGCGCCATCCCCGTGGTGGTGGCCGCTTCCCACCAACTCCGCCGGGCCGGCTCGTCGATGACGCGGAGGTGCGTGGTGCGGCGGATGGCGAGCTGATGACGATTGACGGGGGGACGGAATCCGGCGAGCCCGCGCTGGAGGATCGCCACACGGTCGTGCTCGACGTAGCCGGCGCGGCGGAAGACCTGCTGCATCGTCGCCGAGGAGTCGAGGATCCCCGGCATGTCAGAGCCGCCGTAGAGGCCGAGGTAGAAGCTCCGCATCGCGGCCGAGCCGCCGCCATAGAGGACCTTCGCCCCGCGCCCGCGGAGATAGTCCTCGCAGGCCGCGAGCAATCGATCGCCGATCTCCTCGGCGCGCGGGTGGGGGACGACGGCCACGAGGAGCGTCGAGCCCTCGCGCGTGTCGACGCCGGAGCGGTCGGCGTTGGGGCCGAAGCCGGCCTGCGCGAAGCCGACCATGACGCCGTCGTCGAGAGCGACGATGAGCCCGAGCCGGTCGAAGTAGGGCTTGGAGAAGACGCAGGCTTCCAGGAGCGGCGGCGTCATCGGTTGCATTGCCGCCGGACCGAGGTCGGCGGCCCGCCAGACGGCGGCGAGCCGGGGGGGATCCTCATTGCGGAAGGCCCGGATCTCGATCACGCCGTCGGTCCCCCTGCTGTGCCGACTTCGGCAGGGGGAACTTCGACCGGCGAGCCCGACTCGACTCGGATGAAGACCCGCCCTTCGGCCTCGCGGACATCGAAACGCGGCTGGGTGACGGTGGCGGAGATGCGGTGACGGCCGGTGGGCATGTCGAATTGCCAGCCGTGCCAGGGACAGGTGAGGAGGGCGCCGCAGAGCTTGCCGGTGCCGAGCGGCCCCCCCTGATGCGGACAGAGGCCGTCGATGGCATGCCAGGCGCCGTCGAGGTTCGCCAGCGCCACGATCCTGTTCCCGACGACCCGCTCGAGGCTCGTGCCGGGGGGACATTCGCTTGCTGCGGCGATCGGCAACCACTCCGCCATGTCATTCCGCCAAGGATGCGATTCGGTCGGGCCGGCGCGGCACTCCAGTGCCTCGAGCCACGGCCACCTCAGGAAAGCTCCGCCCTGTCGCCCTCTCCACGATCCGCCCGCGGAACGGGGATCAGGCCGTCTCCTCCCCGGCCTCGGGGCCGGGAGGACGGGGCTTGCGTACTTTAGCCTGTGCAGGCTCCCCCCGCCATCGCCGATGCACCCACCAATACTGCTCGGGGGCCCGGCGGATGGAGGCCTCGAGGAGCGAGGTGTACCACTGCGAGATCTCCTTGAGGCCCGCCGTTTCCGGTCCACCGAGGGCCGGGTCGGCGGTCCCCTCGAGCCGCATGTCGTAGTCGAACAGCCCGTGGCGCCGCGTCGCCGAGCAGACCATGATCGGGGCACCGGAGGAGACGGCAAACAGGCCGATCGCCTTGTGGACGCTCGCCGGCCGGCCAAAGAACTCGACCCACGCCCCCTTCGGCCCGGCCGCCTGATCGCCGAGGAGGCCGATCGCGCCGTTGGCCTGCAGGGCGAGCTCGACGTCCGGCGCGCTCCCTTTCTTGGGGAGGATTCGCTGCCCGCGCGACTCGCGGAATTGGGTCACGAACCGGTCGAGGAGCGGGTTGTCGAGGACGCGGGCCACCGAATAGATCCGGAATCCGAACACGCCGAACAGGTAGGCGGCCAGTTCGAAATTGCCGTAATGCCCCGAGAGGATGACCTTCGGCCGGTCGCTCCACAGCATCCGCACCATCTGCTCCATCCCGTGGAAACGGAGGTGCTTCCGCCAAGTCGTCTTCTGGATCACCCGCTGGGCGTGGGCGATCTCCACGACCATGAGGAGGAAGTGTTCCCACATCGCCTCGATCGTCCGGTCGGCCTGGGCCTCCGTCCAGTCGGGAAAGGCGATCCGCAGGTTCTCGCGGACGACCGAGCGGCGAATCCGCACCGAGCGGGCGATGAATCGGGCCAGTGTCCGCGCCCCCCGTTCGCACGCCGGCCGCGGGAGTGCCTGGACGACACAGATCGCCACCCGCACGGCAGCGTAGGTGAGTCGATCGCCGATCCGGGAGAAAAGGGAACGGGACAAGGAAGTTCATCCGGAGACGGGGAGCCGCGAACGCAGACGGCCGAGTGCCGTCCGACGGGAAAATTGTGCCGCGAAGGGACTCATTCCGGCCAGATCGGTTTCTCATTCCCCGTCAGCCGGGCGGCCGCATCGGGCCGGAGGCGATCTGGACGACGAGCATCACGACGCTCACCGCATTGAACAGGGCGTGGAGAAGGATCGCCGGCATGAGCGAGCCACGGCGCCAGGCCAATTCACCGAGGGCGATGCCGAGGAGCACAAGCGGGATCCAGGCGAGCCCTTGCCCCCAGTGCGACAGCCCGAAGAGGATCGCCGAAGCGAGGATCGCCACGCTCCCGCCGGTGGAGGGCACGCGGGCATCGATCCAGCCGAGGAGGATGCGGCGAAAGAAAAGCTCCTCGGCGATCGGTGCAGCGATCACGGCGGTGATCACGACGATCGCAATCGCCCCCGGCCCGTGCGCCGCCTGAAGCGTGTCGATCACCGGATGCTCGTAGGACACGAGCCGATCGAGCGCCGCCGAGATCATCAGGAGCGGGCCGGTGACCAGCGCCAACCCGCCGAGGGCCAGCCGCCAATCCACCGCGGCGTCGTCGCTCGACAAGCCGATCGACCGCCACGACGCCCCGTGCGCCCGTAAGCCCGCGACGACGGCGAGGGTGGCGACGATCGATCCGGCGGCCTGCGCGGCCATCCGGTCGAGGAGCGGCGCATCGGCGGGGAGAAGGCTGACGCAAAAGGTAGCGACAAGGACCCACCCGCAGGCGACGAACAACACCGCCGCCCCGGTCCACGCCACCGGCGGCCAGGGCCGCCCCGGCACGACCGCGCCGCCGCGTGCCTCACACTGCCAGATCCGAGCCGCGACGACGACGCTCGCGGCGATGGCCAGCGCCACCGCCCCCCAGCCGAGCGCCGCCGCTTCCCCCGACAGGGCCGC
>CAJBCV010000202.1 GCA_903951635.1 uncultured Planctomycetaceae bacterium
GTTGTCGCTCGCGCTCGTGGCCGCGCTGTCTGCCGCGGTCGCGGTGGCCCGCCCCCCGAGCGTGCTCGTGATCGTCGCCGATGACCAGCGGGCCGACACGATCCACGCTCTCGGCAATCCGCACATCCGGACGCCAGCACTCGACGCGCTGATGGCCCGGGGGACCTCGTTCGACCGGGCCTACTGCATGGGTAGCCAGCACGGCGCCGTCTGTATCCCCAGCCGGGCGATGATGCTCTCCGGCCGCGGTCTGTTTCATCGCGACGAGCAACTCGCCGGTCAGGACACCTGGCCGGAGGTGTTCAGGCGCGCCGGCTGGCAGACCTTCCTCACCGGCAAGTGGCACAACGGCGAGGCTGCCGCGGTGCGCTGCTTCGACGCCGGGCGGACCGTGTTCTTCGGGGGGATGACCGACCAGTGGAACGTTCCGGTGGCGTCGTTTCCCGACGGCGGGGATGGCGGAGGCATCACGGAGAAGGCCGTGGCTCCCGGGGTCCATTCCGCGCGGCTGTTCGGGGACGCGGCGGTGGAGTTTCTCGACGGGATCGGCGACGCGCCGTTCTTCGCCTGGGTTTCGTTCACGGTGCCGCACGATCCGCGTCAGGCGCCGGAGATGTTCCGGAGCCGATACCGGGGAGATGAGCCGCCGCCGCCGGCAAACTGGCGCGCCGAACATCCCTTCGACAACGGCGAATTGTCCGTCCGCGACGAGGTGCTCCTCCCCAGGCCGCTTTCTCGCGAAGGCGTGTCGCACGAGCTTGCCGATGCCTATGCCTGCGTCGAGTCGCTCGATGCCGAGGTGGGAAGGATCGTGGAGACGCTCCGGGCGCATGGCCGGCTCGACGACACGCTGATCCTGTTCGTGAGCGATCATGGCCTGGCACTCGGCAGCCACGGCCTCCTCGGCAAACAGAATCTCTACGAACACTCGATGCGTGCCCCGGCGATCCTTGCCGGCCCCGGAGTGCCGGCGGGGCGCCGCGAGGGGGCGCTGTGCCATCTCCAGGATCTCGTCGCGACCGTGGGCGGCCTTGCTGGCGTGCCGGCGCCAACGGGGAGCGAGGCGGTGAGTCTCGTTCCGGTTCTCCGCGGGGAGCAGCCGGTGATCCGCGAGGAGCTCCTCCTCGCCTACCGCCATCTCCAGCGGGCCCTGGTCACCCCCGACTGGAAGCTGATCCGCTATCCGGAGATCGGCCGCGAGCAACTGTTCGATCTGCGGAACGATCCCGACGAGATCCACGATCTCTCCGCGGAGGCCGCCCATGCCGTGAGGCTTGCGGAGCTCCGCACGCGGATGGCGGGCTTGATGCACGAGGCCGACGATCCGCTCGCCCCCTCCGTGTCGCTGCCCCCGGCGGCCGCGCGGCCCGCTCGCCCCCCGAATATCGTCTTCTTCCTTGCCGACGATCTCGGCACGGGAGACGTGGCCGCCCTGGGGTCGCCCTCTGCCCTGACGCCGAACATCGACAGCTTGTTCGCCCGCGGCACGAGGCTCACCCGGCACTGGGCCGGCAGCGCCGTCTGCGCGCCGAGCCGGTGCGTCCTCATGACGGGCCTTCATCCCGGCCATGCCCCGATCCGCAGCAA
>CAJBCV010000203.1 GCA_903951635.1 uncultured Planctomycetaceae bacterium
CGACGTCGGTCACCATCCGCAGCACCGCATGGCTCGACTCGGCCCGGAAGGGGGGCTTTCCGGTTGCAAGCGTGAACAGCACTGCCCCGAGCGCAAACAGATCGCTGCGGGCGTCGAGTGGCTTCCCGAGGGCCTGCTCCGGCGACATGTAGTGCGGCGTGCCGGCGAGCAATCCGGTGACGGTGAGGCTCGCGTCGTCGGCGGCTCGCGCCAGGCCGAAGTCGGTGATCCGGACGCGCTCGACGCCATCTTCGAGGAGAATGTTCGCCGGCTTCACGTCGCGGTGGACGAGCCCCTGGGCATGCGCGGCGGCCAGGCCCCGCGCCGTCTGTAGGCCGACGCGGAGGATCTCGCGGAGGTTCATCGGGCCCGCATCGCGAACGCGCTTCTCGAGCGTCGTGCCCCGGCAGTAGGGCATGACGAGGTAGGGGAGACCGGCGAACTCGTCGACTCCGTGGATGGCGATGACGTTGTCGTGGACGACCGCCGCCGCGGCCTTTGCTTCGCGGAGGAAGCGCTGCCGGGCGGCGCCGCTTGAAGCCAGGTGGGGGCTGAGGAGCTTGATCGCCACGAAGCGGTCGAGCGCCCGGTCGTGCCCCTTGAGCACGATCCCCATCCCACCGGAGCCGATGATCCCGGTGATCTCGTAGGGCCCGAGGCGGCCGAGCATCCGGTCGTCGTCGCTCGGCGCGAGGATCTTTTGGATCAGCGACGCAAGCGCCGGGATCGGCGGGACGGCATCCTCCCCGTCGGCCTCGGCGCCGGCCGAGAGCTGCTCGCGGACCGTCGACCAGCTTTCGGGAGAGGCCGCGAGGGCGTCGAGCCGGCTGCGACAGGCGGCGCAGCCGCCGAGATGGGCTTCGAGGGCGCGCTCGCGATCGGGCGCGAGGGTGCCCGAGACGAGCGCTTCGAGCGCGTCGTCGTCGGCACACGCCGGAGGGAGCGTGGCGTCGTGCGGAGTCATGGCGCCTCCCCTTGGTGTTCACCGGGCGTGGATGGATCGATCGACCACTCCGCCTCGAGCGAACGGATCCGCTCCACGAGTTTCCGCATCGTTCGCGCCTTCGCGGCGTAGACCGCGCCCGCGGTCATGCCGAGCGTCTTCGCCACCCGCTCGGCGGAGTCGCCGTCGATTGCCGTCCGCCAAAAAGCCTCCCACGCCGTCGGGCTCATCTCGTTCTGGATATCGGCGGCGGCCGCCAGGAACAGGCGCCGGCGCACTTCGAAGCGGAGGAGGCGGGAATCGGTGTCGCGCGCCGCGACCGCGTCGAAGGCATGGCCCGACGCAGGCCGGGCGCGGGCGCGGCGGAGGGCGTCGATCGTCTTGCGGTCGGCGATCGTGGCGAGCCAGGTCGAGAACCGGGCCCGACCGGGGAGGCCCAGGCCCGGCTCAAACGTTCCCACGGCCTCGGCGACGCTCCGGCAGACCTCCTGCGCGACGTCGTCGGCGTCGGCGGTGGAGAGGCCGCGGCGGCGCGCGAGCGCCACGAGCGCCGGCCGGTAGAGCGCCACGAACCGTTCCCACGCGGTCGTATCGCCGCGATCGGCGAGTCGTGCCGGGAAGCCGGGTTCGGTGGGGGGAAAGGACATGGCGGCAACACCGTCGGGTGGGCTGTGCGCGGGGCGGAATCGCCCTCCACCTTCTTACACGCACCAGGGGAGGGGATTCGACGCCCGGCGGGGAAAGCTCCCCGGCTCCGGCTGGAGTGAGCCGCGGGCGGAGGCTGGTTTTTGGCGGCAGTCACTCACCGCGGCCCCGGCGGGAGGTGCTCGAGGAGGTAGCGAACGATCAGCATGCGAACGTGGAGGGGGGTGCCGGGGCCCTCGGAGAGCCCGTGGTCGCGGTGGGGATAGACGAAGTAGTCGAATCGTTTGCCGAGTTCCACGAGGCGATCGACGAGCCCTTCGGTGATCTCGACGTGGGTGTTGGTCTCGCCGGAGCCCGTGATGATCAGGAGATCGCCCCGCAGCCCGTCGGCGTAGGTGATCGGCGCGCAGGTGCGGTAGCCCTCGGGGTTCACCGCGGGCGTCCGCATGTAGGTCTCCTGATACCCCGCCCAGTAGTATTCGGGCATCGGCTTCGGCACCACGGCGATGCCGACGTGGTAGAGGTCGGGCCTGCGGAAGAGCGCGTTGAGTGTGTTCGAGCCGCCGCCGCTCCAACCCCAGATCCCCACCCGCGAGCGATCGACGAACGGGCACTGACGCTCGAGCGCCTCGAGCCCCGCCGCCTGCTCGGCGGTGGAAAGCGGCCCGAGGCTGCCGAACACCGCCCGCCGCCAGGCCGCCCCCTTGGGCGCCGGCGTGCCCCGGTTGTCGATCGACACCACGAGATAGCCGAGATCGGCGATCGCCCGGTGGAAGAGACTGAATCCCTGGCCGCCGAACCAGTCGTCGAGCACGGTCTGCCCGGCAGGCTCGCCGTAGACGAAGACGAACAGCGGGTATTTTTTGGCGGGATCGAAGTCCCGCGGCTTGATCATCCAGGCGTCCATCTTTACGCCGTCGCCGATGTCGAGCGCGAGGAAGTCGGTCGGCCGGGTTATGAGCGGCTTCACGGCAGCGGCGAGGGGGGCGTTGTCCTCGAGCACCCGGAGGCGCTCGTGGCCGGGCAGCGCGACGAGATCGGTGACCGGCGGCGTGTCGAAGGTCGACCGTGTGTGGATCGCGAAGCGGCCGTCGGGGGAGACGGCGTAGCGGTGCGAGCCCGGCTGGTCGCCCGGAGTCAGACGCTCGGGAGCGCCGGTGCCGTCGAGTCGCGCGCGGAAGAGGTATCGCTGCGTGGCGTCGTCGGGTGACGCGTAATACAAGAGCCAGCCGCCGGCCGCGTCGAGCGATCCACGTTCGATGATGTCGCAGCCGGCAGGGGTGATCGGCTGCGGCGCGGAGCCGTCGCGGCGCACGACCCAGGCCCGTCGCCAGCCGTCGCGCTCGCTGAACACGACGAATGCGTCGCTGTCGCCGATCCACTCCAGGCCCCCCTGCTCCTGGTCCACCCAGGCGGTGTCAGTGTCGGTGTAGGCGGTGGTGATCGCGCCGCTGTGGTGATCTGCAAGCAACACCCGTCGCACGTCGTGGAAGCGGCTGAAGATGTCGATGAGCACCTCGGCCGAGTTACCGGCCCAGCCAGGTGGGTTCAGATAAAACGTGCCGGGCTCGTCGGGGAGTGGGATCCAGCGGGTGTC
>CAJBCV010000204.1 GCA_903951635.1 uncultured Planctomycetaceae bacterium
CTGAGGAGGACCTGGGCCGGGGTTCGTCCGCAGGCACTGGCGGTGTCGCGGATGTGGGGATGGTCGAGGAGCGACTCCTCGGGCTGGGCCATGCCGAGGGGGACGTACGACGGGGCGCCGAGTGGAGAGAAGGCGGTCACGGCGATCCCCTGTTCCCGGCAGAAGCGAAGGAGCTTCTCCTGGGCGAGGAGCGGGTGGAGCTCCACCTGGAGGACGGCCGGGGGGATCCGGGTGGCGGCGAGGAGATCGCGAAGGAGGGCCACCGAATAGTTGCACACGCCGATGTGGCGGACGAGCCCGGCCCAGACGAGCTCTTCAAGAGCTCCCCAGGTTTCCGCCAGCGGGATGTTGACCATCTCCATCTTCGGCTGCGAAGCCGCCGGATCGTGGATCCAGCCGGGGGGATAGCGGACATCGGAGGGGACGAACCGTAGTGCGATCGGGAAATGGACGAGGTAGAGATCGAGATAGTCGAGGCCGAGGTCGCGGAGGGAGCGTTCCGCGGCGGCGCGGACATGCCGCGGATCGTGGTAGGTGTTCCAGAGCTTCGACGTCACCCACAGATCCTCGCGGCGGCAGACGCCGGCGGTAAGGCTCGAGCGAATCCCCTCTCCCGCCTCGGCCTCGTTGCCGTAGTCGCAGGCCGAATCGAGATGCCGATAGCCGACCCGGATCGCCTCCTCGACCATCCCGGCGGTGTCGGCCCGGTCGATCTTCCACAGGCCGAGCCCGACCGCGGGGGGCGAACTCTTGGGCGTCACGGGGAGCTTGGCGAAGGGGGTTGGCATGACGACCTCGGTGGGGAGCGTGGGGGGAGAAGAAGGGTGATCGAGAAGCGCCGGGAGGGGTGGAGAGGGGCTCGCGCGACGACGCATCGAGCCCCCGGGTTTGTCCACCGGCTTCAATCTATCCTGGCCACGAGCACCGTGGCGTCGTCGTGCGGGGAGGCGGCGCCGTGGAAGTCCCGTACCGTCCGATGGATCGCCTCGACGATCCGGGCCACCGGCTGGTCGTGGGTGCGGCGGAGGACGTCGATGACCCGCTGCCTCCCGAACTGTCGGCCGGCTGGATCGAAGGCCTCCTCGATCCCGTCGGTGAGGAGGAGGAGGAAATCCCCGGGGTCGAGGGTCATCTCCGTGACGGGATAGAGGGCGTCGGCAAACCACCCCAGCGGCGGACCGGTGTCGTCGAGGACGACGCGGAGGTTGCCGGAGGCGTCGCAGACGTAGGCCGCATGGCCGGCGCCGGCATAGCTCAGCCGGCGCGTGGCCGGATCGAAGAGGGTCACCAGGAGGGTCACGAAGCGGTTGTCGCTGACGTCGTCGATGAGGAGGCTGTTGGCCATCCGCATCACGACACCGATGTCGGCCTGCGTCCGCAGCAGGGCCCGCATGTAGGAGCGGGCCGCGGCCGTCACCAGCGCCGCGGCGAAGCCATGGCCGCTGGCATCCCCGATGACCAATCCGGTCCGGCCGTCGTCGAAACGGACGAGGTCGTAGAAGTCGCCGCCGGTGGCGTCGGCGGGATCGGATCGTGCCGCCACGTCGAGGCCCCGGAGATCGGTCGGGATCTTTGGCAGCATCGCCTCCTGGACGAGCCGGGCGAGCGTCGACTCCCGCTCCCGCTTCTTCCGCTGCGTGATGTCGACGACCGCCGCGACGACATACCTCCCGGCCGGCGTGGCCACGGGGCTGAGGCCGATCTCGACCGGGAACTCCCGCCCGTCGCCGTCCACCGCGCGGACCTCGCGCCCCACCCCCATGATCCGTGGCACCATGTCCCGGAAGAACGCTTCCACGTGGCGACCATGATCGGCGCGGAAGCCTGTCGGAACGAGACGATCGATCGGGCTCCCGACGAGCTTATCGGTGGGGAGGCGGAAGATGGTGGCAGCTGTCTGATTGGCGGCGATGATCGTGCCGCCGACATCGGCGATGAGCATCGCCACCGGCGCGGCATCGATCCAGGCTCCGGGGCCGACGGTGGACGGGTCCGGCGGGCCCGCGCTTGAATCACTCGGGAGGGCGCTACGGCTCACGTCAGGCCTCGGGCTGTCCGCAGGGGGCGGGGATGCGTCATCGATCGCCGGCGGGCGTCAGAACGTCGCCCCGGCCGAAAGCATGATCGTATCGGTGGGATTGAACTCCGGCACGCGGTTGGCGGAGATCGTCCGAGCAAAGACGTAGCCGACTTCGGCCACCCCCGCCACGCTTTGGTTTCGGAACCACTCGAGCCCGAGGATCGCCCGCAGGTCGCTGACCGTCACCAGCGCCGTCGTGTCGTCGGGGAGCGTCACCGCCCACGAGCCACCGCCGAACTGGAACGCGGAATAGACCCACGCCCCGCCGCCGCCGTCGAACGTCCGCACCTTGCGGACGTAGCGTGAGCGGGGGACGAGGAGTTCGAGCCGGTTGTCGGCGTTGGGGGTCCAGATGAGGCCGCCGACGGGGAGGACGCGCATGTCGAGTTGCCGGACGACGGCCGCCCCCGCGACCACCGTCCAGGTGGTCGTCAGCTTGTAGTCGACGAGGCCCCAGCCGGTGAGTTGGAAGGCCTTCGGGCTCGACTGCCGGTAGTCGCCGTAGACGCCTGGCGTGAGGCCGAAGCCGAAGCCGAAGCGTTCGGTGACCGGTGTCCGCCAGGCGATGTCGACATAGGCGTCGAAGACCGTCGACGGCAGCTCGAGGGCATCGGGGGCCTGCCAGAAGTGGAAGCCGAAGCCGGGGGTGACCAGGAGGGCGGGGAGGTCGTCGAACCAGACCGGCGCGAAGGAGGTGGCGATCGGAATGTCGGTGGTGCCGAAGCCGTCGCCGCCGTTCTTCGGCAGCCAGGCCGTCGAGATTGACCGGGCATACCAGAAGCGGTCGGCCGGCGATCGCCGCTGTTCGTCCCACTCGCTGCCGAGGTCGTCGAACAGCGGACCCTGGCCTGGCGCGATCGGCGTCGAGGGGACGATCGCGCCGGTCTGAACGACGATCGCCTCCGCCGCACCATCATCGATCGCGAGCGGCACGTCATAGAGGGCCTGCTCGGGGCCGCTGCCCCCCTCGTCGGCCGAGAGCGTCGCCGAGGAAGCCGTCGCGATCCCAAGCGTCAGCGTGCCAACGAGGACGCACCACCCCGTCGCCCTGAGTTTGCTGGCGGCGAACATGACGCGGCGGCCTCACGGTGCGTGACGGGGGAAAGTGGCGCAGGGGGCGGACGGTACCAGAGGGGGGGAGGTGAGGCAATTCCACGTCCCGGTCGACCGCGCGGCCGGGGCAAGCTGGGGGCCGCGATGGCGCCCTCCTAACGCCCTCGTGGCGATTGATTCGCAGGTCGGGCGGAGCGTATCTCCTCCCCGGTCCGATATCTGTTCCGCCGGGGGGCATGTTCCGCCTGCTTTGAAGGAGCGTCATCGATGAAGCACCGCATCCACCTCGCCCTCACCCTTTCGATCGTGGCCATCGGCGGCATGGCGCCACGGCCCGCAGCAGCCAACCCCGGCCTGCTCCACAAACATGGGGCCAGGCCGGTCGGTGTCCCGACGATGCTCCCCGGCCAGTCCGCAGCCGGCGGCGGTCCGACCGTCGATCCAGGGCCATTCCCGATCTGCGACATGCCTCCTCCGGATGGCCGTGGTCGGGGGCCGGAAGGGGGGCCGCAGTTCTGGCACCGACTCCATCCCGGCGCGATCGGTGGAGATCCCGGTGCGATCGATGCCGGCATCGTCGACTCCGGCATGGTGATGGTCGACGGCCCGCCCGCGGGAATCGCTTGGGGGGGCATCGATGGTGGCTCGGTCGAGGGCACCGGTGATAGGCCCGTCGTCCTCTACGCCCTCCCGCCGGGTGGACCCGCTGGAGAGCGGGGGGGGGCCGGATTCGTCGGCCAGCCGATGAATGCCTCGATGGCCACGGCAGCGTCCACGGCGGAGGGAATCGGCGGAGGAGGAAAGGACCTCGCCGGCGGCCTGCCGAATCGGGCCGCCGGGGTTCGTACCGATTCCCTCGCCACGATTCGCCACCACGGGCATGGACCGGCCTCCCAGGCTGCCGGTGTCGCTGTCAGCGGCAATGATGCCAGCGGGAGCGTCGTTCAAGCCGGGGGCGTCGCCGACGATGCCGCCGGAAAGGCCGCGCACGATCGCCGGTCGAAGCTCGCGGCTCCAGTCGCCGCAGGGCAGGCCGCGGTGCCCTCTGGTGCGACGTCCGCCCCGCGGTGGCGCGATCGCCTCAGGTTCGCCTGGCCGACGAAGCCATGACGGGGTGACGACTCCCAAGGATGCCCCGGCCCGGGTGTGCAATTGCGGAGTACACACCCGGACCGTTGGGGCACCCTTCTGGGGCTCGTGGCGACGGAAGCCGTCTCCCGCCGCGCGTCTTGGAAGAGACCGGGCCGCATCCCGGTCTGGCATGAACAATCTCCTGATCAGGTGAGGTGGTAGGCCGACTCCCCATGCTCGGAGTAGTCGAGCCCCTCGGCTTGAGCCTGGTGGCTGACGGTGAACCCGATCGTCTTGTCGATGAGGTAGCCGAGGATGAGCGTGCAGAGGAAGGCGTAGCCACCGCTCCACAGCAGACCCTGTGCCTGGATCCAAAGTTGCGTCGTGCCCCCCAAGACCGGTCGGATGCAGAACAGGCCGACGAGGAGGGCACCGAGCGCGCCTCCCACGCCGTGGACGCCGACGACGTCGAGCGAGTCGTCATAGCCGAGCATCGGCTTGGCCTGGACGGCGAGGAAGCAGACGATCCCGCTGATGAGCCCGATGAGGAGGGCACCGAGCGGGCTGACGTGGCCGGCACAGGGGGTGATGGCGACGAGCCCGGCCACCATCCCGGACGCGAAACCGAGGGCCGTCGGCTTGCCGACCTTGAGCCACTCGACGAACATCCACGCCCCCGAGGCGGCGCTCCCGGCAATCGCCGTCGTCGCGAAGGCGAGCACCGCGACGCCGCCGGCCACCGGGAGAAAATCTTTGCCGACGGCGATCGCCGACCCGGCATTGAAGCCGAACCAGCCGACCATGAGCATGGCCGCGCCGATGAGCGTCCAGCCGACGCTGTGGGGAACGAACTGGGCGCCCGGATAGCCGCGCCGCTTCGGCAGGATGAGGAGCAGTGCCAGGGCCGACACCCCCGCGAGAACGTGGACGACGGTCCCGCCGGCGAAGTCGAGCACGCCCTTTTGGAACAGCCAGCCGTTGACGTTCCACACCCAGTGGCAGACCGGGTTGTAGACGATCGTCGCCCACAACACCGTGAATAGACACCAGGCACTGAACTTCACCCGTTCGGCGACGGCGCCCACGATCAGGGCCGGCGTGATGATCGCGAACATCATCTGATACATGGCGAAGAGGAGTTCCGGCACGCCGTTCGGTGCGGCCTCGACCGTGTCGCCGGTGGTCACGATCCTCTCGTAGGCGTTTTGGCCGTCGACGCCGAGTTCGGCGAACGACTTCATGAACACGAGGCCCGGATCCCAGCCGAGATAGCTGTGCTTGGGGAGCTCCTTGCCGTCGGGGCCGACGCCGGCGTCGAGGGCGATGGCGGAGGGGACGGCGAAGGCCATGTTGTAGCCGTAGGCCACCCACTCAATGGCGACGATCGGGATACAGACCATGACGAGGAGAAACATGTTGAGGACGTTCTTCGCCTGCACCATGCCGCCGTAGAAGAGGGCGAGGCCGGGCATCATGAAGAACACGAGCGCGGCGCTGACGAGGATCCAGGCGGTCGAGCCGGTGTCGTACGTCCCGGCCAAGTGGGCCGGAGAAGCGGCAGGTGCGGCGACAGCTGGGATTGCGGCCATGGCAGCGGGCGGTTCCTCGACGGCGACCTGGGCCCAAGTGCCCGAACAACAGACCATCAGACAGACGGTCGCGATGACCGCCGCAAGCGACTGACGAACCATGAAAAATCCTCTCGCGTGAAGACCCCGCGGCCGAAGGCTGAGCGGGGATGGACAGGGGCCGATGCGAAGGTCAGGAAACGATCGCACGTCCCCCGCAACGCGGGAGAGGGAACGCGACGACGCCACGCGGCGCCGTCAGACTCGGATCACACATCGCTCGACACCAGAAGGTTGAACCACAACGCCACGGGGGCCACCTCCGAAGTGGCCTGATCCATGGCAGCCGGTTGTCGAACCGGCAGCCTTCCCAAGCATGCAAGAGCTGTGCCAGAAGTCGGTCGGTGCGGAAAGTCCGGGGGGCGAGCGGAGGAAGAGAACCCTTTTTCCGCTGATTCACCGGTCCGAGGTGGCCTCGGTCGCTCGGCCTGGAGACCGTCCTGGGGCCGTCGCCGCACGGTTTGCCGGCAAGGCGTGCCGCGTTCGCAGGCAACGGTGGATCCCTCCGCCGCGTGGATCGCCTCCGAGGTGGGGCATCCACTCTCCTCACGGCCGTCTCTGGCCACCATTCCCTGTCTGAGAAAGGGGATACCTTGTAAGCGGTCTCAGACCGTCGGTACCGTCACCAAGAACGATCGATGTGGCCATGCGGATCGCCCATCTCACCACCGTCCATCCCCGGGATGACACCCGCATCTTCCGGAAGATGTGCCGGTCGCTGTCGGCCGCCGGCCATACGGTGACGCTCCACGTCGCGGACGGTCGGGGCGACGCGGACATCGAAGGCGTGAGGATTGTCGATCTTGGCCGCCCCTCGGGGCGTCTGGCACGGGCGACGGGAACCGCTTGGCGGATGTGGCGGGAGGCGTTGCGATCGCGTCCCGACATCCTCCATTTCCACGACCCGGAATTGATCCCGGGTGGCATCCTGGCGCGCCTCGCCGGCCGCCCCGTCATCTACGACATCCATGAGTATTACCGCATTCACCTTCGCCAGACGGCAGCCGTCCCTGGAGTCGTGGCGATGCTCCTCGCTGGTGCGTACGGCGTGGCCGAACGCTTGGCGGCGATGTGTCTCGATGCCTGTGTGGTCGTCACGCCCCACATGCAGCGGGTGCTGCCGCTGCGGCGGAGTATCGTCGTCGGGAATGAGGTGCAGACGGGGGAGTTCACTCCGGGGCCGATCCCCGCCGCCGATCGGCCGAAGCGAGTCTGCTATGTCGGGATCCTCTCCGCGGCGCGTGTCGTGGAGAGCATGGTCGATGCCGCCGCGATGGCCGGCGCCCGGCTCGCCCTCGCCGGCAGATGGTATCCCCCGGGCTATCGCGCGGCGATCGCGACGAGGCCCGGCTGGGAGATGGTGGACGAACTCGGTCAGCTCGATCGGGAGCAGATGCAGCGGGAGTTCGACGTGTCGCGTGCCGGGCTGCTCCTTGTTCGCCTCGACGGGGACGAGCGGCACTCGAGCAACAACAAGCTCTATGAATACATGGCGGCCGGGCTCCCGGTGATCGCCTCCGACGTCGAGTTTGCCCGTGAGGTCATCGATCGGCACGGGTGCGGCCTGCTCGTCTCGCCCCCCACCGACACGGAGGCGATGTCTGCGGCGATCGACTGGATCCTCGCCCATCCGGCGGAGGCCGAGCGGATGGGGAGGGCAGGGCGCCTGGCAGTCGAGGCCGAGCATTCCTGGGAGCAGGGACGGGATCGGCTCCTCGCCCTCTATGACGACCTGATCGGGCTCGGGGTGCGACCATGAAGATCGTGACGGTCGTCGGAGCGCGTCCGCAATTCGTCAAGGCTGCGGCCCTGTCGCGGGCGCTACGTTCCACCGACGGTGTCGAGGAGGTCGTCGTCCACACCGGTCAGCATCACGATGCCGCGATGTCGCAGGTGTTCTTCGACCAACTCGGCATGCCCCCCCCGCGGCACCATCTCGGCATCTCCGGGGGAACCCATGGCGCGATGACAGGGCGGATGCTCGAGGGAGTGGAGCGGGTGCTCCTCGGAGAGCGTCCGGATCTCGTGCTCGTCTACGGCGACACCAATTCAACCCTCGCCGGGGCGCTTGCCGCCACGAAGTTGCAGGTGCCGGTAGCCCATGTCGAAGCGGGCTTGAGGAGCTTCGATCGGACCATGCCGGAGGAGATCAACCGCGTCCTCGTCGACGCTGTCTCGTCGCTGCTCTTCTGCCCGACCCGAGCGGCGGTCGACCATCTCGCCGCCGAGGGAATCCATCGCGGGGTGCACCATGTCGGCGATGTGATGCTCGATGTGGCGCTCGAGCAGGCCGCGGTGGTGGAGAGCGACATCGTCGACTCGCTCGGCCTCGAGCCCGGCCGCTACGTCGTCTGCACCTGCCATCGGCAGGCGAACACCGACCGACGCGATCCCCTGGCGGGGATCCTTGCGGCGCTCACTTCGATCGCGGCCCACACGCCGGTGGTGTTGCCGCTCCACCCGCGGACGGCCAAGGCGATCGCGACCCACGGCCTGACCGAGGCCCTCGCGCGACTGCGGGTGGTCGACCCGCTCCCCTACGATGCGATGCTCGTCCTCGTGCGCTCTGCCGGGGCCGTTCTCACGGACTCCGGCGGGCTGCAGAAGGAAGCCTTCTTCCACCGTGTGCCCTGCGTCACCCTCCGCGACGCGACGGAATGGCCCGAGACGGTGGACCTTGGCTGGAACGTGCTCGCCGGCAGTGATCCTGCGCGGATCGTCGCGGCGTTCGAGGGGCTCGACGCACTCCCGAAGCGTGTCGGCGCGCCTTTTGGTGACGGCCGGGCCGCCGTGGCGATCGCGGAGATTCTCGCCCGAGCCGGCGGTCCGCTGCGGTGAGGGACCGGCCCACCGGTGTCCTCCGGTCTCCGCACGAGTCACCCGCGGCCGGCGCCGTCGACAATCATGTTGGCGAGCAGTTCCTCACGGGGGAGGAACGGCGCCATGTCCTCGAGCGAAGCCGTCACCATGCTTCCGTCGGGGAGCTTCCGTGAGGACAACTTCGGCGAAAACTGCTGTTCGAGATCGATCGCGATCTCGCACATCGAAGCCCGCGGGTGGGCCAGCGTGCGGCTGATGGCCGCGGCGAGAGTGGCGTGCTGCTGGCAACGCTCGAAGGGGATGTCAAAGGCGGCTGCGACCTTTCCGAAATCGGGGAACGACAGCCCGGAATCGGTGCCACAGCCGACGGTTCTTCCCGGGAAAAAGGCATTCTGCGTCTGCCGGATCGAGTGGTATCCGGCATTGTTGAGCACGAAGATCTTCACCGGCAGCTTCAGCCCGACGATCGTCTGTAATTCCTGGAGATTGAGCATGATGCTGCCGTCGCCGGCCAGGCAGACGATCCGCTCCAGATCCGGCCTGGCCATCGCCACGCCGATCGCCGCCGGCAGCTCATAGCCCATCGACGCGCAGCCCGAGTTGTGGAAGACGCGTTGCCCGGAGCGGATCCGGGCGGCCTGGAAGGTGACGACGCAGGCCGTGCCATCGGCGCAGACGACGATCTCCCCGTCGCCGAGCTGGTCGAACAACCGCTCTGCGAAGCAGTACGGATTGACTGGCGTCTCCTTTTCCCAATAGGCGGGGAGGACGACCGGGTAGCGACGCACCCGTTCGGCGCACCAGGCGAGCCAATCGTCGTGAAGGGGACGCCAGTCGCGGCTCGCGGTATCGAGCAGCGGGAGGGCGTCGGCGAGATCGGCGTGGATCTTCTCGTGGAGGTCGAGGGTCGGCTTGTCGAGCTCGGCGGCGTCGACGTCGACCATGATGCGGTGGGCGCGCGGGGCGAAGTTCTCCCAGTTGTAGCTCACCTGGCGGATGCCCAGCCGGCACCCGAGCGCCAGGACGACGTCGGCATTTTGCACGGCGAAGTTCCCGGCCCGCGTTCCGAGGGAGCCGGCCGGGCCGGCGAAGGTGAGATGATCGCTGGGTATGAGATCGTTGGAATTGAAATCGGTGACGACCGGAATCCGCAGCCGAGTTACCAGCTCGAGGAAGCGCTCGTACTGACCCGACAGTCGGATGCCCGAGCCGGCATAAATCACCGGCCGCTTCGCGCCGGCCAGCCGCTTCGCCACCCCGGCCATGGAGCCGGCCAAATCCGTGGTGCGGAACACGACGGCATCGGCGGTCGGGGGGGCTCCCACGAGCGTCCCCGCGTCGACGAGCGCTGCCTGCACGTCGATCGGAATGTCGAGCCACACCGGCCCGGGGCGACCGGACGTTGCCAGCAACAGGGCCCGGTCGAGGTGTTCGCGAATCCGCGCCGGGTCATCGACGAGGATGGCGGCCTTCGTGATCCCGCGGGCCATGGCGATGATGTCGACTTCCTGATCGCCGAGTTGCCGGAGGGGGAGGCCGGTCGAGGCGACGAGCGTCTGTCGCTTCACCTGACCGGAGAGGACGATCATGGCGAGGGAATCGACATGGGCCCCGAAGACGCCGTTGAGGGCGTTGATCCCCCCCGGCCCGGTCGTCACGTTGACGGCGGCCATCCTCCCCGTGACACGGCAGTATGCGTCGGCGGCCATCGCACAGGCCTGCTCGTGATGGCAGTAGACGGGCGTCAGCCCCGGAGCGTTGCCGAGGGAGTCGTTGAGGTGCATGGCACCGCCGCCGGTCACCATGAAGACATGCTCCACGCCAGCCGCGACGAGACGGCGTGCGATGTAGTCGGTGACACGTTCCATCGGAGGACCCTCACGGCTCGTTGGCGGAAGAAATCGGGACTGTTGGGACACTCACGATACGACGGCGGGGCACTGGATCGACAGTCTGCTATTCTGCCCAGCACCCGAGCGCGACGCACGTCCCCGGCCCACGCGACCGATGGCTCGGTCGCCCGTCGAGAAAGTCACGGAGGAGCTCCGCACATGTCAGCGACCCCGGAATCGGCAGAGCCCCAAGAGACACAGCCCCGTCCCGGCATCGACAGCCCCGCTCGCTGGCGGCCGCTGCGGGTGTGGATTCCGATCGTACTTGTGCCCCTGATGGCGCTGATGCGATTCGTGCCGACGCTGGTTCCCAACGCCCCGACGATGATCTGGATGGTGGCCTCCTTCGGCCCGTTTCTCATCGGCTTGGTGGTGATGCTGTGGTGGGTGTTGGCCAGCCGAGCGCGATGGTTCGAGCGAGTCTTGGGCGTGCTGGGCGTCGTCGGGGGCGTCGCGCTCGAGCAGGTGATCTGCGATCCGTCGATGCGCGGGCCGCTTCTGGTCGTGATGACGATTCCATTGGCGATCGCGGCGTTCGCGATCGGCGCCATCCTCGCTGGTCGCACGCTTTCCCTGCGGCGCACCTGGCTTGCCGTCGGTTTGGCCTTGCTGGCTACGGCGCACTCGGCCCTCGTCCGCACCGATGGCGTGTGGGGCGATTTCTCGTTCGGAGTCGACTGGCGTTGGAAGCCGACCGCGGAGCAATTGGCGGATGAAGAGATCCGCCAGGCCGCGAAAAGTTCCGTCGATGCCCCCGTCGATCCCCAGGCACTGCTCGCTTCCCTGGAGGGGGCGCCGTGGCCCCGTTTCCGTGGGCCTCAGGGCAACAGTGCCCAGACCGGGCGACGCTTCGACGGCGACTGGACCGCCCATCCGCCCCGGGAAATCTGGCGGCATCGAATCGGCCCGGCGTGGAGTTCCTTCGTCGTCGGTGCCGATCGCCTCTTCACCCAGGAGCAGCGCCTCGAGGACGAGGTGGTGTCGTGCTACGACGCCAAGACCGGGCAGCCGATCTGGTCCTTCGCGACCCCGTCGCGATTCTTCGAGTCGCTCGGAGGGCTTGGGCCGCGCGGCACGCCGACGCTCGCCGATGGCTCGATCTATGCCCTCGGTGCCGAGGGGATCCTCGTGCGAGTCAACGCCGTCGATGGGACACTCGTCTGGAAAGCCGATCTGAAGGAGGCTTCGGGGAGGACCGAGCCTCCGATGTGGGGCTTTTCCTGCTCGCCGTGCGTCGACGGTGGCCTCGTCGTTGTCCATGCGGGAGGCAAGGGCGACAAGGGGATCGTCGCCTTCAACGTCACCGACGGCCAGGTCGCCTGGACGGCCCCGGCCGGCGAGATGTCTTATAGCTCGGTGCAGAAGATCACCCTTCTCGATCGGGAACTTCTCTGCCTGCTCTCGAACTCCGGGGCGCATCTCCTCGAGCCGGCGACCGGCAAGAGTGTCTCCGACTACGCTTTCGCGCACCAAGGGTATCGGGCCTGCCAGGCGCAGGTGATCGACGGCAACAAGCTGCTCATCCCCGCGGGGCTGGGCACCGGCACCCGACTCGTGGCGTTTTCCGCGAATGACAACGGCCTCGAGGGGAAGGAGCTGTGGACCTCCTTGGAGATGAAGCCCGATTACAACGACATCCTCGTCCACGACGGCAATATCTACGGCTTCGACAATGCGATCTTCGCCTGCATCGGCCTCGAAGATGGCAAGCGAAAGTGGAAGGGGGGCCGCTACGCCAAGGGACAGGCGCTGCTGCTCGCCGATTCCGGCCTGATCGTGGTCGTGAGCGAGAAAGGGGAGCTCATTCTCCTCCGCGCGACGCCCGAGGGGCATGAGGAGCTCGGAAAAGTCGAGGCCCTCAGCGACAAGACGTGGAATCATCCGGTGGTGGTCGACAACCGGCTCTATCTCCGCAATGCCGAAGAGATCGTCTGCTACGAACTGGCGACCGCCGACTGACAGGGGCACTTGAGTGACCGTCGCGGCTGCAGGGCGGGGTTAGCTCGTTGGCTTGGTGGTCGCGTACCGGACGGTCCCGGGCTCGCGACCCGGGCCGACGAGACTGAAGCCGCACTTCTCGAGCACCCGGACCGACCCGAGGTTCGTCGAGGTTGTGTGCGCGATGACACCAACGACCTGTGGCATCGAGAAGGCTCGCGACAGAAGCGCGTGAACGAGTTCGGTCGCGAATCCGAGCCGCTGCGATTCCGGCACGATCGAGTAGCCGATTTCGACAACACCGTCGGCGGCCGGCGGGCCAAGGTAGCCGCCGCAACCGACGAGGACGGAGCCGTGGGGCTCGACCGAACGGTGGACCGCATACCAGCCGTACCAGCCGACCGCTTCGGGGCTCTCGGAGAGCCGGTCACGGAAGAACTCCATCGCCGCTCGGTCGTATTCGCCGGGAGGCCAACTGGAAGGCACGGCGGCCCCGAGCAGGCGGGCGAGGGCCTCGGGAGACTCGATGTCTGCCTCGACCAGGGCCAAGGTCGCCGGCACGAGGTCGAGGCGGTCGGTTCGGATGATCTTCATGGCGCGAAGGTTGCAACCGAACGGCAGCCATCACCCGGCACGCGCGAGGAAGGCTATCGTTTTTTCAACGCCCGAGAATGGGCTCGGGGGCAGGGGGCGGTTCGTCGCCGTGCCGTTCCTCTTTGCCTCGATCCGATGGCACGAGTGCCTGGTCACGATCGTTCAAGCTGCGGAC
>CAJBCV010000205.1 GCA_903951635.1 uncultured Planctomycetaceae bacterium
GGGGCCTTGTGCGGATGAAGGGTCGAAGCGATTCGGGCGATCCGGTTGATCCGGGCCGCCGCATCGCGGCGGCCGACGCGCCGCACACCCTCGAGGGCGTCCCGCTCCTGCTCGGTATCGATCGACGGCGTGTGGATCGTGACGGCCTGCGACGACGACTCGTGACCGGGAATGTCACGCTCAGGCCCACGCTCGCTGCCTGCCGACCGGGCCCGCTTCCGTTTCGTCTTTCCACCGCTTGCCATGGCATTCCCCGAGCGTCGAGTGTGTCGCTGATCCGTTGCCGCCATTCCTCCCCCGGCAGTGCAGCGCAAGGGGGGAGCCCACCGAGGTCGTACCGCCGGGTGAGGCGCGGTATCGTAGCGGAGCGACCACCCTGCATTCCACGGGCACTCCTCCGATGACGCACCCCGGCGATTCCGCGGCCTCGATCCTTCCCACCAACGAGCGCCGTCTTGCCCCCGGCCCACGGCGGATGGCCCCGGCCCGCGGCGCGGCGGCCTGCCTTGCTTCAGCGATCCAGACGACCGTCCTGGCGATGCTTGCGATCGCCTCGGGCGTGAGCGCCCGCGCCGACGAACTGACCCCGTCCGAGGCCGGAGACGCGGCCGTCGCCACGGAGGACCGCCACCCCGAACTGCGCCGGCTGTCGCCGACGGAGGAAGTGTGGATCGATCGGGAGCGGGGAGAAGTGGTCATCGGCGGGAGAGTGGCGCTCGACGACGGACTGCTCGAGTTTTTCGCCTGCCCGGCGGGCACCAAGGAGCATGAATCGGTCGTCGCCGTCGACTCCAGTGCCCGGCTCGTTCATGCGGCGCTGCTGGCGGTCGGGCTCGAGCCGGGGAAGCCGGTGTCGTTCGATCCGGAATACCGGCCGGCGACGGGGCCGAAGATCCGGGTGACGATGCGCTGGACCGACGCCGACGGCGCCGTCCAGGAAGCCGACGCCCGGGGATGGATCCGCAACACCCGCACGGGGAAGGCGCTCGAGACCGATTGGGTGTTTGCCGGCAGCGCGTTTTGGACCGACCCCGCCGACGGCCGCGAGTACTACCAAGCCGACGGCGGCGATCTCCTCTGCGTCTCCAACTTCCCCACCGCCACCCTCGATCTCCCCATCGAGAGTTCCCAGTCGAACGAGGCGCTCCTCTTCGAGGTCTTCAAGGAGCGCGTGCCGAAGCGGGAGACGCCGGTGGAGATGATCCTCTCGGCGGCCGAGTGAGCCGGAAGACGGTCAGCCGACCCGGCAGTGCTCGAGGATCCGCGCCGCGTCGGCGACATAGCCGACATAGAACGGGCCGAACTCGGCATAGCGGGCGCTCGCCTCGTCGAACCGCATCGTGTAGACGATTTCTTTGAGGAAGTCGGGATGGCGTGCCCACAGCGTCACGCCCCACTCCCAGTCGTCGAGACCGACGCTGACGGTGATCAGCTGGGTGACGCGGCCGCCGAAGGCCATCCCCGACCGACCATGCTCGGCCATCAGCCGGCTCCGCTCCGAAAACGGCAGCGTAAACCAGTTCTCTCCCACCTTCCGCTTCTTGTTCATCGGATAGAAGCAGGCATTGGGCCACGGGGGAAGCTCCGGCTCGATGCGGCTCTTCCGCATCGCCCCTTCGCGGGCGGCATAGCCTTGCACCTTTGCCCGGTAGGTGGGGCTGTCGGCCGTCTCGCCTTCCTCGAGAAGGCGCTGGCCGAACTGCTCAGGCGTGGGGACGTACTCGCTCACCTCGGTGAGCGAGATGAACGAATAGCCCGGCACGAGGGCGGCGCCGAGCGGTCCGGCGAGAAGCCGCTGGTGGAGCCCGTCGATGACGAGCGGATCAGGATCGATCGCCATGACGGCGAAGTCGGCCTTGTGCCCTGGCACGATCCAGGTCTGCAGCCGGATCGGTGCCCCGGGCGCCGCCGGATCGAGCGTGGCGATGAACGCCTGCCGGCCCGCTTCGAGCGCCGCCGCCGACATCGTCGCCAGCTTGGCCCGGTCGAAGGTGTAGAAGAAGTGGCTGCAGTGCCAGCCCTTCTCCGGCTCAAACGACATCGTCGATCCGGCCGCCGCATGGGCCGGGGCGCCGTAACCTCCCCCTTCGGGACGACCGCCGCCAGCTGGCGGTGGGCCCGAGTGCGGGGAGGCTTGCTGGGGCTGGGGCTGGGGCGAGGCAGACTGCGGGGCGTGATCGGGGCGCGACATCGCTAGCGTGACTCCGGGCTTTGGGAACTCTGACGAGAGTCTACCTGCCGTCAAAAAAAACCAACCACGCCCGGCCCCCGCCCAGCCGGCTTCGGAGCGGAGCGTGTAAGATGCCGGGAGCCGGGGCAGTCCGTCACCGGCCCTCGAAGGGGGATCATCCGATGGGACAGGCAATCGTCGATCCGCAGGAACTCCGCCGGTTCGCGGCCCGGCTCCGCCACTTCAGCGGCGAAGTGATGGCCCAGATGCAGACCGTCCAGCGTCAGCTCTCGGCGCTCGGCGCCACCTGGCGTGACGGCGAACATCAAAAGTTCAGCGAGGAGTTCGAGCAGCAGCTCAACCAGTTCGGCCGGTTCGTCGAATCGACCGGTGAATATGTCCCGTACCTCATCCGCAAAGCGGAACGGATCGAGGAATACCAGCAGCAGCGGTGAGCCGTCGCCAACGGAGGGGAGCAGCATGTCCGGTCAGGCCGATGTCAAATCGATCGACACCCTCGCCTACGTGAAGGCTGCCTTGGCGTCGTTCGCGCACGAGTCGGGGCAGGCCCTCGGCGAGGTCGAGCTCGAGGGGCGGCGGGGGGTCGAATACGTCACGATGGAACGGGCCGCCCACTGGAAGGCGGAGGTCCGTCGGGCAGGAGACGCGGTCAACAAGGCGATCAAGGATCTCGAGCACTGCCGGGCCTTCAAGAAGGTCGGCGACAACACCCCCTCGTGCGTCGAGGAGAAGAAGAATCTCGACAAGGCGAGGAAGAGGCTTGAGTATGCCGAGCAGAAGGAGGCGGCCGTCCGCCGCTGGAAGCCGGTCGTCGAGCAGCAGTTCCGCGAGACATGCGTCCGGCTCGTCCACTTCCGCGAAGTGATCGACGTCAATTGCCCAAAGGCGATGGCGGTCCTCGAGCGGATGCTCAAAGCCCTCGATGCCTACCGGGAAACCCAAGGTCCGGCCGCCGGAGGCTCTGGCGGCAGCGGTGGCGCGGACGCCTCGATGGCCCGCCCGACCGACGAGGCCCCCGCAGGCGCTCGCGCCGTCGCCGCTGATCAAGCCCCCCGCCCCGTCGCGCCCGCCGTCGGCTCCGCACCTCCCGCCCCCCCCAGAGAGGCCCAGGGATGAAATCGTTCGACCTCTCCGGGGGAGCCTCGAAGCTCGCCCTCGCCCTCAAGCAGCTCGACATCAAGTGGAACGCCTCCACCGATGCCTGGAACGACGCCACGGCGAAGACGTTCCACAAAGACCACATCGAGCCGATCATGCCGGACGTGAAGCAGACGCTCGAGGCGATCGGCCGGCTCGCCGAGGTGCTCTCGCGGGCGGCACGGGACGTCGCCGACGAGGGAGGACGCTGACGGCCGCAGAAGGCTCTCTCCCTTCCGCCGCCCCTCTCTTTCCCGCCGTTGCCGGCGCCTTCTCGCCCGTTCCCCTGACCGCGTCCCCTCCCTGCGGATTTCCATCGCTCCCATTTTTTTCCCTGCCGATTCCCGGAGCCCCCATGTCGACTGACGCGTCTGCCCCCGCCGCCGGAGCCACCACCGCCGAGGCCTACGACCGCGATCACCTCCGCCGCCAGGTGGAGCTCCTCCGCGCGGCCGCGGCCACGCGGGCGCGCCTCGAGAACGAGATCGTCGCCGAGCGTGACCGCGAGGTCACGGCAGCCAAGGAGGAAGCAAAAGCGGGGATCGCCGCCACGACGGCCAAGCACGAGCAGGAGATCGAGGCGGCGAAGAAGGAATACGACGCGGTGCTCAAGCGCCTCCAGTCGCAGGGCGCCGCCGAGCAGCAGAAGATCGACGAGCAGCGGAAGACGAAGGCGGCCACCATCACCCGAACCTGCGACGAGCAGTCGACGAAGATCCGCGAAGACAGCGAGTTCGAGCAGGGCTCGGTGAAGGAAGTCTTCAAGGAGAAGCGAAACGACCCTCAAAAGCTCCTCGCCCGGGCCGAGAAGGATCACGCCGTGTGGGGCAGCCAGCTCGACGAGGCGATGACCAAGGCGAAGGAGTTCCTCACCAAGTGCGGCGTCAAGGCGGCCGCGGCCGTGGCCGACGACGGCCCGATGCCCGAAGGAGATGAGATCCTCGCCCAGATCAAGGGGGCCCACGAGGGGGCGATCGCGCGGACGAAGGAGCTTCTCGCGCTCGAGTCGTCGAAGACGATCTTCGGGGGCCTCAAGAAAGAGGTCGCCCAGAAGGCGCTCGAGCTCTGGACGGCCATCGAGCGCGACGTCCTCCGCGGCAAGCGGCTCCTCGGCCCTGCCGCCGAATGGCTCAAGGTCCGCTCTGGCCTCCAGGCGAAGCAGATGGAGGCGAAGGCGAAGCAGGATCTCGTCGATCTGGAGTCGCGGGCAAAGAAGACGCTCGCCGACCTCGCCGCCAAGCGCGACGCCCAACTGGCGGAGCTCGAAGGGAAATACCAGACGGCCACGACAACGATCCGCACGAAGGTCGAAAGTGGGCACAAGGAGGCCGAGGAGAAGTATCCCTCCCGCATCGCCGCCCTCGAAGCCGGCCTTGCCGAGGACATCCGCCGCCGCGAGGCGAAGCGCGACGCCCGCCTGGCAGCCGCCGCCGCGCAGCACGCCGAACGCACCCGCACGATGACGGAGGACTGGGCCCGCATCCGCCGGGAGACGGCCGCGGTCTGGGATGAGGCCAACCGGATTGATGCGGCCTGCTTCCCCTCCTGGGACGCGCTGGCCGACGGATCGGCGGCCCTTCCCTCCCACGATCCCCCGGGGCTCCGTTTCGGGGCGCTCGCGCTCTCGATGGCGAAGATCCCCGGCGGCGTCTCGGCGCAGAGCGAGCTCAACACCTTTGGCCCCGCGACGTGGACGCAGCCGGCCGCCGTCCCCTTCCCCGCCGAAAGCTCGGTCTTGGTGAAGACGACGGCCGACCAGAAGGAAGTCGCCGGCGCCTTCCTCCAGGCGCTCACCCTGCGGATCGCCTCCGGTGCCCCTGCCGGCCAGACCCGCTTCACGATCATCGATCCGCTCGGGCTGGGGAAGCACTTCGCCGGATTCATGCATCTGGCCGATCACGACGAGCTCCTCGTCACCAGCCGGATCTGGACCGAGCCGCAGCAGATCGAGCAGCGGCTGGCCGACATCACCGAGCAGATGGAGCTCGTGATCCAGAAGTATCTCCGCAACGAATACCCCTCGATCGGCGCCTACAACGCCGATGCCGAGGTTCCCGAGCCCTATCGCTTCGTCGTCGTCAGCAACTTCCCGGCCAACTTCACCGAGACCAGCGCCCGTCGCCTGGCGAGTATCGCCGCCAGCGGCGCGCGCTGCGGCGTCTCCACGATCGTGTCGGTCGACACGAAGCAGACGATGCCGGCGAACTTCAGCCTCTCCGACATCGAGCAGCACGCCACGACGCTCCTCCTCAAAGACGGCACCTTCACCTGGCAGGATCCCGAGTTCTCGAAGTGGCCGCTCGGCGTCGAGCAGAGCCCGTCCGACGAGGTGTTCACGAACGTCATCCAGCGGGTCGGCAAGGCGGCCAAGGCGGCGAAGCGCGTCGAGGTGCCCTTCGATCGCGTGGCGCCCGCGGAAGACCGGTGGTGGACGGGGAGCACGGCCAGCGGCATCGACGTGCCGCTGGGCCCCGCCGGCGCCAAGAAGATGCAGCACATGAAGCTCGGCAAGGGAACGAGCCAGCACGTCCTCATCGCCGGCAAGACCGGCTCGGGCAAGTCGACGATGATGCACGCGCTGATCACGAATCTCGCGCTCACCTACAGCCCCAACGAGGTCCAGTTCTACCTCATCGACTTCAAGAAAGGCGTCGAGTTCAAGATCTACGACCACTACGAGCTGCCGCACGCCCGCGTCATCGCCATCGAGAGCGAGCGCGAGTTCGGCCTCTCGGTGCTCGAGCAGCTCGACCGCGAGCTGAAGCGGCGCGGTGACTTGTTCCGGGATCTCGCCGTCCAGGATCTCGCCGGCTTCCGCGGCACGGGCAATCCCGATCCGATGCCGCGCATTCTCTTGATCATCGACGAGTTTCAGGAGCTGTTCATCGAGGACGACAAGCTCGCCCAAGATGCCTCGCTGATCCTCGACCGCCTCGTCCGTCAGGGGCGTGCCTTCGGTATGCACGTCCTTCTCGGCTCGCAGACCCTCGGCGGCTCCTACAGCCTCCCCCGGGCGACGATGGGGCAGATGGCGGTGCGCATCGCGCTGCAGTGCAACGAGGCCGACAGCAGCCTGATCCTCTCCGAGGACAACTCGGCCGCCCGGCTCCTCACCCGCCCCGGCGAGGCGATCTACAACGACGCCAACGGCATGGTAACCGGCAACAATCCCTTCCAGGTCGTGTGGCTCGACGACAGCCGCCGCGAGTGGTATCTCGGCGAGCTGCGTCGCCTCGCCGACCGGCGCACCGACATCCCGCCGGTGCCGCGGATCGTCTTCGACGGCAACCAGGCGGCCGATCCCGACGGCAACGTCCTCCTCCGCGAGCTCCTCGCCGAGGGGACGACCGGAGGCCGCGATCTCGTCGCCCCGGTCGCCTGGCTCGGCGACGCGATCGCCATCAAGGATCCGACGACGGCGATCTTCCGCCGCCAAGGCGGAGCCAATCTCCTCATCGTCGGCCAGCGCGAGGATCTGGCGGTGAGCCTCCTGGCGATGGCGATCGTCGGGCTGGCGGCGGCGAACGATCCGTTCCCCGGCGGCAAACTCGGCCACGATGCCCGCTTCGTGCTCCTCGAGCCGGCGGTCGCCGACGAGAAGCCCGATCTCCTCCTCTCCCAGCTCGCTTCCAGCCTCCCCCACGACTTCCAAAACGTCGGCCGGCTCGGCGTCACCGACGCGATGGCCGACCTGGCCGCCGAGGTGAAGCGGCGCCTCGATCATCAGGTGCTCGACGGCGAGGCGGTATTCGTCGTCGTCCGCGACCTGGCCCGGTTCCGGGAGCTGCGCAAGGCCGACGGCGACTTCGGCTTCTCCTTCGGCGGCGGCGACAAGAAGGCCGGCCCCGCCGACAACTTCGCCACGATCCTCCGCGACGGCCCGGCCGTCGGCATCCACACCCTCGTGTGGTGCGATTCGCTCACGAATCTCATGCGCACCTTCGAGCGCGGGGCGCTCAAGGAGTTTGAACTGCGCGTCCTGTTCCAGATGAGCGCTTCCGATTCGAGCCAACTCGTCGATAGCCCCCTGGCAAGCAAGCTCGGGCCGCAGCGGGCCCTCTTCATCCACGAGGAGACCGGGACGTTCGAGAAGTTCCGCCCCTACGCCTTCCCCTCCGCCGAATGGCTCGCCGGCGTGTCGACGAGCCTCCGCGCCCGCCCGCAGGGGACGAAGGTCGAGCGTAGTCAAGTCGAGCGTCCGGCTGCCGGCGCGACAGCGGCGGAGCCGGAGAAGGAGGAGTTCAACTTCGGTTTCGGCGGCGGCGACGGCGAGTTCAACTTCACGAAGTTTCTCGACGACCCCCCGGCCCCGGGGGGCACTGATGGCGCGA
>CAJBCV010000206.1 GCA_903951635.1 uncultured Planctomycetaceae bacterium
GCAGGCCCCGCCTCGAGGGATCCGCGGATGTACTACTTCGCCTACGGATTCAAGAAGCCGATCGCCCCGCTCCTCGCCCTCCAGGTGGCGCAGCAGGCGATGGTCAACGCCGGATTCACCGTCTTCGATCCGGTCGCCCCGGGAAAGATAACCCTCGGCGGCACGCAGACGCAGGCCGGCGTGATGGTGACCGTCGTGGCGATGGACTGCGAAGGGGGCGCCTCGGTTGTCGTCAACGGTTTTTGTGCCAACGACCTCGCCGTCGATTCCGCCCGAAGCTTCGCCGAGAACATCGCCGCTGCCGTCAACTACGCCTGAGTCCCGGCAGCGAGTTTGGCACCCGTTTTCCAGCCGGCCGCATCGCGCTCAACCGCGTGGTAGAGCGTGTCGCGCTCGACAGGGTCGCGGCCTGCCTCGCGGATGAGCCGTTGAATCTGCTCCACCGAGAGGATCTCCGGCGTCGTCGCCCCGGCGTCGTGATAGATCAGTTCGTGACGGACGGTGCCGTCGAGGTCGTCGGCACCGTAAGCGAGCGAGGCCTGGGCCGTGCCGATCCCGAGCATGATCCAGTAGGCCTTGATGTGGTCGAAGTTGTCGAGGACGAGTCGCGACACGGCCATCGTCCGCAGGCTCATCGTCGCCGACGGCTTGGGGAGGTGGGAGAGGCGCGTGTTTTCAGGATGGAAAGCGAGGGGGATGAAGGTCTGGAAGCCCCCCGTCTCGTCCTGAAGCTCGCGGAGGCGGAGGAGATGGTCGGTGCGGTGGAAGGCGTTCTCGATGTGGCCGTAGAGCATCGTGGCGTTGCTCCGAAGGCCGAGCTCATGGGCCATGCGGTGAACGGCAAACCATTCGCGCGTGTCGGCCTTGTGCTCGCAGATCTTGTCGCGGACCTCCGGGTGGAAGATCTCGGCCCCGCCGCCGGGGAGGCTGCCGAGGCCGGCGTCTTTGAGTTCGACGAGGATGTCGCGGAGAGAACGCTTCGTGAGGTGCTGAAACCAGTTGATCTCCACCGGCGTCCAGGCCTTGAGGTGGAGCGTGGGATAGTGGTCGTGGAGGAGGCGGACGATGTTGAGATACCAGTCGTAGTCCTTCTGGTGGTGGAGCCCGCCGACGATGTGCATCTCGGTGCTGCCGGCGTCAACCGCCTCCTTCCCCCGGGCGAGGATCTGCTCCGCCTCCATCACGTAGCCGCGGGAATCGCGGAGATCGGCCCGGAAGGCGCAGAACGTGCAACGGTAGACGCAGACGTTCGTGGGATTGAGATGGGTGTTGATGTTGTAGTAGCCGGCATTGCCGTTCTTCCGCTCGCGGACGATGTTGGCAAGTTCCCCGAGTTCATGGAGGTCGATCCGTTCGTCCCACAGCATCTCCGCCTCGGCGGCGTCGAGACGCTGCCCCGCCTCGACCTTCTCGCGCACCCGATCGAGGGAAGGGACGGCGGCACGGATCATGGGGGAAATCTCCGGAAAGGCGAGGGCGAAGGCCGGGGCTGATTCCCGACGCTGGCCAGCTAACCGCATTCGGCCCGGTTCGGCAACACGCTTCTTCCCGAGGGTGCTCACGGGGCGGAAAAGCGGGGTTTGACGGGGCCCGACGCCCCCCCTTCGTCGGTCGAGGCTCGGCAGCCGGGAGCCGGCCGGGGTATGGTGACGGCCCCGCCCCAGGACGTCTCCCGTCCTCCCGCCTTCCCCGCCAAGGCGTCCCCTCCATGCCGGCCACGTTCGACATCATCGGCGACGTCCATGGCTGCGACGCCGAATTGGTCGCCCTCCTGGAGCGCCTGCGCCACCCGATCGATCCATCCCGGCCGCATCCGCAGGGGCGGCGAATCGTTTTCGTCGGTGATCTCGTCGACCGGGGCCCCGCCACGCCGGCGGTCGTTTTGCGGATCCAGCGGCTCGTCGAAGCAGGGCGGGCCCTGTGTGTCGCCGGCAACCACGACACCCGTCTCGCGGCGGCCCTCCGCGGCGAGCCGGTGGAGCCGGGGCATGGACTGGAAGCGTCGCTCGGGCAACTCGCCGCCGAATCGGAGAGCGTCCGGGAAACCGTGGCGACGTTTCTCGCCGGGCTCCCGGGCCACCTCGTCCTCGACGATGGCCGGCTCGTCGTCGCCCACGCCGGGCTCGAGGAGCGTCATCATGGCAGCGACTCGAGTGCCGCGCGCGACGCGGCGATCCATGGCGCTTACACCGGCGATTTCGACGATCGGGCGATGCCAGTCCGCGATGACTGGGCGAGGGGGTACTCGGGCGCGGCGGCGGTCGTCCAGGGGCACACGCCAGTGGCCGAGGTGGAGTGGTTCCGCAACACGATCTGCATCGACACCGGCTGTGTGTTCGGCGATCGGCTCACGGCCCTCCGCTGGCCAGAACGGGAGCTCGTGTCGGTGCCGGCAAGTGGCGCCTGGGGACGCTCGGCGCGGGGACCGCTGCCGCCGCGCAGGCTCGCAGCCCGCCCTGTCGCCCGACCCGCGCTACCGCTCCCGACGCCAGCCGACGCGATCGTCGCGCTCCGCCGGTTGGCGGCCGCCGAGGTGACGCGTCTGGCATCCGATGCCGCCGGGAATCCCGCCGCGCGCGACCGGTGGGTGATCCATCTACCGCCGACGATGTCGTCGTGTGATCCGTCGCATCAGGGCGACGGCCTCGAGCATCCACTCGGCGCCTTCGCCCACTACGCCGCTGCAGGGCTACGGCAGGTGATCTGCGAAGAGAAACAGACCGGCCTGCGGGGCGTGGCGGTGATCTGCCGCGATGCGGCCACGGCGGCGAGGCGGTTCGGTGTCGCCGACGGCACGGGCGGCGCGATCCACTCCCGATCTGGCCACCGCTGCCTCCCTGCGGCCGTTGAACAAACCCTCGTCGCCAGAATCGCCGCGGCGGCTGCGGAGGCCGGCGTGTGGAAATCCCTCGATACCGACTGGCTCTGCCTCGACGGCGAACTCGTCGGTCTGCCCGAGGGGACTGCCGATCGTTCGACGCCACCGAGGCTCGTCTTTTTCCATGTCCTCGCCGCCGAAGGCCGGACGTTCCTCGACCGGGAGCACCACTGGCACCTCGACACGCTCCGCCGCATCGCCTCCTCCCCATCTCGCGGAGGCTCCCTCGGCGTGACGTCGCACCGGGTCGTCGATCTCACCCGACCCATCGACGTCGCCGCGGCGATCGCCTGGTGGCATGAGCTGACGGCGACTGGGGTGGAAGGAATCGTCGTCAAGCCGCTCACGCTGGCCGCCGCAGGGGCCGGTGGGCCCGTTCAGCCGGCGCTCAAGGTGCGCGGCGCC
>CAJBCV010000207.1 GCA_903951635.1 uncultured Planctomycetaceae bacterium
GCGGAAGCGGATGCGCGGCCAGGATGTGGTCGCGGCGGTGGAGTCGCTCGAGGATCGACGCTTGTTGGCGTTCCAGTACGTTGGCTTTACGCACACCAACGATCAGCCGAACAACAAAGACCAAGCGTACATGTACAACTTTGAGATCTTCAACGACAAGACAAACCCGTCCGACAGCGCGACGATGTACGTCCGCAACGTCGCCCTCACCAACCAACTGCAGTTCGACTCCGGGACATCGTTCACCGCGCTGCCGTTCTACGGATCGGGCACGAGCTTCACCAACTGGGGCACGTCGCTGCCCCCGGCGGGAGGCAACCCCGGCGCCAACTTCGTCGGGCCGATCGCCCTCGACCGGCAGGGGACCGTGGGGCCGGTGGTGTGGAACCCTGGCGCCAGCGCTCCCGGCGAGCTCTTCCATCTCTCGAAGCTGCGCGTTTTCGCGGCCCCCGGCACGGTCGATCCGACGTTCATTCTCAATGTCGGCGATTCGATGCCACTGGCGATCGAGGTTGACTTCAGCCAGGCCGTCGGCAAGTCGACGATCATCATCCGCTCCGACGCCGCCGAGGCCTATCCGGTGGTGGCGCCGGTCGAACTTCTCCCCAACAACGGCGGCGGCTACGACCTCCTGGGCAGCGAGGTCTACATCCAGGCGCCGATGACGTCGCGGAATCACGCGCGCTTCAACACTCTCTCCGCCGAAAACCTCATCCGCATCGAAAACAACTTCACCGGCCCCGTGTTCGGGAATGTCTCCAACGGCAACTTCGAGGTCATCGCAGGGGCGAGCATCGACGGCGTCGACGGCCGACCGGTGCAGATCTTCACCGGTGCCGGCGTGGCCCCCGGCTACCTACCGTTTTATCAGTATGGGCGCGGCGGCAACGGCGGCGACATCCTCATCGACGGCCAGATCAGGAACGCCGGCTTCGTCAACCTCCAGACCAACTCCGTCAACCCTCGCAACATTCTCACTGGCCCCTCCGGCCTGATCAGCGGGTCGGCGAGCATCACGCTCAACAATGCCGGCGCTGACGGCGGCACGATCAACGTCCGCACCGCCAACTTCGCCCAGCACAACATCTTCGCCGGCTCCAACAGCGGCCCCGCGGCTGACATCGCCATCAATGTCAATCAGGTGCAGGGCAATCTGACGATCAACGCCCTCCCCGCCTCGAGGGCGACGATCGCGCTGACCGCCAGTGAGCCGGGCCGGCAGGTGATTACCAACTCCAACTTCGACACCGTCGGTGGCCTGTCGCTCGCCGCCAGCACGCTCAACATCAACCGGCCGATCTCCACCGAGAAGGGGGATCTGACACTCACCGGGAACTCGGTGACGATCGGCAGCAACGTCTCGGCCGGCACCGTCGGGATCGGCAATTTGAACGTCACCGCGACCGCGGGCGACATCGCCGTGACCAGCGCCGCGGTCGTGAAGGCCTCGGGCGACTCGATCAACCTCACCGCCTCGGGCAACATCGTCAGCCAGGCGCGGCTGGAGGCGACAAACCTCAAACTCACCGCCGGCGGGTCGATCAACACCCTCACCCGCGCCGACACCGTGACGGCGACGTCGGGCGGCTCGATCACGCTCGCCGACGATGACGCCATCACGCTCGCCAACCTCGCCACCACCGGCGCTGGCTCGATCACCGTCACCGCCAAGGGACTCCTCGACGCGGTCAATGTCGCCACCGCCGGCACCGGTGACATCAGCCTCACGACCTCGGCCGTGGGGCTCATCGCCCGCGATCTCAAGACGACCAACGGCACGATCCGGCTCCGCGCCCAGGATGGCGACATCAACGCCGTCGGCGATGTGTTCGTCAACGATGCCAACCCTGCCAACCCGACGCAGGACTTCATCCTCACCGCCGACAACGGCAACGTGATCATGAGCCCGGATGCCACATTCACCGTGGCTGACCAGCTCTCCTTCTCCGCTCCGGTCGGCCGCGTCCTCACGCCCGGCAAGATCACCGGCGTGACGGTCATCGATCCCGGCTCGGGCTACGTGACGCCGCCGACGGTGAGCTTCGCGGCAGGCAGTGGGGCCCAAGTTGCCCCCACCGTCGGCGACGGCAAGGTGACGTTCGTCAAGGTGCTCAATGGTGGCTCGGGCTATGTGACCGCGCCGCAGGTCGTCTTCGACAATGCCGGCACCGGCGGAAGTGGTGTTGTGGCCACCGCCCAACTGACCGCCGGCGTGGTCACCGGAATCACGATCAGCAACGGCGGCCTCAATTACGCGACCGCCCCGACGATCTCGTTCGTCGGCGGCGGCGGCTCGGGCGCCGAAGCGGTCGCCTCCGTGAACGGCCTGACGGCCCTCGCGGTGACCAATGGTGGCACAGGCTACCAGGTGCCGCCGGCGGTCGTGATCTCCGCGGGTGACGGTGGCTCGACGGGCACCGTGACAGTCAATGCCCAGGGTGCGATCCAGGGCATCAACGTGGCCCAGGGAGGCACGGCGTTCACCGCCCCCCCCGCCGTTCAGATCACCGATTCCAGCGGTACGGGTTTCGGCGCGAGTGCCGTGGCCAACCTCACCGGCGGCGTCACCAACGGCGTGGTCACCACCGGCGGCTCGGGGTATCCCGGATCGACGACCACCACGGTCGCCGGCACCGGCACCGGCGCCACCGGCCAGGCGCTCCTGGGCCTCACCAACGCGAGCCTGGGCGCCATCAGCAACACGAACTCCGGCTATGTGCCGGGCGACCTCCTGACAGTCGTCGCGGGCACCGGCGCCCAGATCAAGGTGACGGCCGTCAACGGGTCGGGCGGAGTCACGGCCGTGTCGGTCGTCGAAGGAGGCCTCAGCTATCTCCCCGGCGACATCCTCTACCTGTCGGACACGACCCTCGGCGGCCAAGGGCTGCAACTGACGGTGCGGACGGTGAGCACCGGCGGCGTGATCACGGCATTCGAGCCGGTGATCACCGCGGCCGGCAGCGGCTTCAACACCACGTCGACGCTTCGGCATGTCGGTGGCACCGGTGGCGTCCTCCGGGTGGACGGCACCACGATTCTCGACTTCATCGACGTCGTCTACGGGGGCTTTGGGTACACCACGGCACCGACGGTGACGATCACCGGCGTCAATGGGCTCGGCAGTGGCGCGACAGCGATAGCGTTCCTCAATGGAAGTCGGGTGGCCTTTGTTCAGCTCACCAATCCGGGCTCCGGCTACACCAACGGGGCGACCGTGACTTTCACTGGCGGTGGCGCGTTCCCCGGCTTCGAGGCCCTCGGCACCGTCTACACGTCCACAAACGTCACCGGCCTCTCGGTCGACCGGCCCGGCTCGGGCTACACCACCAGGCCGACCGGCGTCAGCGGTGGCAGTGGCAGCGGCATGCAGGTGGCCTTCAACGACCAGAACTACACCGTCGTCGGCTACCGGGCGATCGAGTCGGGCAAGGACTACACCGGCGTGCCGACCGTCTCCCTCTCCTCCCCGAACGCCGGCGGCACGACCGCCGCGATCACCGCCAGCGTCGAGCAGGTCGTCGGCTCGATCACCGTCACCAACCCCGGCACCGCCTACAACCCGGCCACGACCACGATCTCGCTGGTGCCGGTCGCTTCCGGTGGCGGAGCGACGGCCGCCGCGGTAACGGTCAACGGCATCGGTGCAATCTCCCGCATCAATCTCGCCGCGCCCGGCAAGGGCTATGTCGCCCCGCCGACGGTGAGCATCGTCGATCGCAGCGGCTCGGGCTCCGGCGCCGTCGCCACGGCCACCACGGCGCTGGGCGTCACCGGAATCACGTTCTCGAGTGCCGGTGTCGGCTATAGCTCCGCCCCGACGGTGACGATTGCCGGTGTCGGTGGGTTCGGCTCGGGGGCCGAGGCGGTCGCCACGATCACCGACGGCTTTGTCACCGGGATCACGATCACGAAGCCCGGCTCGGGCTATGTCAACGGCGCCACGGTGAGCTTCACCGGCGGCGGCGCCTCGCAGCAGGCGGCGGCCACGGCCACCACGTCGTTCGTCGTCACCGGCGTCACGCTCACCAGTAGCGGCTCGGGCTACAACCCCTCGACCACCGACGTGATCCTCAATCCGGTCGGCTCGGGCGCCACCGGCGTGGCGAACATGTCGGGTGGCGCGGTGACGAGCATCCGAATCACCGACAACGGCTCGGGCTTCAGCTCGACAACTCCGCCGACGGTGACCCTCATCCCCTTCGGCTCGGGGGCTCTGGCCACCTCGACGATCCTCGGTGGCTCGGTGAACGGCGTCACCGTCACCAATCCCGGCGTCAACTACGCCGTGCCGCCGGTGGTGACCTTCAGCCCCGCCCCGGGCGGCGGCACGACCGCGACGGGCGTGGCGACGGTCGGTGGAGTGGCGCAACTCTCCGCGAAGCGGCTCGATTGGACCGCCCTCGAGCAGCCGCTCGACGCCCTCCTGGCACAGTTCTCGATCGTGGGCATCACGCTCACCGGGGCCGGTGATCTGACGATCAACCGCCCCTCGAGCGACCTGACGCTCGACAAGGCGGTCACGAAGGACGGCTCGGTGTTCGTCACGGCACAGAAGCTCACGGTCAACGGCCCGATCACCGCCGGCGACTTCAACTCGACCCGCACCGAGACGGTGTCGCTCACCGCCACGGGCTCCGATCTGATCATCAATTCCCCGGTCACCGCCCCCGCGGCGGTGACGCTCCAGGCCGACGCTGGCTCCATCATCGGAGCCCCCGCGGGCCTCGTGACGACCAAGAATCTTGCCATCTCGGCGCTCAACGGCGCGACGGTCACCACGAAGGTGGAGAACGTCTCCGGCCGCGTCAGCGGTGCCGGTGCCGCGATCACGATCAATGAATCCGACGATCTCGTTGTCGGCACTCCCACGAAGAGCCTGTCGGCGAACAATGGCTCGATCACGGTCAACGCCGGCGGTGCGATGTCGGTCTACGTGGCCGATGCCGGTCCCAACGGATCGGTGACGCTCGCCGCAGGCTCGAATCTCACCGAGGCCGTTGTCGGCAGTGGGGCCGAAGTGATCGCCGCGTCGGCAAATCTCTCGAGCAAGTCCGGACGCGTCGACCTCGACACCCAGGTCACGTCGCTCTCGGCTTCGGCAATTGCCTCGACGATCGACATCGACAACATTGGCACGCTGCCGCTCACGCTCCAAAACGTGACCGCAGCCAACAACGTCCGCATCGCCACCAATTCGGCGATGACGGTCAAGAGCGTGACATCGACGGCCAACAACGTCAGCCTCACGACCCTCACCCCGCTCGGCACCACCGCTACCAACACGATCTTCGTCGACACCGTCTCGGCCCCGAAGGGGGTGGTGACGCTGACGGCCACCGGCGACGTACTTTCCTCCGATCCGACGGGCACATCGCCCAACGTCTTCGCCACCACCGCCCGCGTCAGTGCGGTTTCGAAGGCAGACGGGATCATCACCCTGCGGACGGCCATCGGCACGCTCGGCGCCCAGGCCAACGGCGACATCACGATCTCGGAGCTCGACTCGATCACCCTCGGGGAGCCGACCGGCCCGACCGGCTTCCAGTCGGTGCTGTCGACCAGCGGAAACGTTCGGGTCACGGCCGGCGGCACGATCAGCGCCACCGACGTGCAGGCGACGACCAGCAAGATGGGCGTCACCCTCACCAGCACCGGCGGCGGAGTCCAGCTCGGCAGCGTGGTCACCAACGTGCTCAACGGTGTCGTAACCGTGACGGCC
>CAJBCV010000208.1 GCA_903951635.1 uncultured Planctomycetaceae bacterium
ATCCATGGCCGCCGCTCGCTCCGCGCCGCTTGCGCTTTCGCCCTCCGGGCTTCGCTGACCGGCGAGGCCGGCTCTCGGAACACGGGCGACCCCTCGCCAGAGAGCCTCATCTGGTCTCGGTCGTTGCTGGTCGTTGCTGGTCTCCAAAAACAAAGCGGCGGTGGCCTTCGCGAGGAAAGCCACCGCCGCTGTTGGTCATTGCGAGAGTCGTCGATCAGACGCGGGCGATCTCAAAACCCTTCCGCGGTGTCCGAGCAGCGAACTTGGCGGCCTGTTCGTCGCCGACGATCTTTTCCGCCGCCGGATCCCACTTGATCGCGCGGCCGAGGCGGCCGGCGATGCTCGCCAGATGGCAGGTGTTCATCGCCATGATGTGGCTGTAGACGTCGGAGACAGGCAATCCCCCTTCGCGGATGCAGCGGTAGAAGTTCTGCTTGTGCCCCTCGAAGGGCTTCCCCTTGTAGAGCTTCTGGACGTCGGCATCGGTGAACTGGTCTTTGTCCCAGTTCTCCTCGATCGGCTTGCCGGTGCACTTCTCGCGGTTGACGAACATCCGCCCCTTCTCCCCCTCGAAGAGAACGCCGTTGTCGGAGCGGCTGTCGATCACCATCTCGACGCCCGAGGGGAACTTGCAGACCACGGCGAAGTCGTGGGCCGTGTTGTAGGAGTCGTCGACGGTCGCGTAGCCGTCCTTGTAGGGAACCGGGTGCTTGACGTCGGTGCCGTCGATGCTCGTCGGTCCCTTCCCCTTCGTGTCTTCCTGGAGGGCCCACTGGGCGATGTCGACATGGTGGGCACCCCAGTCGGTGAACTTGCCACCGGAATACTCATACCACCAGCGAAACTCGTAGTGGCAACGCTTCTCGCGGTAGGGGACCGCCGTCGCCTGCCCCTGCCACATGTCCCAGTCGAGTTCCTTCGGCACCTCCGCGATCGGGAACGGCCCGCCGGTCGGAGCGCCGTTGATGCCGACGGTGACCTTCTTGATCGGCCCGAGGAGCCCCTTGTGGACCATGTTCACGGCCCGGAGGAACTGATCCTTCTGGCTCCGCTGCTGGGTGCCGATGAAGAACACCTGCTTGGGGAACTTCTCGGCGGCGTTGCGGCAGAGTTGATTCTCTTCAAGCGTCAGCGACAGCGGCTTCTGGCAGAAAACGTGCTTGCCGGCCTGGAGGGCCTCGATGGCGATCTTCACGTGCCAGTGGTCGGTGGTGACGATGCTGACGACGTCGATGTCCTTACGGTCGAGGACCTTCCGATAGTCGCGGTAGGCATCAGCCTTCCCCTTGCCGATGTTGCCATCTTCGCGGGCCCGCGACGAGTGGCGATCGTCGACGTCGCAGACGGCGAGGATGTCGCCGAAGTTGGCGTGCTGGTTGGCGTCGCCGGTGCCCATGGAGCCGGTGCCGATGCAGCCGATCCGCGGCCGGTCGTTGGCCGACTCGTTGGCGAAGGACTTTGTGGTCCAGGCGAAGGCGGGGACGAAGCCCCCGGCGAGCGCTGCGGCGCCGACGCCAGAGGAACCGAGGAATTGTCGGCGCGAGGCGCCTGCGTTGCCGGACATGGAAACAAGTCTCCCCTAGAGCAATGAAGAAATGAGGAAAAAAAACGATGCTTCCCCCGGGACAGGAGTCTACCGCCGAGCCCGACGGGCCGCCAATTCCAGTCCGGCTCCCGGTTTGGCCGAGATTCCAACGACGGTCGCCCACCCCGCGAGGGACGCGCTGACGGCCAGACGGTCGCCCCTCTATGCTTCAGGGCCCGTTGCAGGCATTCAAAAGATCGGGGAGCCGGTGATGCCCGGCTCCGGCTTGATGAAGGCCGCGCGACCGGCGGCAGCACGAGGCGGCGGAGGCCGTAATCGAGATGGAACCAGGGAAGGCAATCCGAGCGATCCGCGACCACCTGCCTGAGGGCACGGCGGACTACGTGGCCGAGCTGCTTCGTGGCGAGCATCTCGGCGGCGCGGCGGTCGAGGTGCGCTCCGTGCGCGCGCGGCGCTCGAAGCTCGGTGACCATCGGGCGCCGGTCCGGGGCCGCACGATCCACCGGATCACCGTCAACAACGACCTCAATCCCTATGCCTTCCTGACGACGCTCCTCCATGAGATCGCCCATGCGGTCACCTGGGAAAAGCATGTCCGTACGAGGAAGCCCTTCTCGCGGCGCGTGTTGCCACACGGGGCGCAGTGGAAGAGCGAGTTCGGCAGGATCCTCGCGCCGGTGGTGGAGCAGGGGGCGCTCCCGGCGGATGTCTCGGGGGCGCTGGCCCGCTATCTCCGCGATCCGGCGGCGGCCACCTGCAGCGACCGCGGCTTGCTCGTGGCCCTGGCCCGCTACGACGCCCCCGATCCGGGCCGGACACTCGTCGAAGAGGTGGCTGTCGGAGCCGCCTTCCGCGTCGAGGGAGGAAGGATGTTTTTAAAGGGCCCGAAGCTCCGCAGCCGCTTCCGCTGCTACGACGCCAAGACCGGTGTCGAATACCGCATCCACCCGCTTTGCCGGGTGACGCTCTGTTCCGAGTGACGGGCCGAAAAGGTGCCAGCCACCAAATCTGGGTAAGACAGCAGGTTGTCCAATCAATTTTGGTGGCTGGCACCTTTTCGTTTGGTGGCTGGCACCTTTTCGGGCTCCCCGTCGTTCAGCCCTGGGGGGCGACGTCGAGCATGAGCTCGGCCCGCTCCGCCCAGCGGCGGATGATGGAGAGCTCCTCAGGCCTTGCGGCACGGTTGCGCTTGCCACGCACCTGTCCGATCCGCCGGCTCCCCAGATGGACTTCGATCGTCACACACGCAGTCGTCGTGCCGTCGGCCGTGCGCTCCATCGTCCAGATGCTCGACCGCTTCGCCGCGCACGAGGCGGCGTAGCTGGCGACGCAGTGCTCCATCCGCGCTCCCTCGCGTACCAGGCCGTCGCCGGAGGTGATCTCCCGGATTCGCCAAATCTGACTGTGCTTCGGATCGACACCGGCGACGAAGTCGAACGGGTCGATCCCACTGGGCGTCCACGAGGCCGCCGCCGTGGCGGCCGTCGCGCGACCGAGTCGCCGATGCCAGGCCTCCACCTCGCGGAGGGTCGCTGCGACCGTCCGTCCGTGCATCGAGAGGGCGGGCCGCGGCGGCAGGGCGCCCGCTTCGGGCAGGACCGCCCCCGGGGCGATCTCCGGCTCAAAGCGCTGCGCCTGGAGCCAGTCGACGATCGGCCCGACCTGGGCCCGGTCGAGGAGGGGATTGGCGACGAAGAACCGAATCACTTCCTCCCAGAATGCCCCGTGGGCGAAGTCATGGCCGAGGCGGGTCCGTCGTATCGCTTCGGCGAGCGTCGGATCGCCGCCGAGGGCACGCACCTGCGCGTGGCGAAAGGCGGCCTCGACCGGGCAGTCGTCGGGAGAGTGGAGAAACCAGTGCCCGATCGCTCGCGACACCGGCAGCGGAGGATCGGCGGCGGTCCGCAGGCTGTTCCCGGCCCCGAGGTGGACAAACCATGCCTGCTCGCGCGGGCCCCCCTCCGTCCACGCCCGATCGAGAAAGCGCGGGAGATCGTGCCGGGCGAAGAGATGCCGGGCGAGCGTTGCAAATTGTCGCTCGGCGTTGTGGGTGGCAGGACGCCAAGCGGCGAGATCGCGGACCCGCGGAGACTCGTGGGAAAGGAGGGCGACGAGCGCGGCGGCCAGCTGGGGCTCCTCGTCGATGGTCGTCGCTGCGGCGATGTCGATGAGCTCGGCGACGAGCCGGTGGGCGGCTGCCGGACTGCGGGCGGCGAGCGTCGCGCGGAGGTCCCTCTCCCATCGGCTCGCGGTGGGAGCGTCGGCCGCCTCCCGACAGCGCCGCACGAGGGCGGCAAAGGGCTTTGGCTTGCGCTCGGCGAGGGTCCTGTCAGCAGCGGCGATCGCCGCGGGGGAAAAAAGAGGGCCGCGGACCGGCGTGCGGTGCCAGCGGGCGTCGTCGGCCGGCGGCGGTGTCTGAGGACAGGAGATTCCCTCGGCGGCGGCCCGAAAGGCGTGGCAATGGACGACGAAGGGATGCTCGTCGACGGGCAGCGGGGCGGCGAGGCGGCGCTTGCCGAAGCGGCGGTCAAACCGGGCGAAGCCACGGAGGAAGACGGTGGGGCTCGTCACGAGCGCTTCGAAGGGCATCTCGAGGGAGCGGTGGAGGAGAGCGCCGATCGTGGCGATCCCCCCGTCGTCGAAGAGGACGCTCTGCGGATCGTGCGGAGCGAGGGCGTCGCGGTCGATCGGATCGACCCGCTGCCAGGTCATGTATTCCGGGAGGGTGAGGATGTCGCGGCCATCGAGCGTCAGCCAGGCCCGGTCGAGGCTCGACGCCCCGTAGCTGGCCATGTGGACGTCGACCCGCTTGGCCACCGCCGGCGCCAGTCGCTCTCGCACGCTGCTCCGTAACCGGCTCCATTGCATCGCCGCGCCGCTCCCCCGCTGCCTGCCAACGCCCTCGAGAGATTATGATCGTCTCCATGATGCCACACACCATTCGGCTCCGTCTGTTCCCCATCGCCGCGGCCTGGCTAGTGCTGGGGCTCTTGCTCGTCGCTCCGATAACTTCCCGGGCCGACGCTCCCGACGGCGGTCCCGGCACGCCGCGCAACTGGCCAGGCCTCCGAGGCGACGCCGCGGCGGGGCAGGGGGGAGCGCGACGCTTTCCGAGCCATTGGGCGCCATCTGACTGGGCGTGGGCAGTCGACCTCCCCGGCATCGGCCATTCGTCGCCTGTGGTTTGGCAGGGGCATGTGTACGTCGCCTCGGCGTTTGCCGACCCGGCCGATCCGACGACCTGTGTCCGAACGCTTTCCTGCCACGACGCGGCCACCGGAAAGCTCCTCTGGAAAGACGAGATTCCCGGGCCGGTCGAAGCGTTCAACGCCCAAAACAGCCTCGCCTCGTCGACGCCGGTTGCCGACGCCGCCGGTGTCATTTGGCTGTGGGGGACGCGCGACAACCTCCGCGCCGAGGCCTATTCGCACTCCGGCGAGCGTCGCTGGCACGCCGATCTTGGCCCCTTCAACACCGAGCACGGCTTCGCCGGATCGCCCGCCCTGTGGCGCGATCTCCTCGTCGTGCCGATGGAGCAGGACGGGCCGAGCAGGGTCGTCGCCCTCGACACGGCCACCGGGAAACAGCGCTGGATGCTCGAGCGGGAAAAAGCGCGGACGGCCTACTCGCCGCCGCTGGTCCTCGAGGGGCAGGAAGGCTCGCCTCGGCCACCGCAGATCGTTCTCGGGAGCATGGCGCACGGCTTGACGGGCATCGATCCCGCCACCGGCCGCGTTCTCTGGGAGCGAAAGTGCCTCCCGAAGCGGTCGGTCTCCTGCCCGGTCGTCGTCGCCCAGTCGCGCGGAGAAGCCGGCGAGCGGATCATCGTCGGCACCTGCGGCGATGGTGGTGGCGACAACACGCTCGTCGCCGTCCGTGCCCCGGTCGCGGGGGACGCCAGCGGGGAGACGATCGAGCCGGAGGTGGCCTACCAGATCGATCGGAGTGCCGCCCCGTATGTCCCTTCGCCGTTGGCGGTGGGGGAGCGGCTCTACCTGTGGGGCGACCGAGGCGTCGTGACGTGCGTCAACGCGACGACGGGGGAGGTCCGTTTCCGGGGGCGCGTCGGCGGGACTTTTTCGGCGTCGCCCGTGGCGGTTGGCGGGGCGATTCTCAACGTCTCGGCCGACGGAGAGGTCATCGTCCTCGCCGACAGCGACGAGTTTGAGATTCTCGGCCGGACAGCCCTCGGCGAAGAGGTGCGGTCGTCGCCGGCGGTGGCCGACGGCCGGCTCTTCATCCGCTCGGCCGGCCGGCTCGCCTGTTTGGCGGCGCTGCCGGAATGATCCCCGGCGGTTTCCCAGCTGCACGGCCGCACCGATTCGGTGCAGGCGCGGCAACAGTTTTTTATGCTGGAGAAGTCTTCCTCCGCCGGCTGCCCGGTGAGCCTCCCCGTCTCTTCCCTGTGACCACTTGGTCGGAGATCTTTGTGATGCGTTTCCTTTCCAGAGCCTGCTCCCTCACGCGTCCCCTTCTTGCCGTCGAGGGCTTGCGGTGGCTCGCCGCCGGCTTGATCGCCCTTGGAAGCATCGCGGCGGAAGGACAGGATTCGGTGCTGGCACAGGCCCCCCAGGACGCGGCCGCGGCCGCTGACGACTCGGCCCTCTGGAACGCGCTCGACTCCGCGACCCGCGCTTACGTCGAGGCGACGAACGCCCGCCGGTTCGAGGCCCTCTCGGATCAATGGACGGAGGGAGCCGAGCTGTCGGAGGGAGGGGGGCTGATCGTAGGGCGGGATGCGATCGTCGCCTCGATCCGCGGATGGCTCGAGGCCAATCCCGAGGCCCGGCTCGCGATCCGCCTCACCGGCGTCAAGGCGCTGGGGAAGAGCGCGGCACGGGTCCGCGGCGTGATGAGCTTCACGCGCAAGCCCGGCGCTACGCCGATCGAGACCCGCTTCGAGAGTCTCCGTGTCCTCGAAGGGGCGACGTGGCGGTTGGCGGAATCGACCGTCGAGCCGAGTCAGGTTGATGCTCTCGAGACGCTTGCGTGGATGGTCGGCACCTGGCGGGCAACCGATCCCGACAGCGGCGCTACGATCGATGCCAGCTACCAGCGCGTAGCCGGCGGCCACTTGATCCTGGGCGGGATCCGCCATCGGGCCCCGGCCCGCGATGGCCTGCCTGCCACCGAGCTTGACGTCGTCGAGCTGATCCATCCCGATAAGGCGACCGGAAGCGTCCGCTCGTGGGTGTTCGATTCCACTGGCGCCCGGGCTGAAGGCGTGTTCGAGACCGATGGCACGTCGTTCAACCGTCGTTTCGTCGGCTCGACCGCCGACGGCGCTGGCGCGGACGTCGCCGCGTGGGTGCAGGTGATCATCCCCACCGGCGACGCCACCTGCACGATGCAGTCGATCGAGCGTTCCCTCGACGGGAATTCCCTCCCCGACAAGGCCCCGCTCCACTTCAAGCGGGTGAAGTAGCCGCGGGGATTTTCTCTTCCGCCGGCAGCCTTTGAAGCCAGGGCCTTCTCGGCAGCTTTCGCCATCTTTCACTCTCAGCGAGGAACCCTCTCCATGATGCGTTATCACTCCTTACCGCGGCCGATCGGCGTTCGCGAACTTTTCGATGCGGTCACCCGCGGCGTGGTGGTTGCCGGTCTCCTCGTGGCCGGTTTTCCTGCGGTCGCCTTCGGCCATGGTGGCGGCGGCGGCCACGGCGGGGGGGGCGGCGGTGGCGGTGCCCATTTCGGTGGCTACGGCGGTGGTGGGGGGCGGCCCGGTGGCTTTGACGGTGGAGCGATGCGGGGGGGCGGTTTTGACGGCGGTGGCCGCCCCGGTGGCTTTGATGGAGGAGGTCGCCCCGGGGGCTTCGATGGCGGTGGCATGCGCGACGGTGGCTTCCGTGACGGCGGCCTTGCCGATGGAGGGGGCCGCGATGGTGGCTTCAGGGATGGCGGTGTCGTCCGCGATGGTGGCATCCGCGACGGTGGCGTCGTGCGTGACGGCGGCCTCGGGGAAGGCGGTCTTCGCGATGGCGCGATTCGTGACGGCGGCATCGTCCGCGATGGTGGGATTCGCGACGGCGCGATCGGGCGCGATGTCGGCCCCGGGCACTTCGCCGGCGACGGGGCCTTCTCGCGCTCGCAACTCGACAACCTCCGCGACCGCGGCCTCGCCAATCGCGGGCTGGCCGATCGGGGGATCGGTGAGCGTGGCATTCGCCCCTACTCGATCAACAACCTCGAAAACCGCGGCTCGATGATCCGCAACAACTTCTACAACGGCGGCTGGTACGGCGGCCGCGGCTGGTATGGCAATCACTTCGGCCCCTGGTGGCCTGGCGCCTGGGGGGGCGGATTCGGGATCGGACTCGGCGTCGGCATGCTCGCCGGCTGGGGGGGGTTGGGCTGGGGCTCCGGCATCGGCTACGCGCCGCTGTGCACCTGGGGGGGCTATGGCCAGGCTCCGGTCGTCTACAACTACGGCAGCACGATCTGCTACCAAGACGACGGCGTCTATGTCTCGGGGGAGCGGGTCGCCTCGGCGCCGGAGTATGCCCAGCAGGCCGCGACGCTCGCCGACCAAGGGAATGCCGACGTCAAGATCGCCGCCGACGACCAGTGGCGGCCGCTGGGGGTGTTTGCCCTCGCTCGTCAGGAAGAGACCTCTCCGAGCACGTTCCTCAGCCTGGCGATCGATCAGGCTGGCGTCCTCCGCGGAACGTACTACGACGCCGTCTCCGACACCCAGCAGAACATCACCGGCAAGGTCGACAAGAAGTCGCAGCGCGCCGCCTGGACGATCGGCGACAAGAAGACACCGGTCTACGAGACGGGGCTGGCCAACCTCACGCAGCAGCAGACGACCGTCCTCGTCCATCGCGATGCCGGCACTGACGGCGGCACCGGCAAGGTGGAGCAGATGCTGCTGGTCCGCGTGCCGGACCAGGGGAACGAGCCGGCCGGCAAGGACGGCGCGGCCGGGGCCAAGCCGGCCCGTCCCACGATCGGCGGCCCGGCGCAGGCTCCGGCCGGGGAGACGCTCTCCGTCCCTTCCGCCGACGGTGGCGATGGCAACTGACCGAGAACGCTCGGAGCGTCGAAGGGGAACGATCCAGGGACGAGCGGAGATCGAGGCGTGGCCACGATGCGGCGGCAGTGGATCGATGGCGTGGTGGGGCTCGCGGCTGGCCTCGTCGCCGTCGGTCTGAGTCCGGCCGGGGTTCGGGGGGCGGAGACCTGGGTCGATCTCACGCATGCCTTCGACGCCGACACGATCTTTTGGCCGACGGAAAAAGGCTTCCAGTTCGACCAGGGAACCAACGGCCCGACGCCGAAGGGCTACTACTACGCCGCCAATCGGTTCACGACCGCCGAGCACGGCGGGACGCACCTCGATGCCCCGCGGCATTTTTCGGCGACGGGGCAAACCGCCGATGAAATCCCGGTCGATCGCTTCGTCGGTGACGCCGTCGTCGTCGATGTCACGGCACGGTGTGCCCACAATCCCGACTACGAGATCACCCCCGACGATCTCGTCGCCTGGGAGGCCGAGCATCATCGACAACTCGTTGACGTGATCGTGCTCCTGAAGACCGGCTGGGCGTCGCGCTGGCCCGATCGGAAGGCCTACCTCGGGACGGAGCTGCGTGGCGCGGAGGGAGTGGCGAATCTGAGGTTCCCGGGGCTCGGCCCCGAGGCGGCGAAGTGGCTCGCGGAGCATCGGCGCGTGAAGGCGATCGGCATCGACACCGCGAGCATCGACCACGGCCCGTCGACGCATTTTCTCAGTCATCAGGTGCTCTGCGGGGCGAACATTCCGGTGGTCGAGAATGTGGCGGCGCTCGATTCCGTCCCCGCCACCGGAGCCTTCGTCGTCGCCCTGCCGATGAAGATCGCGGGGGGGAGTGGCGGCCCGGTACGGATCATCGCCCGGCTGCCTGAGTAAGAGCCGAGCCGGCCTCGGTGCGCGAACGTGCACCGTCGATCGACGGGGGCATGCTCTTCCCCAGGGTTGGCTTTTCGGCGCGGCGGAAGCACAATCTCTGCCCGGGGGACGCTGCCGCACGGATTCCCCCTCCAACTCGGCCGGCGCCCACGGTGGCCCCGGTCCTCCATTCAGACTGAACACCGCAGGAAATTGAAGCCATGGCGAGGAAGAGGATCGTGATGCGGACGGGCGAGGCGCTTGTCGAGGCGGACGAGGCGTGGAGCGCGGCGGAGCCGGAGGTGGTGATCGGCGAGCTCGACGGGCCGGTGGGGAATGCGATCGCCAATCTCATCGGTGACCAGGTGAAGGGGCACACCCGTGTCTGGGCGATCCTCAACAGCGACGTGCAGGTCCGCCCCGCCACGCTCATGGTGAGCAAGTACACGGCCCCCAATGCCCGCTACACGAACATCCTCATGGGGACGGTGCAGGCGGCGGTGGCCAACGCCGTCCTCGATTCCGTCCGGGCCGGTGACATTCCCAAGGGGGCGGTCAACGACATCGGGATCATCGTGGCGGTGTGGCTCGATCCGTCGGTGGCCGATTCCAACGTGAAGATCGATCACCAGGTGCTCTTCGAGACGCACCGGGCGGCGACCGCCAAGGCGATCCACAAGGCGATGAACAACGAGCCTTCGATCGACTGGCTTCTGAAAAACCAGAAGAAGGTGGGCCACTACTTCCACGAGCTGGGCGTGAAGGGGGAGCTGTGAGTCGTTGGCACGGCCTTCTGGCTCACGGCTTCCGCTCGCACTGATGCCTCTTCCCTTTTTCCTCCATCCCCCCTCCCACGCCAATCCCCGAGAGTCAGGCCATGCCCCGCGCTGCACGAGTTCCCGCCAAAACCTCCCCGAAGCAGGTTGACGCCGCCTGGAAGCTCGCCCGGGAACGGTATGCCGCGCTCGGCGTCGACGTCGAGAAGGCGCTCAAGCGGCTCCGGAGCATCCCGATCTCGCTCCACTGCTGGCAGGGGGACGACGTCGGCGGCTTCGAGCAGCAGGGGGACGCCATCGGCGGCGGCCTTGCCGTGACGGGGAATTATCCGGGCCGGGCGCGGACCCCCGACGAACTGCGGGCCGATCTCGATCAGGCGCTGGCGCTCATTCCGGGGAGCCATCGGCTCAATTTGCATGCGTTTTACGGAGAGTTCGCCGGCAAAAAGGTCGACCGAGACGCGATCGAGCCAGCGCATTTCAAGGGCTGGATAGGCTGGGCAAAGGAGCGCGGCGTCGGCCTCGACTTCAATCCGACCTGCTTCGCCCACCCGAAGGCCGCCGACGGCTTTACGCTCGCCAGCGCCGACAAGAGCGTCCGCAAGTTTTGGATCGAGCACTGCCGCCGGAGCCGGGAGATCGGTGCGGCGATGGGGAAGGCGCTCGGGAGTCCGTGCGTGACGAATGTCTGGGTGCCTGACGGCTTCAAGGACACCCCCGCCGATCGGATGGGCGCCCGGGCCAGGCTGGCCGAGTCGCTCGATGCGGTGTTCGAAAAGAGCCTCCCCGCCAAACATCTCCTCGATGCGGTCGAGCCGAAACTGTTCGGCATCGGGGCCGAGGCCTGTACGGTCGGATCGGCGGAGTTTTACCTCGGCTACGCGATCACCCGGAAGAAGCTTCTCTGCCTCGACGCCGGGCATTTCCATCCCACCGAGACGATCGCCGACAAGATTTCGAGCGTGCTCCTCTATCTGCCAGAGATCCTCCTTCACGTCAGCCGCGGCGTCCGCTGGGACAGCGATCATGTCGTGACGTTCAGCGACGATCTCCAGGCGATCGCCCGGGAGATCGTCGCCTGTGGCGACCCCTCCCGGGTGCATGTCGGGCTCGACTACTTCGATGCCAGCATCAACCGGATCGCCGCCTGGACGATCGGCACGCGGAACATGCTCAAGGCGTTGCTCCTTGCGCTCCTCGAGCCGCCGGGAATCGGAGCCGCGGAGGAGGCGGGGGACACGACGACGAGGCTCGCCCTGCAGGAGGAAGCCAAGGGGCTTCCGTTCGGGGCAGTGTGGGACTACCACTGTGAGGTCGAAGGGGTGCCGGTGGGGGAGGCGTGGCTCGCCGACATCCGCCGCTACGAGGATCAGGTCACGGGGAAACGGACATGAGCGCGCAGAATCGGGATCACGCCGGGCACGGGATGGTCGACGAGGTGGAGTCGCCGGCCGTCGGCTCGGAATACGAGCGCGAGCGCGTTCCGGAGCGCGCCCTCAAAGGCCCGAGTGCTTTTTGGGGGATGTATGCCGGCGAACACACCGCCGGCACCGAGTTCATGATCGGCCCGCTGTTCGTGAAGTGGGGGGCCGACGCCTTCAGCCTCATCGTCGGCCTGCTGATCGGCAATCTCCTCGCCGTTCTCACCTGGCGCTATCTCACGGCTCCCATCGCCTGCAGCGAGCGGCTCACGCTCTACTACAAGATGGAGAAGATCGCCGGCCGTGGCTTGGTGACGGTCTACAACCTCGCCAATGGCCTTCTCTTCTGCTTCCTCGCTGGCTCCATGATCACGGTGTCGGCGACGGCCGTCGGGCCGTTCTTCCCCGAGGGAACGATCGCGATGCCGACG
>CAJBCV010000209.1 GCA_903951635.1 uncultured Planctomycetaceae bacterium
CCGCCCCTCGAGGTGATCAAACTCGTGTTGCACGACGCGGGCGAGGAATCCGTCGAGATCGAGCCGCACCTGCTCCCCCTCGAGGGTCCAGGCGTCGAGGACCACCTTCTCCGGCCGGCGGACATCCATCCGCAGCCCCGGCAGGCTCAGGCACCCTTCCTCCTGGAGCGCCGTCCCGCGCGGCCGGGAGAGCGTGGGATTGATGAACACGAGCTCCTCACCCGAGTTGGGATTGGCCTCGAGGTTGACGATGAACAGCCGGTAAGGGAGGCCGACCTGATTGGCGGCCAAGCCCACTCCGACGGCGTCGTACATGATCTCGAACATCTGATCGATGGCGTTGCAAAGGTCGTCGTCGACCCGCACCAGCGGGCTTGTGCGCCGCAGGAGGGCCGGGTGGGGGTATTCGACGAGTTCGAGTCTGCCGATGCCGGCAGGATCGGCGGGAGCCGGCGTGCTTTCCATGGTCGCCTGTGCGGAAACTCGGGGTGGGGGTGAAGCCGATCATTCTACCGCACCCGCCCCCTTCCGATACGGAGGACGGGCCCCGAGCGGCACCGTAGACTGTCTGGCATCCAGAGCGGCTCCGCGACCGCGATCGCCCCGGCCGACGTCTCGCTCCCGACTCCGTTTCAGGGCCCAGCCCCCCATGACATCGTCCCCTCAATCCGATCCTGGGGCCGTCGGCGCTGCCAGGGGCACCGAGCGCGTGCCTTGGGCGGAGCCGGCGGTGATCCTTGCCACCTGCGGGTGGGTGGGGCGGATTCCCCAGGCGCCGGGCACGTTCGGGGCTGCCCTCGGGATCGGACTCTCGGCGGCGGCCGCGGCGCTCGGGTGCCCGCTCGGGGTCGAAGCCACCGCGGTGATCCTGTTGTGCATCATCGGGATCCCGATCTGTGACCTCGCCGCCCGACAGATGGGCCGCGGCAGCGACCCCGGCTCGATCGTCTGGGACGAAATGGCAAGCGTCCCCCTCGGGCTGCTCCTCGTGCCGGCCGGCGAGCGGACGCCGCTGCTCCTCCTGGCAGCCTTTCTTCTCCACCGTCTGTTCGACATCTGGAAGCCCTTCCCCTGTCGGCAACTCGACGAAGGGCACGGCGGCCTGGGGATCATGGCGGATGACTGGGGCGCGGCGGCGTGGATGGCCTTCGGGCTGGCGCTTGGCCGACAGGCCGGCTGGTGGTGAGCCGCTTCGTAGCGAGCCGAGAATCTGAGGCAACGATCGGTATGCGGCTGCTCCTTGTCGATCACGGCTGTTGCGATCCACCCCACAGTCGGGTGTTCCGCTGCCGCGAGTGGCTGCTTCCGGAGCGGATCGAGGTGCTGGCCTGCGGGCCGGCCTCGGTCTCGACCCTCGAGGCCCCTTCGCCCGGCCTCCACGGCATTCATCTCCGCGACATCGCCGCAGCCAACCGGAGGTTTGCCCGGGCCGTCCGCGATGGCAGCCCCCAATCCTTCCTCGATACGAGCCCGATGATCCCGGCTGCGCTCCTCGGTCTCGTCCGCGAGACGGCCAGGCAGGCGATCGCGGAGGCGGTCGATGGCTTCGATCCGGACGTGATCCTCGTCCTCCATGCCGGGATCTTCGCCGACCTGGCGGTGGAGACCGGCGTGCCGGTCGTCGTCCATGTCGGCCCGCACGATCTCGCCGCAGCGCGGCACGATGAACGCGTCCACGCCCTGGTAGCGGCGGCGCTTGCGTCGGCGGAGGTCGTGATGGCGGCCGACCCGACGACCGGGGCTGTGCTCACGACCGACTGGCTCGACGCAGCGGCCACGAACGTCGGGCCGGTGACCGAGATCGACGATCAATGTGGCTCCCTCCTCGCCGAGGCGGTCAGGCTTGCCGCCCGGCGGCGTGGCGGAGAAGGAGGCGGTCAACCTCCCCTTCCGTGAGGGCCGCCTCAAACGCCTCCCGGTCGCGGTAGACCGCCAGGCTCGTCAACTGCACGACCCAGTTGTGCACCAGCGGCGTGATCGTGATCACCGCCCGACCGTGGCGACAGGCCTCCCAGATCTCGATCGCCGTCCCCATCGACGCCTCGGGGACGAACGCGATCACGAGATCGAACGCGCGGCACATCGCCACGTGGCCGTCGAACACCTCGCGGGCACGCTCGAGCGAGTAGCCGACCGAATTGGCATGGCCGGCATGCGGGTCGTAGACTTCTGCGTCGGGCCAGCGCCGCTGCACGATGTCGCGCAGCTCGTCCCGATAGTTTTGATCATGGACCAGCGCCGCGACATGCGAGCCCTGCATGATCCCCGCGAGGAACACTCTCATGGCAGCCTCCAAGCCCTCCCGTCCGGTCAAGTCCAAGAGCACCGCCGCCAGTGTACGGCAGCCCGCGGCGGGCGCCGTGCCGACGCCCGATCTCGCCGCGGCCCGGAAGCTCGTCCTCGATCTCCTCGCGATCCCCGGAGTCTCCGGTGACGAGAAGGCGATTGCCGAGCGGATCGTCCACCACCTCAAGGCCGCCGGCTGCCCCGCCTCCGCGATCCACTTCGACAACGCCCACACGAAGACCCCCACGAAGGGGAACGTCGGCAACCTCATCGTCAAGCTTCCCGGCACGGTGCCCGGCCCGCGCCGGCTGTTCATGGCCCACATGGACACCGTGCCGGTGTGCGTCGGGGCCAAGCCGGTGGTCGCCGGGCGCTTCGTGAAGAGCGCCGACCCGACCACGGGCCTCGGCGCCGATGATCGCGCCGGGGTCGGCGTCGTGCTGACGACGGCGCTGGAAGTGTTGCGGCGCGGGCTCCCCTGTCCGCCGCTGACGTTCCTGTTCGGGATCCAGGAGGAGGTGGGCCTCTACGGCGCCCGGTACGTCTCCGCCGCCGATCTCGGCAAGCCCGGGCTGGCCTTCAATTTCGACGGCGGCGCCGTCGAGAAGATCACCGTCGGTGCCACCGGCGGCTACCGGATGGACGTCGCGATCGAGGGGATGCCGAGCCACGCCGGCGTCGCCCCGGAGAAGGGGATCTCGGCGATCGCGATCGCGAGCTTGGCCGTCGCCGACCTCGTCGAACACGGCTGGCACGGCCTGATCGAGAAGGAGGGGAAGCGGGGGACGAGCAACGTCGGCGTCATCCATTCCGGCGCCGCGACGAATGTCGTCGCCGAATCGGCCCAGCTCCGCGTCGAGGCCCGCAGCCACGATTCCGCCTTCCGGAAGAAGATCGTCAAGGCGATCGAGACGGCCTTCAAGGATGCCGCGAAGCGGGTGAAGAACGCCGCGGGCAAGTGCGGGAAGGTCGTCTGCGACGGCCATCTCGACTACGAGGCCTTCCGCCTCGGCGATGACGAACCGTGCGTGGTGGCGGCGATCGAAGCGGTCCGAGCCGTCGGACTGAAGCCGCGGACGGAGGTCTCCAACGGCGGCCTCGACGCCAACTGGATGGCGGTCAATGGCGTGCCGACGGTGACGCTCGGCTGCGGCCAGATGGAGATCCACACGACGAAGGAGCAGCTCGATCTCGAGGCCTACGAGACGGCCTGCACGGTGGCGCTGCGGCTGGCCGTGGGGGGGTGAGCATGGCCGCTTCCCCGGGAGGGCGGCGATGGACGATCGGCCTCCTCGCCGCCGCGACCTTTCTCGCGTTCGTGCCGGCGCTCAGCGGCGACTTCGTCTACGACTCGCGGATCCAGATCCTCACTGATCCTTTTCTCCACGATGCCGCCAACTGGCCGGCCGTGCTCAGCGGCCGGGTCCTCGGCATGGACGTCCTCGATTTCAATCGGCCGGCGATGCTCGCGTCGCTGATGCTCGACGCCGCGATCTGGGGAAAACATCCCTTCGGCTACCACCTCACCAGCGTCCTCCTCCACGTGCTCAACGTGGTGCTCGTCTGGCTCCTCCTCGATCGGCTCCTCGTCGGTCGGCGCGAGGCGCCGGGCCGCGATCCCGGGCTGCTCACGCCGGCGGTGATCGGAGCGCTCGTCTTCGCCCTCCATCCGATCGTCACCGAGACGGTCTGCGAGCCGAGCTACCGGGAGGATCTCCTCGTCGCCTCCTTCACCCTCGCCGCGCTGGTCATCGCCCTGCCCCACGAGCCGAGCCGCGGTCCTCCGCAGCCCGAGGCTGCGGCCACGGGGGCGGCCGACGGCAGCGCCTGGCGGGTGGCGGCATGCTTGGCCTGCGCGCTGTTGGCGATTGCGAGCAAGGAATCGGGGATCGCGCTGCCGCCGCTGCTGCTGGTCGCCTGGGGGCTCTTCGGCCGCAGCGGACGGCGGCGTTTCTGGACGCTGGCGATCGGCGGGACTGCGCTTGTCGTGATGGCGTTTCTCGCCGCTCGATTCCTCCTCGAGCCGGCGGAGTCGCGGATCTTCGGCAAGCCCGCCCCCCTCGGTGGATCGCTCCAGGGGGCGCTCGCGATTCAACCGCGGATCCTCGCCCTCGACGCCCAGCTGATCCTCTGGCCCTTCCATCAGAGCGCCGAGTATCAGTTGTCCATGCTCGATCACCTGCCACTGCCGCGCTCGCTCCTCATCCTTGCCGTCGTCGGTAGCGCGCTTGCCTGGGGAGCGTGGCACGATCGGCGTATCGCCCTTGGCGCGGCGGTGATCATCCTGGGCATCCTTCCGGTGGCGAATCTCTGGCCGATTTTCCAGCCGGCAGCCGATCGCTATCTCTACTTGCCGCTGGTCGGCGTGGCGCTCATCGTCACCGCGATCCTCGACTCCGCTTGGTGGATGGAGCGCTCGCAGATCCGTCGCAGGGCGATGCTGGCGGCCCTTGCCGTCGTCGGCATCCTCGCCGTGGCGTGCATCCGCCGGGAGGCCGTCTGGCACGATCCGGTCGCGCTCTGGCAGGACACGCTCCGCAAGGAGCCGTCGTCGTTCACGGCCGCATGGGGGCTCGGCGAGGCGCTGTTCGACGCCGGGAGGCCTGCCGAAGCGGAGCGGTTTGCCCGAGAGGCGGTGAAGCGATCCGGCGGCGAGGACGGCGGCGCCTGGGCCACGCTCGCGGTGATCGTGGCCGAGCGAGGACGCGCGGCCGAGGCGCAAGAGCATCTCGCCCGCGCGCTCGCGGCTGATCCGCTGCTCGCCGATCCCGACGAACGGGTGGCCACGCTCGTCATGGAGCGTCCCTGGGCTGAGCGGCTGAAGCGGCTCCTCGCGGCCAAGCCAGCGGCAGCCTCTCCCTGATCACAGCCCCTGGCATCGGCCGCGACGGTTCTCCTCTTCTGGCAACAGTGCTATCCTCCCAGGACGCCGTCCCCCCCAGCCCGGCAGGAACCAACGCCATGCTCCGCCGTCTCTTCGGTGCCTCCCTCCTTACCGTGGTCGCCACGATCGCCATGCTCGCATCCCCTCTCCGTGCGGCGCCGCCAAAACCCGTAGCCACCGTCGAAGGGGTGACGGAGTACGCCTTCGACAACGGCGCCCGCCTCGTGCTCTTTCCCGACCCGTCGCGACCGACGATCACGGTCAACATGACGGTGCTTGTCGGTTCGCGCCACGAGGGCTACGGCGAGGCGGGCATGGCCCATCTCCTCGAGCATCTCGTCTTCAAGGGAACGCCGACGTTTCCGGAGGTGCCCAAGGCGCTGCGGGACCACGGAGCCAGCTTCAACGGCACGACGAACGTCGACCGCACGAACTACTTCGAGACCCTCCCCGCCACCGACGAAAACCTCGACTTCGCCATCCACCTCGAATGCGACCGGCTCGTCAACAGCTTCATCAAGCGGGAAGACCTCCTCTCCGAGTTCACCGTCGTCCGCAACGAGTTCGAGCGCGGCGAGAACAGCCCGGAGCGGGTTCTCTCGCAGCGAGTCCAGGCGGCGGCCTACGAATGGCACAACTACGGTAAGTCGACGATCGGGAATCGTTCCGACATCGAGCGGGTGCCGATCGACAACCTCCGCGACTTCTACGAGCGTTTCTACCAGCCCGACAACGTCGTGCTCATCGTGACGGGCAAGTTCGAGCCGGCGAAGGCCCTGGAGATGGCGACGAAATACCTCGGCTCGATCCCGAAGCCGACGCGGCGACTCAACGCCACCTACACCGAGGAGCCGGCCCAGGACGGCGAGCGGACGGTGATCCTCCGCCGCGTTGGCAAGGTCGGCGCGGTGATGGCGGCCTACCACATGCCGGCGTCGGCCCATGCCGACTGGGCCCCCCTCTCGATGCTCGCGAGCATCCTCTCGGAGGACAAGATCGGGCGGCTCGAGAAGAATCTCGTCGAGCCCGGCATCGCCACCAGCGCCAGCGCTTTCGCCGACGACGCCCATGATCCCGGGCTGTTCTCCTTCATGGCCCAGCCGGCCGAGGGGAAGCTCGACGAGACCCAGGCGGTGCTCCTGGGAATCGCCGACAAGGTGGGGGAGACACCGTTCACGGCCGAGGACCTCGACCGGGCAAAGGTCCGGGCGAAGCGTGGCTACGACAACGCGATCGCCAACGCCGCCGCGATGGCCCAGGCGCTCTCGTCGGCCACGGCGCTGGGGGATTGGAGGCTGTGGTTCCTCCAGCGCGACCGGATCGCCGCCACGACCGTCGACGACGTCAACCGGGTGGCGCAGACCTATTTTCTTCCCCACAACCGCACCGTCGGGATCTTCATTCCCGCCGACGCCCCCCAGCGGCTCGCCGTGCCGGCGGTCGAATCGATCGCCGATCTCGTCAAGGATTACAAGGGGGGAGCTGCCGTCGAGGCCGGGGAGGAGTTCGACCCCACGCCAGAGAACATCGAAGCCCGGACGCGCGTCGTCGACCTCGACGGCGTCAAAGTAGCGCTCCTTCCGAAGAAGAACCGCGGGGAGACGGTCACCTTCTCCCTCACCCTCCACTATGGCAACGAGAAGTCGCTCGCCGGGCTCGCGACGGCCAGCGGCATGCTCCCCTCGATGCTCATGGCGGGCACGAGCAAGTACGACCGGCAGCAGCTCCGGCAGAAGTTCGACGAGCTCGGCGTCCGGATGGGCGGAGGCGGCCGCCGTGGCGGACGTGGCGGCGGTGGTGGTGGGGCCGGCGTGCTCTCCTTCGGGATGGAAGCGAAGCGGGCGACGCTGCCGGAGGCGATCCGGCTCCTCGGCGAGGTCCTCCGTGATCCCGCCTTCCCGGCCGACGAGTTCGAGCAGATGCGGGCCCAGTCGCTTGCTGGCATGGCGCAGATGCAGACCGAGCCGCAGATGCTCGCCGGCGTCGCCCTCGGCCGGGCTCTCTCCGACTACGCGAAGGGGGACGTGCGCTACGCCCGGAGCGTCGAGGAAAACATCGCCGATCTCAAAGCCGTCTCGCTCGACGACGTGAAGTCGATGTGGCGCGACCAGCTCGCCGCGGCCACCGGCGAGGTGGCGATCGTCGGCGACTTCGACACCGAGGCGGCCGTCGCAGAAGTCCGCGCGGCACTCGCCGGCTGGAAGAGCGCCACGCCCTACGAGCGGATCGAGCGGACGGTGAAGGTGGACGTGACGGGGTCCAAGGACGACATTCTCACCCCGGACAAGGCCAATGCCGTGTTCACCGCCGGGCTCGCCTTCCCCCTCGATGACGATTCCCCCGACGAAGTGGCGCTCGAGATCGGCAATTTCATCCTCGGCGGCGGCGCGCTCTCCAGCCGCCTCGGCGACCGGATCCGGCAGAAGGAGGGGCTCTCCTACGGCGTGACGTCGTCGGTGTCGGTCCCCTCGCGGGGCGACGACGCCCGGTTCACGATCAACGCGATCACCAACCCCACCAACATCGACGCGGTCGAGACGGCGGCGCTCGAGGAATTGAAGCGGTTCCTCCAGTCGGGGCCGAGCGAGAAGGAACTGTCCGACGCCAAGACGGCCTGGCTCGAGGCCCGCAAGACGGGCCGCACGTCCGACGGCTCGATCGCCGGCCAACTCGCGGCGAACCTCGATCTCGGCCGGACGTTCGCCCGCGTGGCCGAAGACGAGAAGCGGGTCGAGGCCCTCACGCCGCAGCAGGTGCAGGATGCCTTCCGCCGCCACATCGATCCCGACAAGCTGATCATCATCCGCGCCGGCGACTTCAAGCAGTGAGCGTTGCCTTCGTGCCTCCTCAGGTTCGCCCCGGCTCGGCCCTGGTGATCCTCGCCGCGGGTGGATTGCTTCTCCTACTCGTCTTTTTCCTCCCCGGCACCGTCCGGGCCGAAGGGGATCGCGCCCTCCGTGCGACGCTCGATGAAGTCCGCGCCAGGCACAACGTCCCGGCGCTGTGGGCGGGGCGATTCCATGCCGACGGGCGGCGCGTGTTCGCGGTCAGCGGCGTGCGCAAGCATGGCGAGGCCGATCCGGCACGCCTCGACGAGCTTGTCCACATCGGCTCCTGCACCAAGGCGATGACGGCGGTGATGGTCGCCCGCCGGTGTTCGCGGGAGACGCTCGCCTTCGACAGCACGCTCGCCGAGGTGTTCCCTTCCGTCGGCACGCGGGCGGGCGGATCGCTTGCCGCATCGCCGTGGGGGGCGGTGACGGTCGATGCCCTCCTTCGACACACCAGCGGCGCCCCGGCCAACCCCGATTGGTGGGCGATCCATCGCTCCCACCCCGATGATCCGGTCGCGGCGCGACGAGCGCTCCTTGAATGGCTGATCGCCCAGGATCCCCCCGACGAGCCTGGCTTTCTCTACTCGAACGTCGGCTATGCCCTCCTTGGCCACATCGTGGAGTCGATCGAGAAGAAGCCGTGGGAGACGCTCATCGCCGAGGAGGTCTTCGAGCCGCTCGGGATCGGGTCCGCCGGATTCGGCCCCCTGCCCCCGGAGGGCGCGACGGGAGCGATTGGGCACGTCGTCCGCGACGGCGTCACCGAGCCGGTGCGGATCGACAATCCGCCGCCGCTCGGCCCCGCCGGCCGCGTCCATCTCACGATCGCTGATTGGTCACGGTTTGTCCTCGCCTTCAGCGGTGAAGGGGCCAACGCCGATCGCAGCCGGCTCGGCGTCTCCCCACGCGACTGGGCCCGGCTCCTCGAGCCCCGCAACGACGAGCGGTATGCCGGCGGATGGGGTCTCCACGATCGGGCCTGGGGGGGCGGGCGGGTGCTCTCCCACTCGGGCTCCAACACCACCTGGACGTGCGTCGCTTGGGTGGCCCCGGGGCGCGACTTCTGCCTCCTCGGGGCCACCAACACCGGCGCTCCGGCGGCGGCCAGAGCCTGCGATGAGGCGGTCTCGGCCTGCCTCGACCCGCGGCTCCTCCCGATGACCGACACCGTGGAACGTCGCTGACGGGGGCAGGGACTTGCAGCCCCGGCAAGGAGCGGGTCGATTGGAGCTTCCCGGGGTGGCCGATTGGCCAAAGTCGTTGCCCGGGGTGTGCCCTGGAAAGGAGTCCTGCCGATGGCCCGCCGTGCCTCAGCCAAATCTTCTCCCGCCGGGGCCGAGACGGCGTCCATCGAAGCGGCCCCGTCGGCCGAAGCGGCTTCCCTCACAGCACCGGCGGCCGTCCCCTCCAACACGCTCCTCGAAGGGGATTGCCTCCAGTCGCTGGCCGGTCTTCCCGATGGCTGCGCCCACCTCGCCTTCGCCGATCCCCCGTTCAACATCGGCTACGACTACGACACCTACGACGACCGCCGCTCCGCCGACGATTACCTGGCGTGGTCGAAGCGCTGGATGGGGGAGATCGTCCGCGTTCTCCGCCCCGACGGCACCTTCTGGCTGGCGATCGGCGACGAATACGCCGCCGAGCTGAAGGTGATGGCGACGCGTGAACTCGGGCTCACCTGCCGGAGCTGGGTGGTGTGGTACTACACCTTCGGCGTCAACTGCCGGCAGAAGTTCAGCCGGTCACACGCCCACATCTTCCAGTTCGTCCGTGATCCCGTCGCCTTCACTTTCAACACCGAGGCGATCCGCGTTCCCTCGGCGCGCGAACTCGTCTACGGCGATCGCCGTGCGGATCCCAAGGGACGACTCCCGGACGACACCTGGATCCTCCGTCCCCAGGATCTCCCCGAAGGCTTCGGTGCCGATGGAGATACCTGGTATTTCCCTCGGGTCTGCGGGACGTTCAAAGAGCGGTCCGGCTGGCACGGCTGCCAGATGCCGGAACAACTCCTCGGCCGGATCATCCGGGCCTCGAGCCATCCCGATGATCTCGTCATCGATCCGTTCTCGGGGAGCGGCACGACGCTCGCCGTGGCCTCGAAGCTGGGAAGGCGGTATCTCGGCTGCGAGCTTTCGCCGCAGTACGCCGCGAGGATCCGGGAACGACTGGCCTCGGCGCGCCCCGGGGATCCGCTCGACGGGGCCCCGGAGCCGCTCAAGAGCGTGCCGGCCACGGAAGACGGCCGCCGCTTGGGGGATCGCCGCACGGCGGGAAAGAAACGTAGCCGGGCTGACAAGGCGGCCGGGACGCTCTTGTTTCCCACCGATCAGCCGTGATTGAATCGATCGCCCCGAGGAATGGATGCTTCCCGGAACCGATCAGCCGGGGATGAGGGCCACGCATGGCAACGCAAAAGTCGCGGCGCACCGGAAGAGATGGGGCCGGGCCCCCGCAGGCCCCTCCTCCCAAGGCAGACGCCCAGCCACCGTCGGAGGCGGCCGGGGGGATCACCGCCGCGCCGGCCGATGGCGGCCTCTCGATCGACCGGCTGGCGCGGGCCTTCGCCTCGATGATGGGGGTGGCCGATCCCTACGGCAGCGGCACTCCCACCGACGGCGACGCGGGGGTCGAGGTCGATCCTTCGCCGAACCTCGACGAGGAGGACTTCGGGTCGGGGGAGCACGACGCGGCGTGCCGGGTCAGCCCGGGCACGATCCTCGAAGCCCTCCTCTTCGTCGGGCTGCCGGGGGGCACGCCGCTGGGGGCGAAGCGGGTTGCGGCGCTGATGCGCGGGGTGCGTCCGCAGGAGATCGACGACCTCGCCGCCGAACTGGCCCGCAACTACCGGGCGAACCGCTGCCCCTATGAGGTCGTGTCGCTTGCCGACGGTTGGGTGATGCGGCTCCGCGAGGAGTACGCCTCCCTCGGCCGCGTCATCGAGAGCCGCGCCAGGCTTGTCCGGCTCGACGCCGATGCCCTCGACGTCCTCGCCGTCGTCGCCTGGAATCAACCAGTGGCGCGCGATCGATTCGTGGAGCTCGGCTGCGATGCTTCGCCGAGCGTCTTGCGGCTCCTCGTCCGCCGGGGGCTCCTCGAACTCGCCCCCGGCGACGAAGGCACGCCGAGCTATCGGACGACGCGAAAGTTTCTCGATGTCTTCCACCTCGCCCGGATCGAGGATCTGCCGGAGCCGAACGCCCCTCCGGGGTGACGTCAGCCCGGCGCTGGCCGATCGGCCAGCCAGGCGCGCGCCTCGGCGGCGGTGGCAAGGAGGCCGTCGAGCTGCATCTGGCGGATGCGGGCGAGCGTCTCTCCGAGGGCGGGGCCAGGGGCACAGCCGGCACGGATGAGATCGTGGCCACCGAGCAGCGGTGGGGGATCGAGTTCGGCGCGGGGGCGCTCGAGGCAGGCGGTGACCCAGGCGGCGAAATCGGCGGGGCCACCGGCCACGGCAGCCCGGGCCCGGAGGATGTCGGCGAGCACCGGGCTGTCGCGGTGGGCGAGCCAAGGCTGGAGGGTCGACCAAGGACGGTTCATCGGGAGTTCGTCGGCCTGCCGGGGGGCCAGGTCGTCAAGCGCCCCCCGCAACCAACAGGCACTCGCGCTCTCCCGGTTGGAAAGCCGCAATCGGGCGACGACCCGAGGGAGCGCGGCCGGCTGCCCTTCGGCGAGGATCGCCAGCCCTGCTTCGAGAGAGGATTCGTCGAGCGCTTCCACGACGCGGGCCGACTGAAGCCAAGCCCGCTGTCCCTCCACGCACCCCTCCGCCGGAGTGAGCTCGGGGAGGACGACCGGAGCGAGCCTGGTCTCAGCGAGGAGTTCGAGGGCGCGACCGCGGCCATGGCGGGAGAGCATCGCCCGCAATTCGGCGGCGATCCGCTCAGGGCTCACCGTGGCGGCACGGGGCGCCAGCCGCTCGATCGCGGCCCGCGTCTCCCGGTCGAGAACGAAGCCGAAGCCAGCGGCAAAGCGGACGGCCCGGAGCATCCGCAGGTGATCCTCGCCGAAGCGGAGGGCGGGCACGCCGATGGCCCGGACGATCCCCGCCTCGAGATCGGCGCGGCCACCGACATGATCATGAACGTCACCCGTTCGGGGGTCCATAAAGAGGCCGTTGATCGTGAAATCGCGCCGTTTGGCGTCCTCGGCCGCGGTCGAGAAGGCGACCCCAGCCGGATGCCGGCCATCGGTGTAGGCCGCATCGGTGCGGAAGGTGGTCACCTCGACCTGCCCACTCCCACGCGGTCCGATGACCGTGATCACCCCGAACGCCGCGCCGACCGCAAGCGTCCGCCCACGGCCGAACGCTTCCCGGACGACGTCGGGCCGCGCCGACGTGGCCACGTCGTAATCAGCGGGCGTTCGGCCGAGGAGTTCATCCCGAACGCACCCCCCCGCCCACAGCGCCTCGTGTCCCAACGCGCGCAGTCGATCGACGACGCTGCGGGCGAACTCCCTTGCCTGCTCGGGATCAGATGCGATAGCTGCCATGGCGATTGCCAAGTTGACACCATTCAAGCCCACTCATAAACTGCTCATAATTCTGGCTTCTGGGGACGGTGTCCGAACTCCCGGTACGTTTTTCGCGTACTGACGTGAGGTCACCTTGGGGTTGATGGGGTTTTTTATTCGGCCGGGCAACTGCTTGGGCTCGGCCGGGATTCTGCGCGGGCTCTTGTTCTCGCTTGTGCGTCATTCTTCATTTTTTCATGGCTGCCCTTTTGGGTGGAGGTGTTGCATGTGTGTTCGGACCCTTGAATCGAATCGACGCGGCTTCACGCTCGTCGAATTGCTCGTCGTGATTGCCATTATCGGCACGCTCGTCGGGCTCCTGTTGCCTGCCGTGCAATCGGCCCGTGAGGCGGCCAACCGCAGTTCCTGCGGCAACAAGATGAAGCAACTCTGCTTGGCGATGCAGAACTTCCACGACTCCCGGAAGGTTCTGCCGGCGGCTTGCGATCGCTACCCCTACACCGCGACGACGTTCAACACGAGCGAGACGGCCACCTCGCCGGCGGCGTTCAGCTTCATCTGCCACATTCTCCCCTACATGGAAGAGACGAATCTCTACAACTCGCTCTCTTCCAACACCAACCGCTTCGGCCGTGGGGCGGTGCCGTTCGGGGCCGCCACGCTCGGCCAAGGGACGCAGCATGCGTCGCAGACGGTACTCTCCGGGCTTGCCTGTCCGTCGTTCGGTGGTCAGGGGGTCGTGCAGATGGCTGCCGGCAGCAACTTCAAGTCGATCCTGGCCGGTTCACCCCCTTACAACCAGATCGGGATCACGAACTACAAGGGCATGGCCGGCCTCGTCACTTACGCCAAGGCAGGCAGCTTCACCTCGGCGCTGACCGACAACGGCGCCATGCCGCTGAAGCCGGCCCGTTACTCCAACGCCGACACCGACGCCTGCCCGCAGTACGGCCAGGGGCTCGCGGCGATGCGTGACGGCACGTCGAAGACGATCATTCTCAGCGAGTCGAAGGAGGCCGGGAACTCGGCGTGGATCGACGGGATGCAGACGTGGGTCTGTGCAGTCGCCGACGACACCGGAACGCTCCCGGTCAACACCAACGGCGTGTGGGTGACCACCGGCGTGCAATCGGCCCTCGGCTACGGCCCGACCCAGACCGCCCAGGGGCGGATCAGTATCAACCACGGCTCCCGTGGCACGTTCGGCAACTCGGCCTGGGGCCCGAGCAGCGATCACTCCGGCGGCTTGGTCGTCAGCGGTTTCTGCGACGGACACAACAGCACCATCGCTCCCGACATCGATCCGGGCGTTTACTTCGCCCTCTGCACCCGCGACATGGGTGAGTCGACCGGCGAGTGATCGGGCGATCGTTCGCCTGCGATTCCAAATGACATGTGCCTCAAACTGCGGCAGCCGGGGGTCTCCCTCCGGCTGCCGTTTTTTTTTCGAGGATCGTGGCGTTGCCCGCCGAGGGTCGCCGAGGCATCCTTGGAGTTCTGCGAGCCATTCCTCCCGGAGCCACGAGCCTGATGAGCGATCCCAGCCGCGACGAGTTACCCCTCGAAATCTCCCCCACGGAAGCCGCTCGGATCCTCGCTGACGCCGGCGCACAGCCAAGTCTCCTCCTCGACTGCCGCACCGACGAGGAGCATGCCACCGCTCGGATCGAGGGCTCCGTCCTGATTCCGATGCAGGAGATCGCCAGCCGGCTCGCGGAACTCGACGGCTGGCGTGGGGGAACGATTGTCGTTCATTGTCATCATGGCGTCCGCAGCCTCCGCGTCACGCAGTGGCTTCGGGAACGCGGATTCGACCGGGCCACGAGCATGCGTGGGGGGATCGATGCCTGGAGCGCCGAGATCGATCCCTCCGTTCCGGTCTATTGAAGCCCCCTCCATCCGTCGATCGGCTCGCCGGCGATCACCCTGTTCAAAACGTCGAGGTGCCGGGGCAGAAAGGGGACGGCGCCTTCGAGCAGCCCCGGTTCTTCCGTCTCGGGGACGAGTCTCGCCAGGACGGCGGCGATAAGGGCCTCGAGCCCAGCACCCGTACGTGACGAGGTGGCGATGACGCCAGCGGGGACGGCACTGTTCGGTTGGAGATCGGCCTTCGACCAGACGACAAGGCCTTCGGGCTTCGGCGGCAACGCACCAGACTCGACGACCCGGACGACGAGGTCGGCCGCTTCCGTGGCTGCCAGGGCACGGGCGATTCCGGCCCGTTCGGTCGCCCCCGATGCCCGATCACCGGCCACGCGGAGGCCGGCGGTGTCGATGAGCACCACGCTCCAGCCGCCGAGGACCAGCCTGGTCTCGACCACGTCCCGGGTCGTCCCTGGCTGAGGAGAGACGAGGCTGCGGGCATGACCCGAGAGCGCGTTGACGAGGCTGCTCTTTCCGACGTTCACTGGCCCCGTGACGACGATCCGCCACGGCTCACGCAAGCGCAGACCGACCCGCGCGGCCCGCCGCAGCCTCTCGGCCCAAGCCGCCGCCGCCGCGACATCCCCCCGGGCAACGAGCGCCGCGATGCCGCAAACGTCGCTGTCGAGTTGACCGGCCAGTTGCCGACAGAGGATCCGCGCCGGGCGGGGAGCATCGACGTCGGCGAGGAGGGCGATCGCCTCCGCCGCCACCGACGGGCCGCCGTCAGCATCCCACGCCCCGGCCGGACGGCCCTCGGCACCGAGAGAAAGAAGATCGTCGACGATGGCGGCGGCCGCCGCCGCGCCACCATGGCACTGCACTTCCCAGCCGCGCGCACTGCGGACGAGGAGCACCTCCTCAGGCGCCACTCCGCCGGCTCGTTGCCCGAGGGCGCGCCATCGACCGACGCCGATCCGCCCCGGCTCCCAGTCGCCGACGACGGTCTGTCCCCTCGGCAGGAAGAGCGTCGCCACCATCCGCGTGGCCTCCGGTCCCCACAGCCCCACCACCGCAAGCGCGCCTCGTCCGGGGGGCGTGAGAAGCGCGACGGCTGCCACCGCCGGCCAGACTGGCCACTCGCCGGAGGCGGGACTAGAACGGTGCAACACGGAATCGACCGCCCGCGAGGAGACTGTCATGGCCGAATGGATCGAGGAAGGGACGAAGGCCCCCGACTTCACGCTCCCCACCCACGACGGTGGCGAACTGAAGTTGTCGAGCCTCAAAGGAGCTCCCGTCATCCTCTATTTCTACCCCAAGGATGACACGCCGGGGTGCACGAAGGAGGCCTGCGGCTTCCGGGATGCCGCTGCCGCGTTCCAAGCGCACGGCGCAGTCGTCCTCGGCGTGAGCCGCGACTCGGCCGCCAGCCATGCCAAGTTCCGCGACAAGTACGCCCTCCCCTTTACGCTCCTGGTCGATGCCGACCATGCGATCGCCGAGACGTATGGCGCGTGGAGGGAAAAAACGCTTTACGGCAAGACCTCGATGGGGATCGTCCGCAGCACGTTCATCATCGATCCCTCCGGCCGCGTGGCGAAGGTGTTTCGCAGCGTGAAAGCCGACGGGCATGCGGAGAAGGTGCTCGAGGCCCTGGCAGCCCTGGCTTGACTTCCGATACGACCGCCACGACCCCCCCCACCCCACCGGCGAGCCGGGAAAGGGGTGCGGCACCAGCCCGACGGTCGTCACCGTCCTCCGTCCCGGGCGCATAGTTGCCGGCAGGCAAGGGGCTCCTCCCGGGTCTGTTTCTGCCCGGAGTCTTCTCGACGATGCGGACGCTGCTGGCCAAGTGCTGCGTGCTCGCGCTCATCGCGGGGGGCTTCGCCTTCACCGGAGACGCTGGACGGGTCTTTGCCCGCGGCCGCCGCGTCCTCGAATCGACCACGCTCCCCAGACAGGCGGTCGATTCCCCACCGGAGCCGACCGCCGCGCCGACCGCCGCCGAAGCTCCCGGCGTTGCGGCGCTCTCCGATCACACTGCAGACTCCGCTATTTTGCCCCCGCTCCCGGCTTCGGAACCGGTCGTCGGCGAGGCAGCGGCGCCCGTCGCCGCCGCCGAGCCCCCCGCGTCATCCCCCCCACGGTCGAGTGCTCCACCAGCCGACGCCCCGATCGGCACTCCATCGGCCGGGATCGCGCCGCCGGCGTCCTCGCCAGAGTCGATCGATCTGGCAACGCTCTCCCCCGGAGATCGGATCGTGGTCTGGGTCGGGCGGCGAGGCGGCCGCAAGGGGGCCGCCGGCTGTATGACGGTGGCGCTGGATGTCATCGATCCGCGGTCGGCCGAAGTCCTCGAGCAGCGTCACGCCGGCGGTGGGGAGCAGGGGGCGAGCCATGCCCCGCTGCGGAGGATCAGGATCCTCGGCAGCGCCACCGAGAGCTTCCTCGGCGGCATCACCCCGACCGGTCCAGCGGGGCAGATCACCCGCGGGCAATCGCTGCGGATCGTGCCGGTCGACCGATCGCCTCCCGGGCAAGATTCATCGGCAGGCCAGTTGGAGCAGCGGCCTGTCGAGACGATCGGCCCGGTGCAGGCGATGGCCGTGACTCGCGTCACAACCGCCGTTCCCTGACACCGGGCACGATCCTCCCGGACGTCAGACCTCTTCGGTCCCCTCGGCTGCCTCGCGTTCGCGTGACCAGCCGACGCGCTTCTTGGAGAGGCCGATCTTCCGGTCGTCGGTGTCGACGCGGAGGATCTTCACCTCGATCGGATCGCCGACCTTCACGAGGTCCTCGGCATTCTCGATCTTGTCCTCGGAGAGTTCCGAGATGTGGAGCAGCCCCTCGAGACCATCCTCGAGGCCGACGAAGACGCCGAAGTTGGTGATCTTCGTGACGTTCCCCTTCACGACATCGCCGGGCTTGTAGCGGGCGGGGATGTCGGTCGTCCACGGATCCTCGTGCATCTGCTTGAGGCCCAGGGCGATGCGGCGACGCTGCTGATCGACCGAGAGCACCTTGCACTCGATCTCCTGCCCCTTGTCGACCATCTCGCTGGGGTGGGTGACCTTCCGCGTCCACGACATGTCGGTGACATGGAGGAGGCCGTCGATCCCGTCGTCGATCTCGATGAAGGCGCCGTAGTTGGTGAGGTTGCGGACGACGCCCTTGACCACCGCACCGGGCGGGTAGTCGGCGGCGACCTTCTCCCAGGGATTCTGCTGGGTCTGCTTCATGCCCAGCGAGATTTCCTGCTTCTCCTTGTTGATGGCAAGGACGACCACCTCGACCTCGTCGCCTGGCTTGACGAGCTCGGAGGGATGGCTGACGCGCTTCGTCCAGCTCATCTCGCTGATATGGACGAGCCCCTCGACACCATCCTCGAGCTTGACGAACGCGCCGTAGCTCATGACGTTGACGACGGTCCCCTTGCAGACCGTGCCGACCGGGTACTTGTCGGCGACCTTCGCCCACGGGCTCGCGGTCCGCTGCTTCATGCCGAGGGCGATCTTCTCGCGCTCGCGGTCGATGTGCAGCACCTGGACCTCGATCTCCTGGTCGATCGCCACCATCTCGCTGGGGTGGCCGATGCGGCCCCAGCTCATGTCGGTGATGTGGAGGAGGCCATCGATGCCGCCGAGATCGACGAACGCACCGAAGTCGGCGATGTTCTTGACGATGCCGCGGCGCACCTGGCCGACCTCGAGGGTCTCCATGAGTTGCTTCTTCCGCTCGGCACGTTCCTGCTCGATGAGCGCCCGACGCGAGACGACGATGTTGCGACGCTGCTCGTCGATCTTGAGCACGAGGCACTGGATGCAGCGGCCGCAGTAGTCCCCGATGTCGGCCGGACGACGGATGTCGACCTGGCTGGCGGGGAGGAACACGTTGACGCCCGAGATGTCGACGAGGAGACCGCCCTTGATCTTCCGCGTGACGAACCCGGTGACGACGTCGTTCTCCTTGACGCTCTCCATCACCCGCAGCCAATCCTCGATGCGGCGGGCCTTCCGCTTCGAGAGGGTGATCAGGCCACGCTGTTCCTCGAGTTGGCCATCCTCGAACTCCTCGAGGAGCACCTTGACGGTGTCGCCCACCTGCGGCGGCGGCTCCGAATCATCCCACTCGTTCCGCGGGATGTGCCCTTCGCTCTTGTAGCCGACGTCGACCAGCACGAACTCATCATCGACCCGGAGAATCTTGCCGTGGAGGACCGAATTGACCGACAGGGTGGAGGTGCCGATGGCATATTCGCCACTGTCGGTCCCTCCCATTGCCTGCTCGATCTCCTGATCGATTTCGTCGCCAAGTTCCAGTTCGCGGATGAGGTTGCGGTTGACCATCGTGTGGGGGTTTCGGGAAAACGGGTTGGAGGAAGGGGAAAAAGCGGGCCACAAGCGGAAACCCTGGAGTGTAGCAGCCGCGGCAGCCCTGAACAATTCGTTGTTTTGCCCTTTCCTCCCCAGTTTCCCCATCGAATCGGCGCCTACCAGACCACAGTTGCCCTCCCTCCCGATCCGATTGGCTCATGCATGAGCCCACATCGCCCCCTCACCGCCGGCCAGCCCTCGGCTCCCCCCTGGACGCTCACGCGTCGCGGGCTGCTCCGCTCCGCCTGCCTGGCGGTCGGGCTGCGGGGATTCCTCGCGGCCCCTTCGGCCTCCGCTCAATTCGCCGATGAGCCGCTGGCGGCCAGCGGGCCGACGCTGGGGGACATCCGCCGCCAGCCCTACCGCGTCGGGCTGACGGTCGTCGCCACGGGGGGACCCTGCCGAGGGGTCTACGCCTCGCTCCCGGTGCCGGCGGAATGGCCGGAACAGACCGTGGAGATCGTCGGCGAAGATGTCTCGGCCGACGTCCGCCAGGTGCGCTACCGGACGCTGCCCGGCGGCGTGAAGCAGATGCTCGTCGACATCCCCGATCTGCCTTCCGGCCAGGAGGCGAAGGCGATCGTCACCTTCTCGGTCGGCAGGGCGGCGATTCTGCCGCCGAGCGATCCCTCCGGGCTCACGATCCCGGAGAAGCCCGCCAAGGGGCTCAAGCCGTTCCTCGCCTCGAGCCCGTATATCGAGACCCGGCATCCGAAGGTGACCAAGTACGCCAAATCCCTCGGCGAGGGACTCGACGGTTGGGCGAAGGTCGAAGCAATCTACGACGCGGTCCGCGAGAAGGTCGAATACCGCAACGGCACCCTCAAGGGGGCGGCGCGGGCGCTCGCCGATGGCTGGGGAGACTGCGAGGAACTCACCTGCCTGTTCATCGCCTGCGCCCGCATCAACGGCATCCCGGCGCGGACGGTGTGGGTGGAGGGGCATTGCTACCCGGAGTTCCACCTCGTCGACGCCGATGGGCAAGGGTCGTGGTTCCCCTGCCAGGCCGCCGGGGCGCGGGCCTTCGGCGGCATGCCGGACCAACTCCCGATCCTGCAGAAAGGGGATTCGTTCCGCGACCCCGATCGCCCCGGCCAACCGCTCCGGTATGTGTCGGAGTTTTGCCGCGGCGCCGCCCTCACAGGTGGAGGCTCACCGAAGGTCGATTGGATCCGCGGCGGTGGCTGAGCGGTGACCGAAGTGAGGTGACGTCGCTCGACGCCAAACCGTTCAGGCAACCGGCCCGGGCTTGCCGTCGAGAGCGCCGGCGGCGGCGAGCAGGGCGGGATCCTCACCGAAGCGCGGAGCATTCTCACGGGCCGACGGGGCGAACCAACGCGGCACGATCGGCAGCCCGGCTTCCTTCCACACCGCCTCGAGACGGTCACCGGCAAGACGGACGATCTTCTCCCGGCCACGCCCGGCGAGGGTCGAGCGATCGGCCCACGGCGTGACGGGACCGTCGAAACCGGCCTTCTGGGCCTCGACGAGGATCTGCGCGGCGGGGATGACGCCGGTCTCGGCGGGCATCAACCGATGGGCATGGCTGAGTTCGGCCGACACGACGTCGCGGGGCGCGTCCGACAGCCGGACCTCGACGATCCGGCCGGCAGGAATCGACCCGATCACCGACAGCGGCTCACCGGTGAGGTGGAGGGCCCAGGCGTCGACCACGATCCCGACGCTCGGATGGCAGACGCTCACCAGGCCGATGAGGCCTTCGTAGGTGTGGATGAACTGGTGGGCCTTCTCGGCCCGTGCCTCGGCTTCGGGCGCGAGCGCCAACCCGAGGCTGATGCCGTACTTGGCGAGCAGGCCACCGAGGGTATCGAGCCGCTGGCGATAGAGCTCGAAGAAGTCCTTGAAGGCGTGGTCATCGGAGGCCGGGGCGATCGTGACGATGGCCCGCTTCGCCTCGGTCGCCTGGGCGAACTCGAGCCGCGTCGGCAGTTCGGCAAGGTCGGCGTTGAAGGCCGCGTCGTCCCCGATCAACGAGATCGGGAGGTGGAACGATCCACACTGGAGACGGGCGCTAACCATCAGCCGACGGGCATGCTCGACCCCGAACGCCTCGGCCTGCTGCTGGAAGTCGACGATGTCGATGTCCATCGCATCGAAGCCGAACGAAAGCGCCAGTTCGATGAGCTCGCTGGGCCGTCCGGAAAGGGGCAGGCCGACGGTGCTGAGGTTGCGGAACATCGTGGGGGAGTCTCCTGTGCTCTGGCTCACCGCGCTGTGCGGCACGGCAATGGACCGGGTGTTTGAAACGGGTGTTCGGGGCGGAGCGGGCGGCGCGAGCCCCCGACTTTTCAATCGGGGCTGTCACGCCCTCAACCGGCGAAGGGGGCGATTATGCCCGACGGGGCTGCTATTTTGAAGCGGGAACCGGCTGCGTGTCGGAAAAATCCCTCCGTGGCCCTGTTCCCCCCCCGTCCCGATCCCCACCCCGTCCTGCTCCTCCCCGTCAGAACACCTGTTTCATGACCCTCGTCGAAGCGATCACCCTCGGCATCGTCCAGGGGCTCACCGAGTTCCTCCCGGTGTCGAGCACGGCCCACCTCCGCGTCGTCCCGGCACTCCTCGGCTGGGACGACCCCGGCGCGGCCTATTCGGCCGTCATCCAGTGCGGCACGCTCCTGGCGGTGTGCGTGGCGATGTGGCGCGACATCGTGGCCCTCCTGCGGGGCTTCGTCATCGGGCTCACGAGCCGGCGCCCCTGGGGGAGTCCTGAATCGAGGGTTTCGATCCTCATCCTTCTCGGCACGCTACCGATCGTCGTCGTCGGCTTCGCTCTCCGGAAGCTGATCAAGGGGGAGGCGCGGCGGCTGGAGGTGGTGATCGCAGCCCTGCTGGCGGCAACCGTCCTCATGGCCGTGGCGGAATGGGTCGTGCGGCGGCGGAACCGGCGGGGCTCGACGGGACGACACGGCCTCGACGGGATCGGGCTTTCCGACGGCCTGGGCATGGGGCTTGCGCAGGTGCTGGCGCTCGTGCCAGGGACGTCGCGGAGCGGCGTGACGATCTCATCAGGGATGCTCGGCGGGCTCGATCGGCAGACGGCAGCCCGGTTTTCCTTCCTCCTCTCCCTCCCCGCGGTGGCCGCCGCCGGCCTCCTCGAAGCCTGGCAGGAACGGGCCGAGATCTTCGGCTCCACCGAGGCGATCACGATGGCGGCCGCCGGCACGGCATCGGCGGCCATCGTCGGCTACGTGGCGATCCGCTGGCTCCTGGCGATGCTCGGTCAGTCCACGCTCTGGCCGTTCATCGCCTACCGGCTCGTCCTGGCGGCCCTTCTTGCCTGGTCGCTTGCCTCGGGATGGGTGCCGGCCGTCGGCTGAGGTCATCCCCCCGTCGGAAGCGCGGAGAGGTCGAGCCCGAGGCGTTTCGCTTTCTTGTAGAGCGTCGTGCGGTTGATGCCCAGCGCTCGTGCCGCCGCGTCGCGCCTCCAGGCATGGCGTTGGAGCGCCTCGAGGATCAGTTGCCGCTCTGGCTGCGCCAGCGACTGCCGCAGGACCCCTTCTCCGCGCGGCTCGAGGCGGACGGCGCCCGCCGCCACCACGGCTGGGGGGAGATCGCCGACGTCGACGGAGCTCGACGTGCCGAGATACACCCCCCGCTCCACGGCGTGTTCGAGCTCACGGACGTTGCCCGGCCAGTCGTGGGAGACGAGTGCCGCCAGCGCCGCGGGGGTGAAGCCGGCGACGGGCCGGCCAGCGCGGGCGGCGGCGCGGGTGAGAAAGTGGCTGGCCAGGAGGGGGATGTCGGAACGACGGTCGCGGAGCGACGGCATCTCGATCGTGACGACGTTGATCCGCCAGAACAGGTCGGCACGAAACTGCCCCGTTGCCACGAGCGCCGAGAGGTCTTCGTGGGTGGCAAGAATGAGGCGGGCATCGACCTTCCGCGTCAGCCCACCCCCCACCGGCTCGAACTCGAGATTCTGGAGGACGCGGAGGAGCTTCACTTGGAGTCCAGGCGTCGCGGTGGCGATCTCGTCGAGGAAGATCGAGCCGCCGTCGGCCTGGGCGAATCGCCCCTCGCGATCGACCGTCGCCCCCGTGAACGCCCCAGCGACATGGCCGAAGAGTTCGCTCTCGAGGAGCGACTCCGGCAGGCTGCCGCAGGCGACCTCGACGAAGCGCCCGGTGCGGCGCTGGCTGATGGCATGGATCTCGCGGGCGAGAAGCGACTTTCCCGTCCCACTTTCGCCGGTGAGGAGGATGGTGACCCCCGTGTCGGCCACCCGGCGGGCGACGTCGAGAACGCGACGGATCGACGGATCGGCCCCGAGGATCCCGGCCTCAGCCTGATGCGATGCCACCCTCGGTGCCGGTGCCGGTGCCGGTGCCGGCACGGAGGCTGGTGCCGGGGCCCGGCAGGCCTGGGCGAGGGCGTCGAGGAGCAGGTCGTCGGCGGCGGGAAAGCCGAGGGCCGCGTCCCAGCCGGAGGCGTTCATGTGGGGAGGAAGGATCGCGACCAGGGCCGTGCCGGCGTGGCGCGGGGGGAGCGCGTGGCGGACGGCTTCGGCGCCCCGGTCGGCTGCCATGCCGACGACGACCCAGGCGTCACACCGGCCGCGGGCAACGAGGCCGCGGGCTTCGTCGACGCTTCCCGCGGCGCTGGCGTGCCACCCCTGGGTACAGAGCCAGGCTGCGGTCCCCGACGCGGCCCGACGGTCGGCGTCGATGACGACCACCCGCCCCCGATGCCCGCTCCGCTCCCCCCCACGCGTCATCCGCTCGGCAGGGCCGTCCGCGGTCGACGGAGAGAACGCGGCACGAGAGGCAGAAGAGAGGTCGGCGCGCATGGTGAATCCCGTGGATGAAAAAGGCTCCACAGGTACCTAGGTCGCCGTTTGGCGACGTCAAAGTCGCCCGAGGTCGACAAGCTTGCCGAAACCGCACATTTTTTCACCGTGACCCGGCAGAACCGGCGCCACTCGCCCCACCGTCAGTCGCGGCCGGCGGGATGGTCGTTCGGGGCCGACTCGGCGTGCGTGCCATGGCCCTCCCCGATTCCGACCGCATCGACGATCCGATCGGCGGCGGGCCCGAAGATCAACTCCTTGTTTTCGAAGAGCGCCTCGGGATCGCGGTCGAGCATCTGCATCCGCCGCTTGCGGAACCAGAAGAACGCCACCACCGCCAGGAACGCCAGCGAAATCGCCGCCAGCGTCAGCCCCCGTTCGGCGGAGCGGATCAGGCCGCTGATGCTCTCGCCGAAGTAGTAGGAGAGGCCGAAGAAGCCGCCGATCACGACCGAGGCACAGAGGAGGTCGGCGAGGAGGAACCAGCGGTACTTCACCTTGAGCATGCCGGCAGTGAGATAAAAGGGGCTCCGCAGGCCGACGAGGAACCGGGCGACGAAGAACGCCTTGATGCCGTGCCGGTTGATGAGGTCCTCGATCGTCTTCTCCCGTTCGGGAGTCAGAAACCCGGACCACCAGGGATGGTCGCGGAGGATCTTGGCCCCGAAAAACCGCCCCACGGCATACATCAGGCTGTCGCCGAGAACCGCGCCGAGGAGACAGGCCGGGAGGGCGTAGTACCACTGCAGCGCACCCGCCCGACTGGCCACGCCAGCGGCGACGATCGGGACCTCCTCCGGCACCGGAAGCCCGATCCCCGTGAGGGTCAAAAAGAGCACGATGCCGAGGTAGGACCCCTGCTCGAACCACTCGATCATGTTCAGTTCGGTCGGGAGTCCAGGGGATCGGCCCGTGTTGCGCAACGCCCAGCCAGTCTACCCCAGGAAGGGCACCCGGGCAGGGGAACTTCGCCCGCCGCCGGCTTCTTCCCCCTTTTCCCGGCCCTCCTTTGGCGCGGATCGCCCTTTTCAAAGGAGCCCGATTCTGTGTCGGCTCACGCCCCTGCCGGGGCGATCGCTCCCACCCCCACCGGGGGAACCGGGCGGCGGGGCGTCTCCCACCGGAGCGCATCAGCGGCCCCACGCGCGCCATTCCCCGGCTGGCCCCGGCTGGCCC
>CAJBCV010000210.1 GCA_903951635.1 uncultured Planctomycetaceae bacterium
ACGGGAGCGATCGGCTTCCGCGTCGCTGCGGTCGCCGTGCCGGAGCCGGGCAACATGGTGGCTGCCGGGATGGGGATCGCCGGGCTGGTCGGGGTGCAGCTTGCCAAGCGTCGCAAGCTGGCTCTCGCTCGGGCCGCTGGCTGATCCGCCGGATCCTGTCCGAAGATTCATGAACCAAGGAAACCCGCCCCTGGCACTGCCCGGGGCGGGTTTTTTCGTTTCCATGCCCTTCGAGCCGTCACCCGAGCCTCAGCCACACCCCCCACAAGGAGTGGCTGCCACTAGACTGCTCCTGATCGCACGGCGATACTTTTTCCATGGAAAAAAGCCCGTCCGCCAACCATCGTCTCCCGACAGTCGCCGGCTACGAACTGCTCGACGAGCTGGGCCGCGGTACGACGGGCGTCGTCTACAAGGCCCGCCAAAAGGCCCTCAATCGGCTCGTGGCCCTGAAGATGATTCTGGCCGGCGGGCACGCCTCGGCGGAGCAACTGACCCGCTTCGAGACCGAGGCCCGGGCCGTGGCCTCGCTCAAGCATCCCAACATCGTCCAGATCTACGATCTCGGCGAGAGCGACGGACTTCCCTTTTTGTCGCTCGAGTTCGTCGACGGCTCCCCGCTCGACGTCGAAATCAACGGCATTCCGCAGCCGCCGAGCAACGCCGTCGCCCTCATCGAACGCCTTGCCAGGGGCGTCGAAGCGGCCCACTTCAAAGGCATCGTCCACCGTGATCTCAAGCCGGCCAACGTCCTCCTGAGTGGAGACGGCACGCCCAAGATCACCGACTTTGGCCTCGCCAAGGAGCTCGAAAGCAAGTCGAGCCAGACTCGCAGCGGCTCCCAGATCGGCACGCCGAGCTACATGGCCCCCGAACAGGCCTTGTGTGAAATCTACGGGCCTTCCGTCGACATCTACGCTCTGGGGGCGATCCTCTACGAGATGCTCGTCGGCCGTCCTCCGTTCCTCGGAGCTTCCCCCTACGAGACGACGCTGCTGGTCGTCAACGAAGAGCCGGTGCGGCCGTCGCTGCTCGTGTCGAAGGTGCCAGCCGACGTCGAGACGATCTGCCTGAAATGCCTCCAGAAGGCCCCTGAGCGGCGGTATGAAAGTGCCGCAGCGTTGGCCGACGACTGCCGACGGTATCTGGCCGGCGAGCCGATCGTGGCCCGGCCGATCTCCCCCGTGGAGCGGCTGTGGCGATGGTGCCGCCGCAACCCCCGCACGGCGGGCCTGGCAGCCGCGGTCGTCGGCCTCCTCGGCGTGGTGGCCGTCGGGTCGACCACCGCCGCGGTCGTGATCGAGAATTCGCGCAAGGACGCTGTCGCGCTCAGGCAGGCTGCCGATGCCGCGAAGATAGATGCGGAAGCGAACGAAGCCTTGGCCGCCAAGCGGGCCAGCGAAGGTCTCGCGCTGATCCAGACCGTCGTTGACGACATCCAGATCAAACTCCAGGGGGCCCCAGGCACGGAGAACCTCAAGAAATCGCTCCTCGAGATGGGCTTGGAGGCCCTCCGGAAACTCTCCTCGACCTTGAAAGGCTCGCGGGCGACCGAGACGACGGAACTCGTGGCCCGGATGCGACTTGGCGACTCCTTCCGCAGGCTTGGCTCCACGAAGGAAGCGATGGAGGAGTATCTCAAGTCCCATACGATCGCTTGGCGACGGGCCAACGACTTCCCCGACAACGACAAGGCCCAAGGCAACCTCGCCTCCGTGCTCCGCGTTCTCGGTGAAATGCGCCATGAACTCGATCACGACATGGCGGCGAGCCTCGATTGCCATCGGCAGTCCGTCGCCATCTGGAGAAAACTCCTCACCCACCCCCGAGGCGGCGAGGACGCGATCGAGCCGTTGACCATCACTCGGAACCTCGCCGAATCCATGACGCATCTGGCGGTGGGACTGCTCCGCGAAGGCAATCCCATGGAGGCAGGTCCGTTGTTCGAGGAGACGATCGACCTCCGTCGCAAGGTCCTCGAAGCGGTCCCTGACGACCTCGCCCTCCGCCACGATATGGCCCGGTCATACCAGGCACTCGGAGAGACGGCCTTCCTTCTCGGCAATGTCACGCAATCACGGGATTACTACGCCCGATGCCTGGCCGCCAACGAGGAGATCCTCGCGGGCAACCGCGAGGATCTCAGCGCCCAGGTCGAACTCGCAAGCGCCCTGGGCAACCATGGCGACATCGGCCTGCGAACGGGTGATCTCGATGCCGCCCGTCGCGACTTCGAGCGTTGCCTGGCGATCAATCGCAGCGTGTTGTCACGGGATGAACACGACGTCGACCAGATCCGAAATGTCGCCATGGAATACCACCGTCTCGGCGTCGTCGAAGCGATGTCGGGGGATGCCGAAAAGGCGGCGTCCTGGTTCGAGAAATCGCTTCAATTGCGGGAACGGATCGCGGGGCTCGATGCCGGCAACGTCGAGCGTCAGATCGAACTGATGCTCACGCTCGCCCGCTGTGGCCAATGGGAGCGGGCAGAATCGATCGCCGAGAGGATCCGCGGCCCACAGAGCGACCCGAACCTCCTTATCTGCCTCGCCCGCTGCTTTAGCCAATGCTCGACGGTCGTCCGTGATGCCGACCCCGGAGCCGCCGACGCGTTCGTCGGGAAGGCGATCGAAGCGATCAAGGCTGCGGCAGAGGCCGGATACAAAGACAAAGTCACGCTCACGACCGAGCCTGACTTCGTCCCGCTCCAATCCCTCCCGGCTCTTCAGGAAATCATCGCGGGCCTCGCCCCACGCTGAGATTTCGCGGCGACTGTGCGGCGACGTGAGCGCTCACCACCGCCATCCCCTTGCGGCAGTCGCTGGCGTGGCGTGAGCCGGTGAGCAGCGCCCCGAGGGGCGGCCTACCGGCGGCTGCCGCGGCGCTTGGCCCGCTTCGCCGACTTGACCTCGGCGCGGTGCCGCCGCTCGTCCTGGCGGTAGATCCGCACCGCCTCGGGATGCGCGAGCTTCCAGACGTCGGGGCGCATCGCTTCGAAGTCACGACAGCCGCCGAGCAGCTTGTCGAGGACGTCCTTCACGTAGACGAAGATGTCGAGATCGTTCCGCGCGGCACTGCTCACGATCGAGAGCAGGTCGGCCGCCCGGTTCCCGGCATCGATGCTGCCGATAAACATCCAGTTTTTTCGGCCCAAGGCCACCTGCTTCATCAGCTGCTCGGTGTCGTTGTTGTCGATCGGCACCAGACCGTCATCGAGATGCACCCGCAGAGCCTCGATGTTGTTCCGTAGGTACGTGATCGCTTGGCCGAAGGGCTCCTTTGGCATGACATTGGCCACCGCGTCGCTGGCCAGATAGGCGCCGATCTCATCCCAGATCGGCAGCAACACCGACTGCCGGAGACTGCGTCGATTATCTGGCGCGAAGACCTTCGCCCGATCCTCGATGTCGTAGAGCTGCTGGAAGAGCCCCATCAGCAGGGCGGCATGCGAGGGATGGTTGTTCTGCGACTCAAACACCTTGCGGCGCGCATTCCTTGAGATCCGCGGGCACCGGCAGCTTCACTTCGGAGCGGGGAAGATGGGCCGGCAGCGCTTCCGAGCGAGGCTTTTCCGTGCCCGGCTTGCGTCGCTCGTAGCCGCCCACCGACTCGAAGGTCCCCTGCTCGAGCCGCTTGTACCAGAGCGCGAAGCCGTCCCCGTCCCACCACAGGGCCTTGAGCCGATCGCGACGTTTGTTCACAAACAGGAAGAGGCTGCCATCGGCGGGGTCGCCACCGAAGCTCCCACGGATGATTCCCGACAGGCCGTCGAAGCTCTTGCGCATGTCGGTGGCGCCGGCGTGGAGATAGATCGTCGGCGGAGGGGCGATGCTCAGCATGGCGCCGCCTCGGTCGCGAGCGCAAGGACCGCGGCCTTCAGGAGATCCTCGCGGGCGCAGAATCGGGCCACCGTGAGCCCTGAATCACCGAAGCGGGCCAGCCGCCGCTCCCCCGCCGCAGCCTTCCGTGGATCCGACTGCCGACCCATGAATCGCCTCCTCATCGACGGGATCTTTGATCACCGTCTGGAGGCTATCAGGGCATGCAAGGGTGGTTGTGGTGGGCGCACACGCGGCGACTACCGCACAGTGCTGACCGCGTCGCCTTGGCTGCTCGACCGATCGATGATTCGGTCCTCACTGCTGATGATGAACCAATCAGCCCCGAGGCCGCCGATGAGTACGTCCTGGCTGCAGTCCCCGGTCGATCCCTCGCGAAGGATCGAGGAGCGGGAGCCCTTCGTCGACCAAGCGGAGACGAAGAACCGGAGCCGCGCCGGTTCGTTCCAGATCCCGTAGGCCGAGCAGATCTCACCGGCCACAAGGACGTCGTCGTCGTTGCCGCCATCGAGCCGGTCGGCCCCTTCGTCGCCGACGAGGAGGTCGTCGCCGCTGCCGCCGGTGAGGAAATCGTTCCCCTCACCACCGAAGAGGATGTCCTCGCCGGCCCCGCCGGCGAGGATGTCATTGCCATCCCGTCCATCGATCACGTCGCCGGCGTCGGTCGGGCTGGCGGTGTCAAACCGCCAGGTAAACAGTTCGTAGCTTCCCGTCTGGGTTGCGTCGTAGCCGCGGACCTCGAGGTAATAGCTGCCATCGGCAGGGAGTACGAGATCGATGATGGAGGGATCCTGGCTCTCGAACTCGTCGTCGCTCGTGGCGACGACCTCACCGGCCGCGTTGTAGACGGTCAGGTAGGCGTCGAAGTTCTGCCCGCGGTAGCGATCGAGGGCCTTCGACATCACCTGGAGATTCATCAGGTCGCCACGGCGACCTTCGATCCGGTAGACGTCCTTCTGGCCCGAGGTCGCCACCGTCCCGATCACGTCGACCGCGGCGACGACCAGATCCTTTCCGGCGTCGAACCCGCCACGGAGGGTGTTGGGCACCGGCAGGGAGGCGAGCGACAGGCTCTGGGCGGAAAGGAATCCGCCATGCAGGGCAGACTGCTCGGCCACGAGGAGACGACCGTCGGGCACGATCGGGGCCCGCTGGTTGTAGGCGAGCTTGACCGCCTCCCGCTCATTGAAGAAGTGGCTCGTCGCCAGATCGGCGAGCGTGAATCCGGTGAGGGCCGGCGTCGCCATGATCGAGGAGTTTGTCTCCCACGCCGCCGGGGCTCCCGGGACGGCTGGTGCCGCCTCCAGCCCGAGCGACTGGGGAGAGGTGTTGACCACGAAGCCGACCGGGCCGAAGGCGTCGGCGTGCCGCAGGCCGAGCAGATGGCCGAGCTCGTGGGCCGCCATCCAAGTGCTCGCGGCGACGAAGTTCTCCGAGGTCGCCTCGGGCCCGCCAGGGAGGCCGAGCAGGCCGTTGATTTGAAGGATCGCCGTGCCACCGAGATTGCGGTTGCCGAAGTCGATCTCGGAGGAATCTCCCCCGGGCTCACCATCGGCACGCGACTGATTGAAGAACACCGTGGCATAGTCGCCCCAAGCCGGCGCCGAGGTCACGAACGAGACCTGAAAACCTCCATAGATCGAGTCGAGTCCGGCCAGAATCGCGCTCTGTTCGGCGGCCGTGTAGACATGCTCGCCGGCCTCGGTGCGGGAATCGAAGTCGAGGAAAACGACCTGGGTGCGGCCGTTGAGCGGTGTCACCGCTCCGCCGCGATTCTCGGCCAGATCGGCCCCCGTGAGCACATTGTCGCGGGAATTGCCGCGGATCGTGTCGGCGGCCGTGGTCCCGACGACGTTTTCCACCCCCAACCCATTGGTGAGGCTCAGCGTCAACCCGGCCCGCACGACTTGAGGCGCCGTCGTCGCCAGATCGATGGTCACCCCCCCGCCGGTGAGCCGCGAGAAGTCGAGCGTATCGGTGCCGCCAAAGGCACTCTCCTCGAGTACCAGAGCGCCGGTCACCCCGCCGACGAAGTACACCCGCTCATCGCCCACGCCGCTGGTGACTCGGCCGACGAGATTTCGGCCACCGATCACGGCACGGTCATTCCCGCCGCCGAGATCGACCGCCAGCACCACATTGTTGCCATGGAAATCGTCGCACGAGGCGTCGTTCACGAAGACGTCGTCGCCGGCACCGGCGGCAAAGACGAGATTCACGCCGTTGCCGTCGTTGACGAGGACGTTTGCCTCGGCCCCTCCGGCGATGCTGAGCAGGCCCACGAAGTCGCCGTCATTCCGCACCGACCCGAAGGACGCGTCAGCCACACGCACGAGGCCGACACGGTCGCCCTTGTTGGTGAGCGAGAGGAATCGGCCACCGAGGACGTCGATCCGCGTCTCGACCCCGCCACCGCTGTTGAGAAGATCGAGGAATTGGTCGTTGACGAGCGTGATCTCGGTGGCGTCAGCCTGGTTCTCGAGCGTGCCGAAGCTGATGCCGCCGAGGCTGATCTTCGTGCCCTTGCCCTTGTTGAGCAGCGCGTCGAACTTGATGCCGCCGAGACTGATCGTCGCGGTCTTCTTGACCAGCGCGCTGAAGTTGACCGCCCCGGTCACGATCGAGACGTCGCTTCCCTCGTTGACGATCTGCTTGATCCCGGTCGCGGGGAGTTCGATCAGCGCCCCGCTCGTCGCCAACTGCACGCCACCGAAATCGGCGCCGCCGAGGCTGATCTTCGTGCCCTTGCCCTTGTTGAGCAGCGCGTCGAACTTGATGCCGCCGAGACTGATCGTGGCCGTCTGCTTGATCAGCGCCTTGAAATTGGCTCCGCCGATGTTGATCTCCACCCCATCGGCGGTGTTGAGCAGCGTCCCGAACTCAACGCCGCCCACCGTGATCGGTGCCGTCTGCTCAACGAGGGATCCGAGGTCGGCACCGCCGAGATTGATCTTCGTGCCCGTTCCCTTGTTGATCAGTGCGTCGAACTTGATGCCGCCGAGGCTGATCGTGCTCGTCTGCTTGATGAGCGCCTTGAGGTTTGCCCCGCCGATATCGAGGGTGGCCGAGGTGCCGTAGTTGGCGAGCGTCTGGAAGGTGACGCCGCCGAGGGCGATCCCCGTTCCCGCCGCATTGCCGGAATTGACAAGCGTCGTGAACGTCCCCTCCTGGACCGTGATCGTCGACCCGCTCCCGGCGTTGACGAGCGTGTCGAAGGTCGCCCGGGTGAGATTGATCCGCGCCCGGCTGCCGACATCCGCCAGGGTCGTGAGATCGATCCCGGGTTGCGAGACCGCGACGGGATCGGCGTTGACGAGGATCGTCAAGGTCGTGTCCGCGAGGTCGATCGAGACATCGTTCCCCGAGTTCACGAGGCTGCCGAGGGTCACTCTGCCGACGTCGATCGTCGTCCCGGCCGCCCGGCTCACCAGCGCACTGAAATCGGTCGGAGCGGTCTGGATCGTCACGCCGTCGGCCGTGTTGAGAAGCCCCTGGATCTGGACGCCGCCGAGACTGATCGTGGCGGTCTGCTTGATCAGCGCCTTGAAGTTGGCGCCACCGAGACTGATCTTCGAGCCCGACCCCTTGTTGATCAGGGCATCGAACTTGATCGCCCCGACCGAGATCACGCCCCCTTGTTCGACGAGCACCCCGAAGTCGGCGCCGCCGACGTTGATCGTCGTCAGAGCCCCCTCGTTGAGAAGCGTTGCGAACTCGGCTCCACCGAGACTGATCGTGGCGGTCTGCTTGACCAGCGCCTTGAAATTGGCGGCTCCGAGATCGAGCGTCATGCTGTCGCTCTGATTCACGAGGGCATTGAAGGCAGCGCCGCCGAGACTGATCGTGGCGGTCTGCTTGACCAGCGCCTTGAAATTGGCGCCGCCGAGATTGATCTTCGTGCCCGACCCCTTGTTGAGCAGCGCATCGAACTTGATCGCCCCGACCGAAATCGCCCCTCCCTGCTCGACGAGCGTCCCGAAATCGACCCCGCCGATGGTCACGGTGACGTTGTCGGCGGTGTTTTCGAGCGAACGGAAGTCGATGCCGCCGACGGTGATGTCGGCGGTCTGCTCGGCCAGGGAGCTGAAGTCGGCGCCGCCGAGATTGATCTTCGTGCCCGACCCCTTGTTGAGCAGGGCATCGAACTTGATACCACCGAGACTGATCGTGCTGGTCTGCTTGATCAGGGCCTTGAAGTTCGCGCCACCGATGTTGATCGTCGAATCGAGCCCCTCGTTGACCAGCGAAGAGAACTGGGCCCCGGCGAGGTTGATCGTGGCGCCGTTACCCGTGTTGAGAATCGTGCCGAACGTCGCGACCGACAGATCGACGACCGACCCGGCGCCGGTGACGAGCAAATTGCCGAACCCGGCCCCGGTCAAATTGACCGCCGCGCCGGCCTGCGGGAGCGTGAGGCTGGCCGTGCCAAAATTGGCCGAGCGGAGATCGGCGCTCGCGGCCCGGAGCAAGACCGCATCGGCCTGCACCGCCTGAGCGCAGTGGATCGTGTCGGCGGAAATCTCCACGTTTCGCAGCTTGGCCCCCACCAGGAGCTTGTCGCCCGCAGCCCCCGAGGCCGACGCCGGGCACGACACTTCGAGTGTGCCCGCGCCGGCGTCGAGCGTCAGATTGCCACTCCAGGCCGCGACGTCGAGCAAATCGCCGGCCGGCACGGACGGCGCCGATGCGGTGCGGACGACGATCGAGGCACTGCCACTGGCCGTGAAGGCATCGACCCCCGTGCCGAGATCGACGAACAGCGAACCGCCGGTAGCGGTTGAATCGAACGAACCGGCCACCGTCCCGTCGGGAAGGAGAATCGGAAGGGCGACACCGCCTGCGGTGATCGAGGCCACGCCCTCGGCGACGACCTGCAGCCGGTCGTTGCCCGACGTGCCGTAGACGACCAGATCATTCCCGACGACGCCGGCCGAGAACACCGACACGGCCACCCGCCGTGCCGTCGGGGCCTGCCCGCTCTCGGTGACGAGGACGTCGAACGCGCCGCTCGCTCCGTCCGCACCGGGGCTGAGGGAGAGCAGGCCGGAGGTCCGTTCGATCGCCGCCCAAGCGGGGGCGTCAGCGCCGAGGGAGTAGAAGAGCCCGACAGGGTCGGCCGAAATGGCCGGTACGACCATGCTGACGGTCGAGTGCTTGAGGACATTGGCCGACGTCGTGAACGGCGTCAGTTGCGGCGCGAGTGTCGGAAAGAGGATCCCGGCACCGTCGAGCATGGCCCGGGACTCGAGGCCCTCAAGGCGAAGCGTCGAGGCCACGCGGGCATGCTGGCGGGAGACACCCGTCCGGCGGAGACGCGATCTCCAGGCGCGGAGAATCCGATCGCGAAGACGCATCCTGGCCATATGCCGTCACTCCTTTGTTCCTGCCGGATTCCACCGAGGCGTCGGCGAACGATTCTCAATCAAAAACAGCCACGCCCCAACCAACACCGCACCATCGAGACCGAGCATCGAGAACCAGCATCGAGAACCAGCAACGAAAAGGAATGGAGAGGGTTTAAAAAACCCCGCCTTCCCCCTGCGATGGAACCCAAAGATACACCACCTCGGGGGGGGACTGCAACAAGCCTTAATAGCATGCAAGCATTGGGCTTTTCCCTAGAAAAAAAGCCCCTCACAACGCTGCCCAGAGAGGCAACACAGCGGAAGATCGAGCCCATCCAAACCCGGGCACCCCTCACGGAGAGGGAGGGGGAGGGGGGGCGTTTTCCACAGCCGGCGAACGGCCGATCGCGACGTCGAGCCGATGCCCGGCGCGGGGGCTGCGCCAGTACTCCCAATGGTCGGCGTAACGCTGGTCGGCCGGGGTGTGCCAGTAGACGTCGAGTTGCCCCCACTTGCTCTCGACGAGGACAAACCCGTTGCGTCCGGTGGCCTGGACGAGGCCGGTATGGATCGGCACCCCATCGCCGTCCCGGTAGACGATGAGATCGGAGGGCTGCGGATCGACCACCTGCGTGTAGCCATTTTCGCGGAGGATGTCGTCGACGTTCGTCCCGTCGACGCAAAACTCGCCATCGGTGAACACCCACCCATGGCAATTGGAGAGGGCGTCGCGCCCCCCCGCCACGATCAGCCGTCCCTTGTAGCCATCGGGCACGGCCCCGGGCGCCACCGCCTCGGAAAGCCGCTTGACGCCGATCGGCGTCCCCTGGTCGGTACGCACCACGACCCCCGGTACCGCGACGGTCTGGGCGAGACCGAGTTCCTCGACAGGGGCTGGCCGGGGTGCCACATGATGATGGAATCCGACCGACGCGGCCGCGAACGCCCCCATCGCCAAGGCGACGCAGCCTGCTTGGCACCGCGGCGCCGACCAGGCCAGCGGCCACCATCGCCGCGCTCCCGGCAGCACGGCGGCTGCCAGCAGGAACGCCACGGCGAAAGCGCTGGCGACAAGTGCGACAAAGGGGATCCAAACCGGCATGGTGAACGTCTTTCGAGAGCGACGATCTGGCAGGAACGTTTCCCATTTCCCGGCTCCCGTTCAACGGCCCTGACCTTGCCAATGTTCTGAAAAAAAAGGCGATTGGCGCGATTCACGCCTCAGACTCATCCCGGCGGCGACGCCCCCCCGCTCTTCGGAGTGAAGCCGTTCACCCCCACGAGGGAGGCGCCATGGTCGTCCGGGCCGAAGGGCGAGGGCGTGCTAGCACCGCTCGAGCCGGATCGACGCTCCCCAGAAATGTTCCCGAATCCCGGGAAAACAGCCCCCCGCCCCGATTGTCGATCGCTGCCACAAACTGCCCTTGGCGGTCACACCCGGGATGGTGTTCGATGCTGCCGCCTCGGGTTCGATTCCGACTTGGTGTGGTCGGTACGACCCGAGGCCCGGCGACCCTATTTCAGGGGGATTTTCATGTCCGAGGATTCGAACAAACTCGGCGTCTACGGCTACGCGGTCATGTACCGGCTCCAGCCCGGCGGACGGTGGCTCGTCGACCAGGATGACGAATACCGCACCATCCCGGCCCACTACCTCTCGCTCGATGAGGCCCTCGATCGGGTGGGCTTCATGCGGCTCAAAAACGTCGAAGCCCGAGTAGCTGCCATCGTGGCCGAAAAGACCGACACCGTCGATGAGTTCGAAACCCACCGGGGACCCTGACCGGGGACCCTGACCGGGGACCACGACCGGGAACCACGACCGGGGCTCTTAGCCCCCAGCGTTCATTCCGGCCCGATGCGCTCGAAGCGGGGAACCGTACGGCCGCCCACCGCGACCGACTCGGCAAACATCGAAAGCGGCCTGACCCACAACTCCCGGGCCCCATACTCCTGGCGGTAGACGACGAGCCGCTCCTCTGACTCACTGTGTCGGGCCACCCCAAGCACGGTGTACTCGTTCCCCTTGTAGTGCCGGTAACGGCCCGGCTCGATCGCCTCGATCATCCGCGTTATCCCTTCGTTCATTTTCCCGCCGATCGCCCGCAAACAGCATCGGCTTTCTGCGGGGCGTCTCAAGGGCCAGTCAACCGGGAGTCGCTTCCGCGAAACTTCGGCGGTGCTTGGGCGTTGAACGGGGGCGGCTGCCCGATTCAACGCCCGTCATGGCCCGGTCGCACGCCCCCCCATGAAGGGGTTTTTCTCGAGTCCGGCGGATGGAGGAAGCCCACGATGCGCACCCTGTCCGCAGGCGAAGTCCGACGTGCCCTGGCTGCGAGCGAACGAGGTTCGAAAGCGGGGGCGGGCGGGGGGATCGGCGCCTGGCTGAAGCGGGGCGCGATCGCCGCCGGCGTTCTCCTCTGCATGACGCTCCTCACCGGCTGGGCGCTCGGTTGGTACTCGACGCCCCCGCAGGTGCTCGAAGTCCGCACGGCGATCAACGAACAGATCGCCGAACTCGACAAGATGAGCAAGGGCCAGACGCCGTACAGCGGCGGACCAGACATGGGACGGGTGCGCGATTCCATGCGCAACCTTCCGGAAGGGATGCGCGATCAGGTCCGGCGTGACTTCGGGCGTCTCATGGAGGCCGGCGAGACGGCCCAGGTGAACTCCTTCTTCCTCGTCGCGCCGGCTCAGCGCCAGGCCGAACTCGATCGCCGCATCAAGGCCGAGGACGACGCCCGGAAAAAGCGTGCCGAAGACCGGGCCAAGGGTGGCAACCGCGGCAGCCCACGCGGCACGGCCGGGGGGCCGCCCGGTGGCGGACGTCCCGGTGGCAGCCAAGTGGCCGGCAACGGGGGCCCTGGAGGGGGCGGATCGGGCGGCCGTGGCCCCGGTGGAGGCGGCCCCGGTGGTGGCGGCGGCCCCTCGCGCGGTGGATTCTCCGAGGACGACCGCAACAACCGGCGCAAGTCAATGCTCGACAACTCCGATCCGGAGCAGCGGGGGCGAAGGGCAGAATACCGTCGCCAACTCGAGGAACGTCGCCAGCAACTCGGCGGCGGCACCGGCGGCCGCAGCCGGTAAGGCACGCCGCGACCTTGGCAAAGCCTGACGATTGGGTGGCCCCTGCCATCCGTACGACCGGCGCAGACTGGCCATTCTGGGTCGGGACTGCGGGCGATCCTCGCGGTTCGCCGATTCCCCATGCAACGCCCGGTATCGATCCGGCGGCGCCGGTCGCGCCGCCACGCCGGCGTGGCCTGGGGAACGCCATCATGTGGATGCACGACGCGGCGCAGCTTCACTGGAGGAAGCGGGTGACACGCAGCATCCCCTGGCGTCCGGAATGGGTACGGGAGAATGACGGGAAGAAGTCTGGGCCAGCCGGCTCGGGGGTGAGCGCCCCCCCGACCACGGCGACGGTCCGGACGGTGCTGGACGGGGAGACGCCGCGCGGGCCGACGCGCCGCTCCATTCCCTCGTTCCGAGCCAGACTCCGCGTCGCCCGACCGTGCCGGCACGGGTGAGGGAATGGGGCGGGGCGGCACACAGGCGAGCCGCCCCGCCGTCCCTGTCCTCTCACCGATCCTGCTTTGACCATCGCTCGACACACCGTTCGATTCCCGACTGAGTCGTTCTCAATCCGCCCCGCCCGGGGGTCAGACGGCTTACACTCCGCACACCGTCCATTCCCAAGCCCGCTTCCACTCCAAGGAACTTTTCCACCATGGCCAAGGCGTCTCCGACCACGACCGCCCCGTTCGCTCACCTCCGCGACCTGTTCACCGCGGCGGAGCGGAAGATCCTCGACACGAGTTTCGGTTCAGCGCTCTCCAGCGCCACGCACACGCAGATCGACGCCGCCGCGAAGCAGGCCCGCATCCTCCGTGACAAGTGGCGTGACCTGACGGCCGGCCAGGGACGGAAGACGAAGCGCGCCGCCGGCCCCGTGACCGGCGCCAACGCCCGCAGCCACGAGAAGGCCGACGTGTTCCACGAGGCAATCGAGCGTCTCGAGAAGCGGCTCGGTGAATTGGCGGCGGCCGTCGGTGGCATGCTCCCCGGCAAGTCGACCACCGCCCGCGCCAAGGCCCGCGACAAGAAGCTCTCGGGGCGTGCGGCCCGGCGGACGGCCGAGCGCCCGGTCGCTCCCGCGGCCCCGGCGCGGAAGATCGCTCCCCCGCCGGTCGTCGCCAAGGTGGCGCTCCCGCCGGCCCCGCGCCGCGTTGCCAAGCCGGCGAAGGCCGTCGTCGCCACTCCCGTGGCCGCCCCCGTGGCGAAGCCGGCCAAGGCTGCAGCCAAGGGAGTGCGGAAGGCCGCCAAGCCCGTGGCCACGATTTCGAAGAAGGCCCGTGTCAACCGTGCCGCGCTCACCCCCGCCGCCGGAGCCCAGGCCGTCGCCTTCGACCGCGCCAAGCAGCGTTCGGCCGTCACCGCCGCGAAGGCGGGGCGCCTCAAGCTCGAGGGGGCCAACACCCGTCGCCTCGGCCACACCGTGGCCCGCGGCAAGCGTCAGCAGGCGAAGCGCAACGGACGCTGATCCGCGGCGCGAAAGCCGGAGAAGGCCCCGTCAACCGGCGGTGGCCTTCTTCACGGTCTGACGGTAATCCCACGGCGGCACCGGCTCGGGTTGTGACCACAGCCCGAGCCGGCGCGTCTGGGCGTCCGTCTGCAGCGTGGCGAGCGTCGGATCGCGGGAGTAGTCGGCGTAGTGCCAGGCGTTGCCGGTGGCGACCTGCTGGCGATTGACGTCGATGCCGTTGACCTGCATGTGGGCGATCCAGCGCCCATAGCGATCCTTCCCCTCCTCCGACACCGTCACCGTCTTGCCGAAGACCATCTCGGCCAGCGCCTCGCGCGACACCTTGCCGTAGTCTTGGCCGAGTTCCGGGGCATCGATCTCCGCCAGCCGTACCTTCTGCTGCGTGTTCGTCTCGTCGAGACAGGTGAGGGTGTCGCCGTCGTGGACGCCGACGACGCGCCACACATGGGTGCTTCCCCGATTGGGAGCGGGAGTGGAGAGCGACTCCATCGCCGGCTGCGGTGGCGCCGGATCGGCCGGGGCCGGAACAGGGTTGCTGACCGGCGTCATCGCCGGTGTCGCTGCCGCCGGAGGGGGCGGCGGGATCGACGCGGTAGGCGGAGCGGCCTCGGTGGCCGCGATCGCCCCGGCGGCCGCCGCCGTGCCGGCCGCGACGGCTGGCGCCGCGTCGAAGCTTGACGGAGCCGGTGAGGTCGGCGCCGACACCCACTGCGTCGCCGGCGACTGGGCGACCAATTGAGGCGCGGGCACCGGCGCCGCCTGAGGCAGCGGCGGCGGGGCGACAGCCTGCGGCGCGGGCGCCTGGGCGACCATGGGCGCGGGCGCCGCGAGGGGTGACGGCGGCGGCACCACCGACTGCCCGGCAAGCGCGGGGGCCCCGGCAGGATACTGATAGGGCACCGGCGCCGAGCGCATCACCGGCAGCGCGGCCACCACCGGCGTCGCGCCGCGCGACTGATACGCCCAGCCCGGCGGCGGGCCATTGGCCTGGATACGGTTGACCTGACGCGTCACCGGCGCCTGCACCACCGGCGGCCCGGCGATGTAGGTGAAGACGTACGTCGGCGCCACATGGACCGTGACCGGCTTTCCATCGGGGCCGATCGCCTGGTAGGGAATTGCCTGCGGTTGCCATCCGGGCGGAATCGCTCCCCCCTGGATCACCGCCGTGGGAACGGCGTAAGCCTGCGCCACCGGAAACACGCCGCTCGGGGGCGCCGCTGCCGTCGCCCCCGGCTTGCCGTCCACATCCCCGGCCTTGGCGGGCGTGCCACCGGTGGCCCACGGATTGACCGCGCCTCCCGCCGTCTCGTCGGCAGCCAAGCCGTTCGCCCCCCCTGCCACCAGGAGCATCAAGGCCACGGCGAGCCACACCGGCAGGCCTGCCATCGCCCGAATGACGGCTGCCGTCGGAGGGCTGGCAGGAGACGTGGGCGCGAACCTTCGGCACCGACGGCCCCCTTCGACCATCGCTCGCGGTTCGAATTGCCGATTCAACCTTGGCACATCCACGCCCTTTGCCTCGGCCCACCCTCAGCCAGGGTCCGGCGGTCCCCGCTCCCCATCGATCGGACGAATGGGACCGGGGGATTCAGCCGCAGCGGTCCCGGACAGCAACCTTGCGGCGATCTGGGGGCTTGGGTTGAACTGGGGGAACTTGCCCTGCCCGAATTGGCGGCTGGCGGCAGTCCCGAGGCCAGGAAGAACGCCATGGCGATGAGTCAACGTCGGCGCCCGATCGCGCGGTGGGAGACGCTCCCGTTCCTCGTCGCGCTCCTCGCCCTCGTCGCCCTCTGGGCTCCTGTCGTCGCGCTGGCCGACGAGCCGGCGCGGGAGGCGATGGTCAACGTCGCGCGCCTCGAGGCGACGGCCCGCCGGGCCGGGCTCCGCATCGTCGCTGGAGAACGGCTCGTCCTCGTCACCGATCGACCGGCCCGGGCCGGCGACGGGGTCGACGATCTCCCACGGATCTTCGACGAGGCCTTCGCCTCGTGGTGCGAACACTTCTCGCTCGATCCGAAGTCCGCCCCGTCGTGGCGGGCCTTCGGATGCCTCATGTCCGATCGCGAAGTCTTCCGCGCTGCCGGCCTCCTCCCGGTCGATGGCACCATCCCCGATTTCGCCAATGGCTTCTGCGACCGCAACCGCTTCTGGCTCGTCGATCCGGCCAACCCCGCCTACCGCCGCCACCTCCTCCTGCACGAAGGGGTGCATGCCTTCACGCTCACGCTCCGGTCCCTCGCGGCCCCCACCTGGTACACCGAAGGGATCGCCGAACTCCTCGCCACCCACCGCCTCGAGGCAGGGCACTTCGAGCCGACGCCGATTCCGCGCCGGGCCGAGGAGGTCGAGCAGCTCGGCCGGATCGAGGCCCTCCGCCGGCTCCGGATGAGCGCCGCGATCCCCGGGCTCGCCGACGTCTTCGCCACCCCCCCCTCGCCGCGGCACGACATCCCCGCCTACGCGACGAGCTGGGCGGCGACGGCCCTCCTCGCCGGGCATCCCTCCCACGCCGAACGCTTCCGCAAGCTCGAAACGGGCCCCCTCGACGCCCGCCTCACCGCCCGGCTCGAGGCGAGCGACGGCTGGGATGGCGAGCGTGCCGCCCGCGACTTCGATGCCTTCACCGACGACGTCGATCACGGCTACGACTTCAGCCGCTCCGCCATCGAATGGACCGACGGCCGCCCGCTCACCCGCCGCGCCACGAGCGTCGTCGCGGCCGATCGCGGCTGGCAGCCGAGCGGCTGGTCGATGAAGGCCGGCGACGACGCCGAGCTTGCCGCCACCGGACTCTCAGGCGTCGGCCGGGCCGGCGCGATCGATCTGGAGAGCACCGCCGACGGGATCTCGCTTCGCTGGTACCGCGGCCGCCCCCTCGGCCGGCTCCTGGTCGCTCAGTGGGCCGTCCCCGCCGAAGGGGGCCGCCCGCGGTTCGTCATCATCGCCGAAGGGGCCACGGCCCGGTTCTCCGCAATCACGACAGGCGCCCTCTATCTCAAGCTCAACGCCCCGCCGGGGGATCTGGCCGGCTTCGACGGTCAGATCGATGTCGAGCTCACCCCCGTGTCCGCCGCGACGCCGAAGCAACGCCGCGGTGACGTGCGTTGAACCCTCCTGGCGCTTGTGTCAAAGTGCCTCCATGAACACCAACCCAACGATGCACCAGCCCGCTCTTTCCCGCCGTGCCCTCGGCCGTGGCCTCGTCGGAGGGCTTCTCGCCGCGGCGACGGCCGCCGCCGCCGATCCGGCTCCTCCGATCCGTCGCCGGGGAATCCCCCTCGGCTTCGACAACTTCGCCGTTCGGGCGATGGGGTGGAACGCCCGCGAGCTGGTCGATCACGCCGAGAAGCTCGGCTGTGATTCGCTCTTCATCACCGACTTCGGGCCCTTCGGCGGGCAGACCGACGACGATTCGCTCGACGAGATCGGCCGCTACGCCGCCGACCGTGGCGTCGGCCTCGAGCTCGGCTCGTGGAGCATCTGCCCGACGTCCACCACCTTCCGCAAGGACTGGGGCAGCGCCGAAGACCACCTCGCCCTCGGCATCCGGATGGCGAAGGATCTCGGCTCGAAGGCCTTTCGGGTGATCCTCGGCAACCATCAAGACCGGCTCACCGACGGCGGCATCGACGCCCGGATCGCCGACACGGTCAAGGTCCTGAAATCCTGCCGATCGAAGGCCCTCGACGCCGGCGTGAAGATCGCGGTGGAAAACCATGCCGGCGATCTCCATTCCCGCGAGCTCGCCCGCCTCGTCGAGGAGGCCGGCCCCGACTTCGTCGGCGTCAACTTCGATTC
>CAJBCV010000211.1 GCA_903951635.1 uncultured Planctomycetaceae bacterium
CGCAGCTCGACGCCCGTGGCACCACCGAAAGTGCCACAAGCGCCGCCACAAACGCCATCGTCAACATCGACAGTCCCCTCACGGGCGCCGTGACGGTCGTGAATCTGACAAGCCCTGGCCGGGGCCCAACGAGCCCCCGCGTCGATGACACGCTCGCGGTCTTTGACTCCCTCACCGACGACGACGGGATCACCACGCGCGCCTACCAATGGCTCCGCGACGGGATCGCAATCCCTGGCGCCACGGCCGACAGCTACACGCTTTCGTCGATCGACCTCGGCGGACAGTTCAGCGTTCGCGTGACGGCGTCCGACGCTTTCGGCGGAACCGGCAGCCTCGCAAGCGCCACTTCCGGGCTTGTCACCACCGTCCTCACACAGTCGTTTGCCGATGGCTTCGGCCTCGTCCTGCCGGCGTCGATCAGCATCCGCGACACACTCGACTTCTCCGCCTGCACCCTCGATCTCACGTTCACGATCAACTCCAGCGGCACCGTCCAAGTCAGGGAAACAGCCCGCCCCACGCTCCACTCGCTCACGTTCACCAGTGCCGGCGACATCGTCACAGGCTCCGGCACCAATCGCTTCGTGTTCAACGGCACAGGGAGCCTCGCCGGCGCGATCACCGGCAGTGACACTGGCACGACGATCCTCGACTACTCGGCGGCGACCGGCGCCGTTGCCGTCAACCTCGACACCGGCACGGCCACCGGCACCGATGGCGTGACGAAGGTCACGCAGGTGATCGGAAGCACAGCCAACTTGATCGCCGGCGGAAATACGCTCACCGCCTCGCGCGGTGGCTCGCTGTGGTCGATCACCGCAGCGGGCTCCGGCACCGTCGGCGGCGTCGCCTTCAGCCGCTTCGAGCGGCTCGTCGCCGGCTCGCTCGAGGATGTCCTCGACTATTCGGCCTACGCCACCGGCGTGACGGTGAACCTCGCCTCTGGCGCGGCGACGGGCTTTACGTCGATCAGCGGTATCCGCAACGTGATCGGATCGGCTTTTGCCGATTCGATCACCGGGAACTCCCAAGACAACGTCTTCAGCGGTGGCGGAGGCATCAACACGCTCGTCGGTGGCGGAGGAAGCGACGTCGTCATGGAGTCGTTCGACGCCGACATGACCCTCACCGACAGCCGGCTCACGATCGGATCCGGGGGGAGCATCGGCCGCAACGAACTCACCGGGTTCTCCAGCGCCCTCCTCGTCGGCGGCGACTCCGCCAATACGCTCGATACAAGCGCCTTCACGCTCGGCAGCGTGGAGCTTGTCGGCAACGGCGGCAACGACATCCTCCGCGGCGGCGCAGGCGACGACACGATCACTGGCAACGCCGGCAACGACACGATTGACGGCGGCGGCGGCACGAACACGCTCCGCGAGCTCCGCGACGCCGACTTCACCCTCACCGACACGCGCCTCGTCACGATCCGCCGGGCCGTCATCGAGTCTGACACGCTCACCCGTGTCCAACGGGCCGAGCTCACCGGCGGCGACGGCGACAACGCGATCGACGCGGCGGCATTCACCCTCGGAAGCGTCGTCCTGTACGGAGGTGCCGGCAACGACACGCTTTCCGGCGGCAGCGGCGACGACACGATCTTCGGTGGCGGCGGGAACGACCGCCTCTCAGGCGGAACGGGCACCGACGCGCTCGAGGGCGGCTCGGGGCGTGATACCGTCGTCGAGACCCGCGATGCCGACATGGCGCTCTCGAATGTCGTCCTTCTCATCAATGGCCAGGCCGATGCCCTCTTCTCCATCGAAGCGGCTGATCTGACGGGCGGCGCCTCAACAAACCTGCTCGACGCCAGTGCCTTCACCGTCACCGGAGCCTCCGTCCGCCTCGACGGCGGCGATGGCGAGGACCGCCTCGTCGGCACGGCGGGCAACGACACGTTCACCGGTGGCTCTGGCAGCGACGAGATCATCGGCGGCGGCGGCACCGATACGCTGATCGAGTCGCGCGACGCCGACATGCGTCTCACGAACACCTCGCTTGTGATCGGCACCGCATCCGACACCCTCTCCGGGATCGAACGAGCGGAGCTGTCGGGCGGCTCTGGGATCAACGCGCTCGATGCCTCCGCCTTCACCCTCGGCTCGGTGACGCTGCGAACCGGCGGTGGCGCCGACACCCTCAGCGGCGGCGGCAGCAGCGACACCTTCATCCTCGATGTCGGCGGGATGGCCGCCGGCAGCAAGGTGACGATTGCCCCCGGAGCGGGCTCGAGCCTGGCACGGATTCAGGGGATCACCGCGGTCACGCAAGCCGACTTCGAGTGGATCACTTGGCAGCCTTCCTCGGCCTCGTCGGCAGCGATGCTCGAGTTCGGATCGGGAGACGGTATCGATCTGACGTCGATCTCGACCGACCTGGCCACCCGCGGCCAGAGCTTCCGCATCGAGGCCGACACGCTCGATATCCAGGGGCGCACGATCGACACCGGCACGTCGACGACGGCCGGCTCGATCGAGATCGTCGGCCGATCGATCACGATCGGCGGCGGCACGAAACTGCTCGCCAAGGCGGCCAATACCGGCGGCACCGACGGGGCGATCACGATCACCGCCGCCGACAACGCCAAGCATCTGGACTACGCCGGTGGCTTCTTCAACACCGAGTCGAATACCGCTACCGTCACAATCGGTGACGCGACGATCCGCGGCGGGGCGGTGAGCATCACCACCGAGGCCAGCGCCCAGAAGTACGGCGCCGGAGCCGCTGACGCGAGCGGCTGGCAGTCGGGCGGCTTCGGCTTCGAAATGGGCTCGTCGGTGGGTGAATACCTCGACGGCCTCGCCCTTATCGCCGCCACGTCAAAGTCGACCGCCACCGCGACGATCGACATCGCTGCGGCTGCGGTCATCAACGCCGGCTCGCTCCTGGTGCACGCCGTGGCGGATGCCACCGCTGTGGCCGCTCCGAAGGCCTGGCTCGCCGGCGTGGCCGTCGGCATCGTCAACACCACCGCGACGGTGTCGATGGCCGGGACGGCGACGACCACGGGCAACGCCACCTTCAAGGCGACGTCGCGGAACAACGTCGACGTCGATGCCTCCCCGACGCCGGTCAAGGGGCTGACCTACGCGGCGGCCGTAAGCGTGATCGAGTCGGTGGCTGATGCGACGCTCCTTCCCACCTCGCGGCTCACCGTCGGCGGTGATCTGACGGTCAAGGGGGAGACGTTCGATGCCAACCGGACGTTGGCCACCTCGGTCGCCGGACTCGACGGCCGAGTCGCGGTCAGCGCCGCGGTTGCCGTGGAGAATGGCCGGACCAACGCCCTCATCGACGGCTTCGCCGACGTGGCCGGAAGCATCGTCGTCAATGCGTCCCAGAAAAACGTTCCGATCACCGACGACGCCAACCTCTTCGGCTACCTCACGGCTGAAGGTTTTTCCGTCGAACGTCGCTTGTCCGGCGTGAAGGCCTATTCCGCCACCGGCCAGGACTCCTCCGGCGACGTTTTCGGCGACGCTCTCGACAGCATCAAGGAAAAGGATCGGGATGCCGCCAAGGCTGGGTTCGGCCGCCTCATCACCTGGGCCAAGGAGAAACTCGGCAAGACCGACGAGGCGAAGGACCCGGCAAAGCCGCTGGCGAACGACTACGACGCCACTGGCGCGATCGCCGTGCAGATCGATGCCAACGCCACCACCGCCCGGATCGGCGACGGCTCCGCGATCGGCGGCCACGCCGACGTCGAAGCCGACGGCTCGATCACCGTCTCGGCCACGGTCGAGGCCCGTCCCAACGTCTCGGCATCCTCCAAGTCGATCAACTCCGTCAAGCCACCGGAGAGGCCCTCCGACGCTGAATCGACCAAGCCGGCCGACAAGCCTGCGCCGCTGAAGCGGAGCGCCGCCAGCCGCAACCTCAAGGCGATGGGGGCCGAACCGGCGGCCAACGCCGAGAAGGGGGGCGCGCTCGCGGTCAACGTGGCGTATGCCCTCAACACCACGACCGCCACGATCTCGGGCGACGCAAGCGTCGATGCCAAGGGGGCGATCAGCGTCGATGCCCGGACGCTCAACCAGATCGACCCCGCCTCACTGTGGGGGGTGAACCTCGTCGAGTCGCTCAAGGACAAGACCGCCGATCACACCACCGCCACCGGCACGGCGACAGTCTCCAACGGCGAGACCGTCGAAGTCACAAGCGGGCACTCCGGCAACGGCGATGTCGGCAGTTGGTACGAGTATGTCGGGCTCACGGACATCAGTCTCGATCTCTCCACGGAGGATTTCTCCAACGAGGATCGCTGGACGGATCTCGGCGGCCCCGGCACGCGGAAGAAGGACGCGTTCCTCTCGAACCTCTCGAGCTCCATCAACGACAACGGCGGTCTCGACGACAACCTCTTCGACTCCTGGGCACAGTCCGCCAGTAACGGCCAGAAGAAGACGCTCGCCGGGACCGTGACCGTCCTCGTGCTCTCCCATACGGCCGCGGCCACAATCCAATCGGGGGCGCTGGTCAACCAGGATGCCGATGGAGTCCTGAATACCACGAACTTCCGCACCGGTAACCAGACGGTGAGCGTGACCGCCGAGAGCGTCAACCAGGCGATCAATCTGGCAGGCAACTTCAAGACGCCCAATTCGATCGGCGGCCGCAAGGCCACCATGTGGTCGATGAACAGCGAAGGGGTCAACGCCGACGCTCCCCCCAATGCCTCCGCCGCCGGCGGCAGCCTCGGATTCTTCTGGTACGGCAACAACACCCAGGCCCGAATCGACGATGGCGTCACGCTCCACGCCGACAGCCTCGTTGTCGATGCCCGCACCCTCGACCTCTCCGTGGCCCTCGTCGCTGCCGGGACCACGTCGGGCGCTTCCGGCACCAAGGGGACGATCTCGGCCGCGGTGATCGTCAACACGACCCTCGCCCAGATCGGCAACGGGGCCACGATCGTCGTCGGCAGCAAGCCGCTCGACGACGCCGATGCCGCGGGAGGCTCGGTGCTCGTCCGTGCCACCGACACGGCCTATGCCGTCACCGTCGCCGGTGCGGTCGTCGTGACCGACGAATCGGCCTCTGGCGCGTCTGTCGGCGTCAATACGGTCATCCGCGACACCGAGGCGGTGATCGGCAACCGTCTCGGCGACGATGCAGCTGACGCCCGCAGCCCCTTCACCTCCGCCGGTGGCGTCGTCGTCAACGCCGCCAACCACGGCTTCGTCGGCACGTTCGGCGTCACCGGCGCCAAGGCCGGTGCCAAGCAGGGCCCCGCCCAGCCCGCTCAACCGGCAGCGCCCGCGTCTCCGGTCCCCACGTCTTCCGGCGGAAGCGGCGCTACGCAGGGGCAAGCGGCGACCTCGGCCGGCACGGCGTCACTGACCAGTTGGGAAGGGATCGTCCAGGCGATCCTCGGCCAGTCCAGCGGCGGATCCGGCTCTGAGCCTCCCACCTCGGGCAAGGCCCCGTCCCAGGCTTCCGGCCAGGCCAAGACCAACGCGGCCGAGTCGAAGGATGCGTCGGCCAAGTCGGGGTCGATCGCCGTCAACGTCGTCTCCGACAATGCCCGTGCCTACGTCCGCAATGCCGGCGTGATGAACACCGGGGCGCTCACCGTCCGCGCCGAAAACGACACCACGGTCGTCGCCCTTGCCGGCAGCGTGGCCCTCGCCAAGGCGGAAGCGGGCAAGGCCGCCTCGGCACTCAGCGGCGCGCTCGCTGTCACCTACGTCACCGGCTCGACCGAGGCCTTTGTCGACGGAGCCACGTCGCTCACCGCCCGTGGCCTCTCGATCACCGCCGACCGCGGCGGCTGGATCATCTCGATCTCGGCAGCGATCGCCGCCGCCTCCGGCCAGCGGGGCACCGCTGGCACCGGTTCGGTGGGGGTCGTGTGGGCGGAATACACGACCAGCGCTCGGCTCGCGAACATCACCGGAGCCAGCGCGATCACTGGCCGAACGCTCGTCGAGGCGACCGATGCGACGAATATCGTCATGGTCGGTGGCGGCTTGTCGTTCGGAGGCAAGGGGGGCTACGGCGTCGGCCTCGCCTTCGGCAACATCAACAACACGACGACAGCCGGAATCGAATCGGTGGCGAATCTCACCCACACCGGTGCCGTCGATGTCGTCGCCACGAGCGCAGCCCGGATCATCAACGTCACCGCGTCGCTCGGCGTGGCGACCGGCGGCGGCGGCCAGCAGGGAACCGGGGCGGCAGGATCGGTGTCGGTGAATCTCGTCCGCAACACCGTTCGCGCCGGGATGACCGGGGTGACAACGACGACCAGTTCCTCGGGCGCCATCACCGTCTCGGCCGATGACCACGCCGAGGTCTACGGCATCGTCGGCGGGATCGCCTCTGGCAAGAGCGGCGGCTACGGCCTCGCCATCGGGATCAACGTGATCGCGAACACCGTCGCGGCGACCCTCGAGTCATCCACACTGGGGACCATCGGAGCGCTCAGAATCGAAGCCGAGGAGCGCGCGAAGATCGTCGGTATCGCCGTCGGTGGCGCCGTCGCCTCCGGCCAGGGTTCCGCGATCGCCGGCTCGGTCGGCGTCAATGCCATCGGCAACTCCGTGACCGCCCACATCCGCGGCACGACGGCCACCCGCGTCACCGGCGTGACGGTCAAGGCCCTCGATGCCTCCACGATGATCGCCGTGGCCGGCAGCCTCGGTGTCTCCAAGAGTGGCACGGGCGTCGGCGTGGCGATCGGCTGGAACAGGGTCAGCAATTCCGTCGCCGCCTTCGTCGAGGGCTCCACGCTCAGTGCCACCGGCGGCGCCGTGAACGTCCAGGCGACGTCGACGTCGCTCCTCGTGAATGTCGGTGCCGCAGGCGCCGGCAGTTCCAAGGGCACGGGCGGGGCAGGGGCCCTGGTGATCAACTCGATCGCCAACTCGGTCGACGCCCATATCGGGGCGCTTTCCACCGTCAGCGCTTCAGGCGACGTCAACGTCACCGCGAGCGAAGCGGCGAGCATGGTCGTCGTGTCGCTCGCCATCGCCGGCAGCGGCAGCGGCAGCGGCGTCGGGGCGCTCCTCGCCTACAACTACGTCGGCCACAGCAACTCCGTCGCCGATCCCAATCTGATCTCGAAGCTCGATGCCGCCGGCCCGGAAGGGGTGCAGACGGTCAACGTGGCCGGCTCCAACACGGCCACCGCCAGCAACGTCAAGGCTTTCATCGACAGCTCCACCGTCACCGCCGGTGGGAAGCTGAGTGTCTTGGCCGGGTTTGACGATCCGACGAAGCAGGGATCCGAAAGCCCCACGCTCGGATCGACGACCTCGATTCCCACCTCGAGCGTCACCGTCACCGGCGACACGATCGCCCTCCCCTCCGCCCACGGCTGGCAGACCGGCAACCGGATCGTCTACCGCAGCGGCGGCGGCACGGCGATCGGCGGGCTCTCCGATGCCACGTCGTACTTCGTGATCGTCGTCAATCCAACCACCGTCAAGCTCGCCACGACGCTCGAGAATGCGGTCGTCGGCAGGGCGATTCCCCTCGCTTCGACTGGCTCAGGAAGCTCCCACAGCCTCGGGCTCCTCGACCTCTCCCGGCAGACGGCCTTCGATGCTGCCACGACGACGGTCGACGTCGAGAGCTCGGACCGGCTCGTGTTCCCCAAGGAGCATGGCTTCGCCGACGGCGAAGAGGTTGTCTACACCGCCAACGGCGGCCGGGTCATCGCCGGCCTCGAGTCTGGCACGCGGTATTTCGTCAAGCTCGTCGATGCCAAGACGATCCAACTTGCGACCAGCAGCGGCGGCACGGCGATCAACATCGCGGCCACCGGCCTGGATGAGTTTGGCACCGGCTCGAGCGGCGAGTCGTTCACGCCCGTCACGGGCATCTGGACGACCTTCACTTCCTCGTCGGCCGTGACGACGACCCGTTCAGGGGCCGATCAGCTCACCTACGCCACTCCCCACGGCCTCTCCGACGGCTCGGCGGTGATCTACCGGGCCAACGGCACGCCGATCGCCGGCCTCGTCGATGGCGAGACGTACTACGCGATCGTCATCGATCCCACCCGCATCCAACTCGCGGCGACGCTTTCTGACGCCACCGATCTGACCCTCACCCACGATCCGGCCACGGCCGATGACGACGAGTTTGTCGCCAAGAAGCCGATCATGCTCACCTCGACGGGCAACAGCGCCCAGGGGCTCCAGGAGCGGGTCAGCTCCTTCGATCTCGGCGGCACGACGCTCGATCTCCCCTCGGCGGCAGGGAGCCAGATCGTCGGCGGCCAGATCATCAGCGTCACGCTCGCCGGGGCAGGGGGGACGGGGTCGAGTGGCGCAGGCGCCATCTCCCTCAACTTCGTGCGGATGAACGTCGACGCCCGCGTCTCTAACCTAAGCCAGGTGAGTGCCGCTGGTCCTGTCACCGTGGCCGCCAGCGACGTCTCGCGTGTCTACTCCGGCACCGGGTCGCTCGGGGTCTCCACGGGCGGCTCTGCCGTCAATGCTTCGATCGGCGTCAACGACATCCGCAACACGGTAACGGCCGGCATCGACGCGGCCAACGTCGCGTCAACGGCCGGGAGCGTGACGGTGGCCGCGAGCGAAGATGCTCGCAACATCAACGTCGTCCTCGGTGGCGCGGTCTCGAGCAGTGGTTCGGCGATCGGCGGTTCGTTCGCCGTCAACACGATCAAGAACACGGTCGACGCCCATATCAAGGCGCTCCCCGTCGCCCCCTTCACCCCCTCGGCGGTCACGGCCAACGGCTCGGTGGGCGTCCTCGCGACCGACACCGCCTCGATCGCCACTCTCGCCGGCAACGTCAGCCTCTCCTTCAAGGGCTCAGCGGGCGTCGGCATGGCGCTGGCCTACAACAACATCCAAGACACGGTCACCGCCACGATCGACAGCTCGCGGGTCAAGGCGACCACCGGCGGGATCACCGTCGATGCCACGTTCGCCAAGCCGACGGCCCTGCCGGCCGGGATCGACACGCAGATCGCCGCCCTCGCCGTCGCCGGTGCCGGCGGTGGCAAGTTCGCCGGGGCCGGCTCCGCGGCCCTCAACTGGATCCGCAACCGGGTCGAGGCGAAGGTCGCCAACATTGCCGACCTCGACACCACGGCTGGCGCCGACGAGATCTCCGCGGCCGGAGCGCTTTCGGTCAAGGCGAGCGACGTTTCCACGATCAACACCCTTGCCGGTGCCGTGGCGATTGCCGGCATCGGGAGCAGTGGCGCTGCTGGCGCCGTCGGTGCCTCGGTGGCCTACAACTTCCTCGGCGGCGATCCGGCAAACCCCGGCTCGTCGACGAGCAACATCGTCCGCGCGGCGATCGAGAATATCTCTGGCACGGTGAGAGCCGGCACGATCGACGTCTTCGCCAGCTCGAAGAGTCAGATCAACGCGATCACCGTGGCGGGCGCCGCGGCCAGCGGGCAAGGGACCTCGCTCGCCCTCGGTGGCTCGGTGTCGATCAATCAGATCCGGAACTCGACGACGGCCGTGATCTCGAATGCCGCGGGTGTCACTGCCACGTCCGCTTCGGCCACGGCGGTGCAGGTTCGCGTCGATGACACGTCCACCATCAAGACGGCCGCCGGTGGAATCGGGATCGCAGTCCCGAAGGGGAGTGGCGTCGGTGTGGCGGCAGGCGTCGCCGTCGCCGTCAACACGGTGACCACCGTCACGACCGCTTCAATCGTGAATACAAAGCTCGCAAGCACCGGCGCCATCCTCCTCACCGCCGCCTCATCGCCTACGATCCAAGCCCTCTCGATCGGCGTGGCGGTGGCAGCCGGCTCGGGGAGCGGTGCGAAGTTCGGCGCCGCAGGCGCCGGCTCCGCCAACACGATCGACAGTACCACCGAAGCCTTCCTCAAGGATTCCCTGACCAGAGAGATCACCGCGGGCTCGGCGGGGATCGGCCTGACCGCCACCGACACCTCAAAGATCACAGCCGCCGCCGGCGCCATGGCCCTCGCCGGCTCATTCGGCGGCAGTGGTGTGGCGGGCTCGGTCGGCGTCTCGGTCACCGACAACGAGATCACGCCGCGCGTCCATGCCTTCATCGAGAACGCAAAGGTGAGCACGGCCGGTGGCCTGTTGCTCAAGTCGAAGGCCGATGCCGAGATCGCGGCCTACACGATCGGCGGATCGGTCGCCGCGCAGGCCGGCGGCAGTGGCGCCGCCCTCGCCGTCGCCGTCACGATCGCCTCCAACACGATCACCCCCGACGTCGCCTCCTGGATCATCGGCTCCGCCACCGGCGCGATGGCCCCGGGAAGCATCACGCTCGAGGCAACGCAGTCGAGCGACATCGAGGCCTACTGCATCTCCGCTGCCGTGTCGATCTCGGCCGGCAGCGCCGGCGCTGCTCTGAGCGGCGGCGGTGCCAAGGCGACCAACATGATCGGCGGCCGCACCGATGCCTCTGTGCAGGCGAGCACGCTTTCCACCGGCTCGCTCGCACTGTCGGCCACCAACACCGCCGCCATCGACGCCACCGTCGCGGCCGTGGCGGTCTCGGTCGCGGTCGGATCGTCCGGCGTCTCGGCGGCGATCGGGGCGTCACTGGCCACCAACACCGTCACCGGCACCACGCAGGCCTATCTCTCCAATTCGAGCGTCACGGCAACCGGGGCCCTCACCGCCGCGGCCACCGCGACACAGACGATCAATGCCTTTGTCCTGGCAGGATCGGCCGCCGTGACGGCGGCCGGGAGCGGCGGGGCGAGCCTCGGGGGCGCCGGGGCCAGTTCGATCAACACCGTCGGCATGAATGTCAAGGCATTCATCGACGGCGACGGGATCGGCGGCGTGCGTGCCGCCTCGATCGGCCTGACCGCCCTCGACACCTCGTCCATCGACGTCTCGACGGCCGCCGCCTCGCTCGCTGCCGCCATCGGCGGCAGTGGTGCCGTGGCCGTCGCCGTCGGTGTCGGGCTGGCCCGAAACACGATCAGCAACGACGTTCAGGCCTTCATCGCGAATGCCGACACCGGCGTCACGACCACCAGCTCCACCAGCGGCGACATCACGCTCTCGGCCACCGAAAAGGCGAGCATCCGCTCCCAGGCGACGGCCGCGAGCATGGCGGCCAGCTTCGGAGGAAGCGGCGGTGTCGGCGTGGCGGGGGCCGGGGCCGACGCCACAAACGTCGTTCTCACGAAGGCCAACGTCCACGTCGATGCAAGCAAGCTCACCAGCGCCCGCAACGTCACCCTTTCCTCCCTCACGACCGGCGTCACGCTGTTCACGCTTCCCGGCACGCTCACGGCCGCCGAGCTCACGACCCACGCCCGGATGGACAAGAAGGAGGCGCTCGCGGCCAGCAACGATCTCCCCACGGTCAGCGCCGAGCGGGCAGCCGCCATCGCGGCGATCGATACGAAGCTGCGAGCGGCGTTCACTGGCGCCAATGCCCTCGCCGCTGGCAATATCCAGGTCGTCGCCCTCGATGCCACCACGCAGGACGATGTCGCCTGGAACATCACCAGCGCCACCGCCTGGCAGGTGATCGACGCCGCCCACAAGGTCTACAACCTCTCGACCGTCAACGGCTCGATCGAAGTCTCGAAGCCGGTGATCAGTGCCCAGGTGATTTCCGCTGCGATCGGCGTCGGCGGCGGTGGGGCAGCCGGAGTCGGGGCGTCGGTCGGCGCGTCACTCGTCCGCAACCTGATCGGCCTCGGGCTCGACCAAGGGGCCACGATCAGTGGCGTCAGCGGCAACGCTCTCACGTTCACCGCGGTGCACGGCCGCCAGACCGGCGACGCCGTCGTCTATCAAAACGGCACCGGCACGCAGGTCGACGGGCTCGTGGCCAACACCACCTACTACTGCATCCGCGTCGACGCCTCGACGATGCGTCTTGCCCGTTCGCAAGCCGACGCGGTCGCCGGAACGGCCATCACCCTCTCCCTCCCTGCAGCCGCAAGCGTCGCGGCAGACAGCATCGGATTCGCGGTTGAGCACGGCTTCGCCGCCGGACAGCCCGTCGTTTACCGCAACACCGATCTCACGAAAGCGGCGATCCCCGGCCTCGTTTCCGGTCAGACGTACTACGTCATCGAGGGCACCGGCAAGGCGATGAGGCTCTCGAGCGCGCCGCTCGACGGCAACGGCGACGGCGTCGTGACGACGGCCGAAAAGAATGCCTCCCTCGTGCCGATCACCCTCGGTACGCCGTCGGCCCTCGCCAATCATGTTTTCCTCCCGGCCGGTGGATTGAAGCTGATCCCCAGGCTCGCCGCGGAAGTTCGGTCGTACGTCAGCGATTCGAGCATCACGGCCGCCGGGGCCCTCACGCAGACCGCGGTCAACGCGGCCACGATCGATGCCTCGGCCTTTGCAGGCTCCGCGGCGGCTTCCGTCGGCGGGGCGGCAGGCGTGAGCCTGGGCGGCGCCGGCGCGAGCATCACCAATCGGATCTTCACGCACGTCGAAGCGGCGATCGACGGCGACGGAGCGACGGGGATCACGGCGGCGAGCGTGTCCCTCAAGGCGACTGACGCCTCGACGATCACGTCGTCGGCCGGCGCCGCGGCCGTGGCTGCCGCCGTCGGCGGAGCCGTTGGCGTGTCGGTGGCCGTCGGCGTGGGGCTCGCGGAGAACACGATTGCCAACATCATCGACGCCCGGATTACGAATGCCGACCAAGGTGTGAAGGCAACGACCGGCGGGATCTCGATCGCGGCCGACAGCCGCTCGACCATCGCGACCACCGCCTGGGCCGCGGCGGTGTCGCTCGCCGGCGGCGGTGCCGTCGGCGTGAGTGGCGCTGGCGCCGGGATCGGCGTCGAAAACCGGGTCACGAACACCGTCCTTGCCCATGCGGATGCCTCCAAGCTCGACATCGCCCTGACGACGCAATCCCTCTCGATCCTCGCCACCGAGGCTTCCTCGCTCTCCGCCGTCGGCGTCGCGGCCGCGCTGTCCGCGGCGGCCGGGGGTGGGGCCGGCGTGGCGATCGGCGTCGGCGGCGGCACGGCTCGCAATGTCATCGCCAACACCGTCAAGGCCTCGACCTCCGCTGCCTTCGTCAACAGCGCGCTGGCCCCGACCACAACGGGCAGCGGATCGATCACGATCCAGGCCACCGCCAACGAAACAGCGAAGCTGCAACTCGTCGGCGCGGCTGGCGCGGTGGCGGTTGGGTTTGCTGCCGTCGCCGGTGCGGCGGCGGTGGCGATTACCGAGAACACGCTTGCCAACAACGTCTCGGCGACGGTCACCGGCGGCGTGATCAGGGCCCCGGGTGCGATCACGATCGACGCCCAGTCGACCGGAACACTGACGGCCAACGCCTTCGCTGCGGCCGCCTCCGTGGCAGCTGGCATCGGTGCGGCGCTCGCCGCCGGCGGTGCCACCGCGACCAACACCGTCACCAACACCGTCCTGGCCGACACCCTCGGCACGCCGACGATCGTGGCGGGGGGCAACGTGACCATCAGCGCCGCCAACGCGGCCACGTTCAACGCGAGTGTCACCGCCGTTGCCGTCGCCGGCGGGCTCGTCGGCGGTTCGATCGGGGTATCGACGATCACGAACACCGACAGCAGTGCCGTCACAGCCCGGGTCTCGACCGGCACCGTGACGTCGACCTCCGGCAGCGTCTCGATCGCCGCCACCGCCACCGACACCACCGGCAAGACGCTCGGCGTGGCGACGGCGGTCACCGTCGGCATCGGCGGAGCGGGAGCGGGCACCGATGTGCGGTCAGACTTCTCGCCGACGCTGCTCTCGACGGTCGCCAGCGGAGCGACGGTCGCCGCCACGGCCGGAACGGTGAGCATCACCTCGACGCTCACGAGCCTCGCCAAGGCCGAAACCTACGGAGCCGCCGGGGGCTTGTTGGCGATCGGCACCGCCAGCGGCTCCGCCACCGCCAACGGCCGAATCGATGCGCTTGCCAATGGCACGATCACGGCAGGCTCGATCGCCGTCAACTCCCATGCGACGACGACGGCCGACTTCTCCGGCACCGGGCTCGCCGGCGGGCTCATCGCCCAGGCCGTGGGCACCGCCACCGCCACCGCCAGCCCGAGTGTCAACGCGCTGGTGGGCTCGGCTGCAACCCTCACGGCCACGGGGCTGGTGGTGATCTACGCCACCGCCACACCGTCGGCGATCGCGACGTCGACCGGCGTGGCTGTCGGTGCCGGTGCCCTCGGGGCATCCATCGCCACCTCCACCGCGTCGCCGACGGTGAATGCCGGCATCGGCGGCGACCTTGATGGGAATCGTCAGATCTCCTGGAACAATTCGGTCGCCGGCCGGGCGCCGGTGAACTTGCCGGTGCCCTCCCTGTCCAATCCCAATCCCGCCATCGGGACTCTCGCGGTCGGCGCTGCCATCGCCAGGCCCTCGTCCGGGGCCAACTCGAGTGCCACGGCGAGCGCCGGCGCCGGAGGTCTTGTGGGAGTCGCCGGAGCTACGGCCACCGCCTTCACCGGCGGCAACGCCTCCGCGCGGGTCGGCGACAACGTCAAGCTCCCCACCGGGAACGTCAGCCTGACGGCGGCGAGCGAGACAAGCCAACAAGCAAACGGCCTCGGCCGTGCCCTCGGCCTGGTGGGAGTGGGTGGCGTCAGTTCGATCGCCTCCTCGGGCGTGACCACCGTCGCCCGGCTGGGCACGGGGGTCACCCGGGGCACGGGCACGAAAAACGACACCACCCGCGTTGGCGCCCTCTCGATCCGGGCCCTGGGCGACAACACGAACACCGCCACCACCGTCTCCTCGAGCGGCGGCTTGATCGCCGGGAGTTGCGCCGACGCCACCACTGGCGACACCTCGACGAGCACCGCGGCCATCGACGCTTCGGCCCGGCTCTATGCCGACTCGATCGATGTCCTCGCCGACCAACGCACATCCTACGCCCCGACCGCCGACGCCAGCAGTGCCTCGCTCGCCGGTGCGAGCGGCTCGACGACGTCAAACGTCTCGTCGACCAGCGCTCTCACTTCGATTGGAACCAGCGCCCTGATCGACACCGCCGGCAAGGCACGGTTCCAGGCCCACAACAAGTACGACCAGTCGCTCCGCGCCGGCGCCTTCAACGCCCAGGGCGGTGCGGCGGGCGTGGCCTCGGCGGCCGCCGGATCGGCGTCGTCGGTTCTCATCGGTCGCTCGGAGGTGACCGTCGGCGACAGCGCCAAGATCCGCTCGTGGGGCCTCGTGGCCGACAGTTCGGCCTTCGCAGTCGTGATGTCGGCCTCCTCGGTCGTCTCCGTCGAAAACGTCGCGATCATGAACAGCCAGGGCCTCGCCGCCGGCACCGGGGTGAAGTCGTCGTTCCTGCGCGACGATGGACGTGCCGGCGTCGACCTCACAAACATCGTCACCATCGGCAGAAATGTCGAGGTCACGACCGATCTCCTCGACGTCAGCATCGGCACCTCCGCGATCAGTAACGTCAAGAGCGCTGCCGAGACGACGACGATCGGCGGCGTCTCGCTGGCGTTTGCCACGACCATCACCGCGGTGACCGCCGCGCAGACCGTGACCGTCATGCCGGGTGCGAAGATCTTCGCCATGGGCAACGTCTGGCTGACGCCCGGCAAGGATGTGGCGAACAACGAGACGCTGACGGCACTTGCCGCCACCGCCAGCGCCCAAGCGCACACCAAGGGGCTCGCGGGCGTCCCCACGGCCAAGGCCACCGCCACGGTGACGAGCAACACCACGCTCGACATCGGCGCCGGGGCGACGATCCGTACCGGCGGCGACGTGATGATCGGCGGCTATCCCGGCACCCCGGCCCCCTTCGCCGACGGAACCGCCACCGGCGACCAGATCGGCGGGCTATTCACGACGGTGGAGAAGGACAGCACGGTCAGCGCCCAGTCTTCAGCCCGCGTGATCCAGAATGGCACGATCGAGGCGGGGATCTACCACACCCTCAACATCCTCATCCCCGGTGCCCGCAACGTCGCAGCGCAGCCAACGCGGGCGCTGGCGACCACCGACTCACGGACGATCGTCGACGATCCGGCCACCTCCACCCTCGAGACGTTCGTGTCGCCGGCGTCGTCGGCGGTGAAGCTGTTCAGCAAATCGCTCGTGGTCAACGCCGACGGCGACACACTCCCGACGAACGACCTGCCGTTCCGGCCGTTCGTGGCGACGTTTACCGACGGCTTCCACGCGCCAACGGCCATCGACGGCTACGGATTCACCGATCCGACCGTGAAGGACATCTTCAAGTCGGGCGTGACGAGCGACACCGTGGTGGCCATCCAGCTCGAGAAGCTCACGGCCCGAGGCGGGCAGGTGATCGTCAATGCCACGAGCCTCGAGGGATCGGGCAGGATCACCGCCAACGGTGGCCCGTCGATCACGGTCACCAACGAGAGCGCCAATTATCTCATCCTCTCCGACGTCAGCATTCCCAACCGGACGTACGGCGAGATCGTCTTCACGAGCACCGCCCAAGAGGCGCAGAAGCCTGCCGGGCTCGTTCTCGATCGGCCCCGCCGCAATACCGATCCTCAGATCACGGTCATCAACAGTTTCTCGGGCACCGTCGGCGGACAGTACGGGCCGGCGATCATCGTCGTGCCGGGGGCGGCGGCGACGCCGGGAGACACCGGCAGGGGGATCGAGAATCTCGCCGGCGGCGTGATCCTCAACAACAAGATGGGCTCGATCGGGCAGGCGGCGGTGATCTACGCGGCGTCGTTCTCGGCCTTCGCCCAAAACGGCGTCTACTCGGTGAGCATCACCGACGGCGGCACCTACTTCGCCGGCAGCAATCCGATCTCCGACTGGTACCGCGCGATGACCCTGCCCGGGCGCGATGGCTACGGGCAGTTCGACGCCACTGTCGCCGCAAACTATCTCGCCAACATCTTCGCGCGGCAGTCGGGTGCGCCAGGCATCACGAACGCCCCCTCGCTCAACACCTTCTTCAATTCCCGTCCCTGGGTCAGTGGCCAAAGTGGCGTGTATGTCAACAACCCGGGAAGCCCGACGTTGAGCGCCAACCTCGGAAGCACATCAAGAAGCGAGGGGTTCCGCTATGGGATTTGGCCGAGCTACCCAGGCACCAATTACTACTCTGACAATTGGGATGCCAAGGCCAAGATGCTCATCCAGGGGAACAACCCCGACAACTCGAACAACATTCCCTGGTATGACCTCACTCTCCGCAAGTCTTTCGCGGAGATCGCCGGCACGCGGAACTCGCCCACCCCACCGTCCAACACGACTCTTCCCACTCCCGCGACGACCATCGAGGACAAGGCCAAGCTCGGTATCTCCGCCGGCAAGATCGCGATCACGGCGCACTGGGTAAACATCAACAACTCGCTCGAGTCGGGCAAGGCCGTCGAGCTGAACCTGTCCACGAACCAGGCCGATCTCGACGGCCTCATGCAACTCGCCCGTGATCTCGCTACCCGGGGTATCGTCCTCGCGACGACGTCATCGGTGTCGAGGGTTCCGAACGTCATCGCCGCGATCCGGGCGTTGTCAACGGTCACGGCGACGGTGAAGAACGACCTCATCAGCCGGGTCGCTCGGTACCAGTACCTCGGCTATTTCAACGGCACGCAGACAGCGCGGATCCCACTGGCGTCAGTCGATGCCCTGCGGACGCCCGCCGCCACCTATGCCACTCAGGTGGTCGGCAACCCATCAAGCGCCGGTACGACCGTGGTCTATCCGGCGAGCGTCACCCCGCCGTTGTTCAACGAACGGATCGCGACGGTGACGTTCAACCTTGCGACGCAAAAGATCGACGTTGGCGACGTCAACGCGATCCCGGGTGGCGGATTCGTCTATCTCAACGGCAGGATCATCAACACCGGACCGGACTTGGGCGGCATGATCAAGTCGGTGGGCGGGGCGGGCAAGGTGACGATCGCCAATCCGACAACCTATGCCATGTCGGTGGGGAGCATCCGCACCTCGCCGCCCGGCGTGTCGACCGTGCCTACGAGCATCGTCGCCATCATCGACAAAAACATCACAAACACCGCCCTCGATCAGACGGTCTACACCTTCACCCCGGGCGTCGGTGTGCGCACCTACGTGGGACAGTCGGCGGTGAGCTACCAGGACATCATCGGCACCGTCACCCCGACCGTCTCGAGCGGCACGCAGGTCGCCTACACCCCGATGAGGGGGCAACGGTGGGAGTGGACGATGCAGGCGAAAATCACCCGGGAGCCCAACGGCTCGGGCTCTCTGACGTCCCGGAGCAGCGAAGGCGGCCGGTACGCACTGGGCGGTGCGGTGGACCTGCAGGTCACCCCCAACTGGACCTGGGACACCTCGGTCACCAGGGACATCACGGCCCCGTTCAGCTACCAACAGAAAACCGGCGGTTATGCCACCACGCCGTTCGGCAAGGTGATCACGGACCTCAATGAGACGGCCGACTTCCGGCAGACGATCAGCGGACAATTCGACAAGATCCTGGTCTATCAATGGATGGACCGGCCTGCCGACACACGCGATTTTACGGGGGCCTCGTGGGACGTTGCTCTGAGCAGGCAAAACTATTACACGTGGAACCATCACGAGGCCCTCTTCCCAACCCGCGGCACGATCACCGTCACGTCGTCGGTGAAAGCAAGCCAGCCCTTCGCAGTCTCCTTCGCGACCTCGGAAGGGTTCGTGAACGTCTCCTCGACCGGAACGCTCACCCTTGGCCAGATCGTCAGCCCACTGGGCAACACGACAATCTCGCTCCCCTCGAGCACCACGCTCGTCCCCTCCACCGATCCTCTCCGGCCGTTCGCGATTGAATCCAGCGCCCTGTCGATCGTCGCGGCCGGTTCCGCGATCGGCTCGGCCGCCGTGCCCCTCGAGGTCAATCTCCCGGAGGGTGTGCCCCTGACGGTCACCGCAGGGGTCGGCGGCGTGTTCGTGAATGCCATCGGCGTCGTCACCTTTGGGAACGTTACCGCCGGGTCGGGTGTTTCCGGCGCCTACGGACCGGTGTCGATCACCGCTTCGCAGGGTCTGCGGTCGGCCCCCAACACCTGGATCGTCGGTCGCACCATCACCCTCTCGAGCGACAACGGCAGCATCGGCACCCCCTCCTCGGCCGTTCGCGTCTCGCCGCGGGGCACCGTGATCGGCGCCGATTCGCGCACCGTCTCGGCTCCCTCCGTGAAGGCGACTGCTGCGGGGGACGTTGTTCTGACCACCGACGGTGATCTGTGGGTCGACAGCATCAGCTCGCTCGGCGGCAACGTCGTGGTCAACGCTCCGAATGGTAAAGTGCTGAACCTCAAGAACTCCACCTCGGCCGACGCGCTGGGCCAGGCCCTCGTCGAGCAGGCCTGGAGCCGGCTCCAGCTCACCGGCGCCGGGGCCGATCAGCGGCTCGCCAAGACGGTGACCAACTACGAGGAGCAGGTGGGCACGCAGTTCCAGGCCTACCGCCAACTGCTCCGCCACGGGTCGGTGAGCGGTGGTGTCTACACGCTCGCCACCGACAAGCTCGACAGCTACCGCCTCCGCGCCAAGCTCGCCCTCGGCCTGCCGTCGGCGGCGACCGACGCCCAGGTCCAGACCTACGCCCGCGGCCTGTATGCCGATCTGCTCGGCTTCTTCGACCGCAACTCCAGCACCGCTTACTGGGCCGCCAAGGCGGTCGGACAGGACGCTGCCGCCGAGGCCGCGGTGGCCACGCCCGACCGGTCGTGGATGGCGCGGAGCGAGTTCACCGGCGGTAGCGGCAGCCTTGCCTGGACGGCCACCGCCGACCAGCGGACGGCGCTCACGCGCAACGGCGCCTGGACGCAGGCGGAGCTCCGGGGGGGTGTCAATTTCAGCGCCCTGGCCGGATCGGCCGTGGTCGGCATCGGCATCCCGCCGAGCATCTCTGGCCGCAACGTGACGATCAACGACGCGACCGTCGTCCCGCAGGCCGCCTCCGGCATCGGCAAGAAGATCGCCGACACCTGGATCACGTTCGACCAGCTCCAGGGGAAAAACGGCGCCTCGCTCTCGGACGACGACCGCGCCGCGCTCCTCACGGCGAACGCCCCTGGTGACATTGAGCTGTGGGGGACGCAGTCGATCGCCCCCGTGACGACGACCGGCACGGCCTCTTCCGGCAGCACCACCGTCGTCGTGGCCTCCGTCGCGAATCTCGTCGTCGGCATGCCGGTGTCGGGAAGCGGTATCCAGGCGGGCACGCGGATCCAGAGCATCGCCGCGACCACGAAGATGCTCACGCTCACCCGCTCGGTCACCCAGGGATTCTGGAACGCAAGCCTCTCGTTCGCCCGCACGGCCGATGTCCAGATCAGGTTCCGCGATGGCCAGCCGGTCGTGCCGCTCGGTGTCACCCCCACGAGGCTCAAGCTGCCGCAAAACGCCCCCCTGTTCGTGAACGCACTCGGGGCGGTGTCGGTCAATGCGGTCGGATCGATCTACCTGCAGGGTACGGGCGACAATCTCACGATCGGCACGATCAGAGCCACGTCGCCTTCGAGCGTGGTCGACATCACCGCCCCTGGCAGCATCCTCGCGGGAAGTTCGAGCCCGGCGATCCAGACCGCCGGCAATCTCCTCCTCCTCGCCGGAAACGGCTCGATCGGCACGGCGCAGAAGCCGGTGACGCTTGCCGTCGGCGGCACGCTCCTCTCGGCCACTGCGGGCGGGGACGCGTATCTCTGGAGCACCGGAAACCTTCTCTACGGGCAGGTCTATGCCGGCGGCACCGCCTCGGTGGCAGCCAACGGCTCGATCGACTATTCGCCCGAGGCCAGCGGTGTCATCAGCGCTGACGTCGTCGCCCTTTCGGCCGGCACGACGATCGGTGCCAGCGCCCCGGTCAGCATTTCCCTCGGCGACGGGGGCACGTTCAGCGGATCGTCCACGGGGTCGATGCGGATCGTGGGCACCGCCCGCGACGACGTTTTCCAAACCGGCTCGGTGACGTCGACCGCCGGCGGCATCGACCTCGTCTCGACCGGCGATGCCGCGCTCGGGAGCCTGACGGCGAACCAAGGCTTGGTGAAGGTAACCGCCGCCGGGGCGATCGTACCGGCCGCCACGGGCACCAACATCCGCGCGCTGAGCGCCGACCTCCGCGCCCAGACCGGGATCGGGGCATTCGCCACCGACGGCACCCCCACCGGCTTCGTCCGCGGGATCGTCACCGGCGCGACGACGGCCGCGACGGCCACCGGGGCCATCGCCCTGCAGCAGGATTCGGGCGACCTCCGCGTCGGCGGCATCGTCTCCCCCGGCAACCTCTTCCTCACCGCCGCCGGCGGCTCGATCGTGAGCGCCGTCGGCGGCACGTCCAACGTCATCGAATCGGGGAACCTGTTCCTTGCCGCCAGCGGCAGCATCGGCCTGCGGGAGCAGGACCTCGTTGTCGATCTCGCGGAAGGTGCCGCGCTCTCGGCCACCGCCGGCAGCGGCGTTCAGCTAACAGAGTCGAGCGGCGGGTTGACCGTCGAGCAGATTGCGACAACCTCTGGCGGCGTTCGCCTCACCGTCCCCACTGGCAGCCTCTCGCTGCCGGCTGGAAAGAGCCTCGCCGCCACCAGCGGGCCCGTCCTCCTCCAGGTGCGTGGCGACGTAGCGCTCGCGCCGACGAGCACCGCGCGGGCCGCCAACTGGTTCGCGATCGTCGGCAACTACGGTAAGACCGGCGCCGGTCCCGATTCGGTGGTCAGCACGACCAAGTCCGACGGCACGTCGGTGATCGCCGCCCCCTACACCTCGATCGGCCGCTTCGCACCGACCGGACAGGGAGCCGCGACGGCCGCCGATCCGGGCTACTCCGACGCTGGCAAGACGACGCTCGCCACGCTCGGCAAGGCCGCCGGGGCCCTCGCCGGCCCGATCGCCAGCGACGGCCGCGGGAATGTCTTCTTCTTCGATCCGGCCACCAATGCTCTCAAGGAGCTCGACTGGACCGGCTCGGTCCGCACGCTCGTCTCCTCCGGGCTCAACGGCGCCTTGGGCCTGGCGGTCGATCGCTCGGGCAACGTCGTCATTGCCGACCGCAACACCCTGCCGGTCGTCGTCGCCGACAGTTCCTTCGAGAGCCCGGCCGTGAGGACTTCCACCGGCGTGGCGTCGTTCCAAGTTGCCCCGACCGGCTCGCCCTGGACGTTCACCGCCCAATCGGGCACCAACGGATCTGGGCTCACCGGCAACGCCACGACGCTGACCTCGAGGAATCCAAACGCCCCGGCCGGCTCGCAGGTCGCCTTCCTCCAGGGCACGGGCCGGATCAGCCAGTCGATCACGCTCGAAGCGGGGAGCTACACGCTCTCCCTCTCGGCGGCCCAGCGCCTTGTGTCAGCGGCGAACACGCAGTCGATCGACGTGTTCGTCAACGGCGTTTCCCGCGGCACGCTCCGTCCCCTCAACCAAAACTACGCCACGCTCACCACGCCGACCTTCACGGTCGCCAAGGGAACCCACACGGTCGAGCTGCGGGGCGTGGCCACCACCGACCAGATGGCTTTCATCGATAGCGTGGCGATCACCTCGGCCCAGTCATCGGCGATCAAGCAGTGGAACGCCATCACCGGCGCCCTCTCCACGGTCGTGACCACGAGTGCCGATCCGGCCGGCGTCGCCGTCGACCCCTCCGGCAACGTCTTCTTCTCCGACGGCCCGGCCGTGAAGAAATGGGACGCGGCCACTGGCGGCGTCTCGACGCTGTTCACCGGCACCGCTCCAAAGGGCCTTGCCACCGACGCCTCGGGCAATCTCTACGCCGTCGATGCGGGCGCCGGCACCGTGCGGAAGTGGACGGCATCCCAGAACGCCGTCACGACGATCAGCGCCTTCAGCGGTCTCTCGGCGGCACAGGGGATCGCCGTCGATGCCGCAGGCGATATCTACGTCGCCGACACCGGCAACCACCGGATCCAAAAGTGGGACGGCTCCACAAGCACCGTGACGACGCTCGTCTCCACCGGCCTCTCGAGCCCCACGGCCCTCGCCCTCGACACGCAAGGCAACCTGTTCACGATCAACTCTGGCGCCTCGTCGAGCACGGTCGACGCCTTCCAGCCCTGGGCCGACGTCCCGACAGCCCTCATCGGCCAGCTCTCCGCAGCCGGCACCGATTCGCTCCCTGCCGTCATCCCCTCGTCGCAGCCCCTCTACGGGGCGTTCGTCCCCACGAGCAACCAGCCGTGGCTGCGAGTGACGAGCACGACCGATGGCGCCGTTCGCTATGCCTTCGATGCCGCCCCCTCGGCTCAAGCCCGCACCGGCCAACTCACGATCCTCGGCCGGCAGGTGACGGTCAGCCAGGCAGCGGGCTTGAGTGCTTCGACGATCACCGCCTCCCCGACGATCAGCTACGGCCAGAGTGGCGCCGTCACCGTCCGGGTGACCTCCACCTATGCCGAGCCGACCGGCTCGGTCGATCTGGTCGTCGACGGCAGCACGACGCTTCCCGGCACGCTTGTCGCCGGCTCGGCCACCACGGCCAACGGCGTCACGACCTACTCGGCCACCGCCACGATCGCCGTGCCGGGGCTGACCGCCGGCGACCATGCCCTCGTCGCCAATTACTCGAGCCAGGCGACCTTCGCGGGGAGCACGGCGCTGGGTTCGATCCGGGTCGACAAAGCGATCGCCGTGGCGACGATCGCCTCCTCGAAGGCGTCGTCAACCTACGGCGAAGCGGTCACCATCACCGCCACGGTGCCGGCTATCGGCGGCGGTGTGATTCCGACCGGCACAATCCTCATCCAAGACGGCGGCACGACGATCGCCACCGGCACGCTCACCAGCGGATCGTTCACGTTCACAAGCCCCGCCCTCCTCGGCGGCTCGCACTCCCTCACCGCCGTCTATGCCGGCGACTCCAACCACCTCGCTGCCACGAGCACCGCAATCACACAGACGGTTGCCAAGAGGACTGCCGTCCCGGCACTTGTCCGGTCGGCCGGTGTGACCCCGTCGACCTACGGCAGCAACGTCACCTTCACAGCCACGCTCACACCGGCCGTCGTCGGCGTACCGGTGACCGGCACCGTTCAGTTCTACGACGGCTCGAGCCCGATCGGCGCTCCGCAGACTCTCTCCAACAGCACCGCCACGCTCACGATCCCCACGCTCGCTGGCGGCAGCCACACGATCACCGCTCTCTATACGGGCGACGGCGTCAGTTATGAATCGGCCACGAGTACCGGCATCGCGCACGCCGTCACGAAGGTGACGAGCACGCCGCTGGTCTCCGATGCCCCCAATCCCTCCACCTACGGGGCCACCGTCACCTTCACAGCCACCCTCCCCGCCGTCGGCGGCGGCGCCCGGCCGACCGGCACGGTGCAGTTTTACATCGGCACCGTAACGCTCGGCACGCCGCAGACGCTCGTCAACGGCACCGCGTCGGTGACCTCCGCGACGCTCCCGGTCGGCAACTCCTCGATCACGGCCGCCTATCTCGGCGACGACCCGAATTACGTCGCCAAGACGAGCGCCGCGGTCCTCCAGGTGGTCAACAAGGGGACGAGCACACCGAGTGTCATTGGCACCCCGAATCCGACGACGTTTGGCGACGGGGTCACCCTCACCGCCACGATCCTCCCCGCCGGAGCGGGTGTGATGCCGACCGGCACGATCCAGTTCCTCGACAACGGCGTTCCTCTCGGCGGGTTGGTGCCGCTTGTCAATGGCACGGCAACCCTGGCAACGACCGCCCTGACGACAGGAAGTCATGCGATCACCGCGCGGTACTCGGGAGACGCAAACTATCTCGTCACCACGAGCGCCGCCTTCACCCAGACCGTCAACCGGATCACCACCACGGCCACGCTTGCCACCTCCGCCGCGTCGACCGTGCATGGCGGCAGCGTCACCTTCACGGCCCGACTCCCGGCCGCAGCCACCGGCACGGTGACGTTCTACGACGACACCGTGGCGGGCAATCGTGTCGCCTTGAGCGGCGCGGTGAATCTCACCGTGGCCGCCGGCGCGACCACCGGCACGGCGACGTTCACGACGACCGCGCTCGCTGCCGGCGTCCGCTCGATCGTCGCCGTCTACAGCGGCAACACCAACTACGCGCCGAGCACGAGCACCGCGGTCGCGCAGACCGTTGCCAAGGCCACCCCCACGGCGACCGTCGCCACGCCGGCCGTGGCCACCTACCGCTCGGCAGCCACCCTCACGGCCACCGTCGCGAGGGTGCCGGGCGGGGCTCTCCCCACCGGCACGGTGACGTTCAGCGCCGGTGCCACGACCCTCGGCACCGCCACGCTCAGTGCCTCTGGCACGGCGGTATTCTCCACGACGACCCTCGCCGTCGGCAGCTACACGCCGATCACCGCCAGCTATGCCGGCGACACGAATTACCTCACCCGCTCGAGCGCGAGCACTCCCGCGATCACGCTCACGGTGAACAAGGCGGCACCCGTGCCGACGATCGCCCGGACTGCCGGATCGGCCTCGTCGACCTACGGCAGTTCGATCACCCTCACCGCCACCGTCCCGGCAGTCAACGGCGGCGCGGTGCCCACCGGCACCGTCCAGTTCTACGACGGCGCAACGCTCATCGGCACCGCGCAGACGCTTGCCGATGGCACCGCCTCGATCTCGACATCGGCCCTCACCGTCGGCAGCCATACGGCCATCAAGGCGACGTACCTGCCCGGATCGAACCCGAACTACAACACCGCCAGCAGTGCCATGCTTGCGGCCGTGACAGTGGCCAAGGGGACGCTCGTCCCCGCGCTCACGAGCTCCACGGCCAACGGTATCGTGACGTTTACCATCAGGATGACGCCGGCTGCCGGTTGCACGGTTCCGAGGGGCACGATCACGCTCCGCGACCTCTCCTCCACCGCTGCTTCCTTCGGCACCGCCACGCTCAACGCCACCACGGGTGTGGCCACGTTCAGCATTGCCGCCACGGCCTTCAACTCCCTGAGTGCCCATTCGATCATCGCCACCTACAACCCGGCGGTCGCCGCGACCGTTCCGGTCCCCATCGCCGCCGAGCCCAACTACCTCAGCGCGACCAGCGCCCAGCTTGTCCAGGCGACCGTTTTCCCCACCGGCACGGCGGCTAGCACCGTGTCGGTGGCGTCGTCCACGGCTGCGAGTGTTGCCTTCGGCACGAGCGTCACTTTCAGGGCGACGATCACGGTGGCCACCGGAGTGGCGGCGCCAACCGGCGGAGTCGTCGAGTTCTGGGACGGTAGCACCTACCTCGGCAGGGGGACGGTCACCGCCACGACGGCTGGATCAGCCACGGTCTTCCTCACGGTGCCGCGCCTCGCCAGAGGGGTCCACGGGATCTGGGCCCGATTCGGGTCTGCCTCTCATGCCGTGAGCAACAGCGGCGTCCTGGTGCAGAGGATCACCTGACGAGACGGGGCTGCAAGAACCTATGACGATCCGATTTCGTCGACCAACCTGACTTTCACGGCCACAGGCCTCTCGGCCGCAGACATTTCCAAACAAACCACTACGCTCGTCGGACCTCAGGGACGTCACGGACGCCGTTCCCCAACACTCCTTCACCAGGGGGGAACACCATGATTTCCGTGCGTTTCTCTGCATCAACCGCGCCGTCGTGCGACCGCCGATCTTGGCGCACCGCGGCCCGAGCCTTCGCCGTGGTCGCTGCGATCATCACGGCCTTCTCTGGGCTTCAGGCCTCTGCCCAGACCGTCATTACCGGCACGACGACGCTCACCGATCCGCTTTCGGGGCTCTACGAGCTCAGTGACGCCGACGGGCCGGTGCTGATGGAGGGGGCAAGCGCGATCGACGGCGTCGCCTCGTTCTCTTTTAACTACACCATTGATCCGACCGTCCCTGCCACGCTTGCTGCCGATCTTTCCGGCACCGGTGGCCTCGAGCTCACGAGCGCCGGCACGCTGCTGATCACCGGAGCCAACACCTACTCCGGCGGAACGACGATCACGGACGGCACGATATCGCTCGGCAGCGCTTCCGCCCTGGGAAGCGGCACGATCTCTTTCGCCAACGTCTCCTCCTCAGTCGCAGGCATTCTCCAGTACACCTCAGGGATCACCACCGACTACTCCAGCCAGATGAGCACGGCGGGAAATCAGCGCGTCATCATCGACACGAACACCGAGAACGTCACCTTCGCCACGGGCCTCGCCGGTGCAGGCACGGTCCTCACCAAGCTCGGCGACGGCACGCTGACGCTCGGCGGGGCGAACACCTACACCGGTGACACCTACGCCTTCGGCGGCACGCTCGAGGTGGCGACCGGGGGCTCGATCACCTCCAGTGGCAGTCTGACGGCAGGGGGCGGCGGCACGTTCCGCGTCGGTGGCGGTACCGTGAGCGTTGTCAATGCCACGGCTGACGACGGCACGATCGCCATCGACAGCGGAACGGTCGCGATCGACAGCCTCCTGACCGTCGGCGACGCTGCCACCGGCACGATGACCGTCAGCAGCGGCAGCGTGACAGCCGGATCGACCGTCCTCGGGTCCCAGGCAGGCTCCGCTGGCACCCTCATCGTCAGCGGTGGATCGTTCACCTCAAGCGGCGATCTCGCCGTCGGCATCGACGGCGGCGGCTTGCTCCAGGTTGACACCGCCGGAACGATCGCCGTCGGGGGTACGCTCACCAAGGCCGCCGGCAGCGCGATCGACATCGCAAGCGGCGGCACGCTGCGGATCGGCCTCGGAGGCACCAGCGGCACGCTCGTCGGCGATCTGAGTGTCGGGGGCGGCACGCTCGTCTTTGACCGCTCCGACGATTCGACCTACAGCGGCATCCTCGATGGCTCTGGCTCGGTGACCAAAGCCGGCGCCGGCACCCTCACGCTCACGGGAGAAAACACCTTCAGCGGCGCGACGACGATCTCGACAGGCACCCTCCAGATCGGCGACGGCACGACCGCCGGCTCGATCACCGGCGACGTCGTCAACAACGCCACGCTCGCCTTCAACCGCTCCGATGCGATCAGCTACGGCGGGGCGATCACCGGCTCGGGCGCGCTCGTCCAGGCTGGCACAGGCACACTGACACTCACCGGCGCAAGCAGCTATTCCGGCAGCACGACCGTCGCCGCGGGCACCCTCGAGGTGACCAGCGGCGGCAGCGTCGATAGCGCCGGCAGTCTCATGGTGGGCGACGGCACGACTGCGGCGCTTGTCATTTCCGGCGGGAGCCTCACGAACGCCGCCGCGACGATCGGCAACGGCGCCCTCGGCAATGCGTCCGCCACGATCAGCGCCGGCACCTGGACGAGCACCGGCGACCTTGTCGTCGGCGCACATGACGCCATCGGCGCGCTTGCGATCAACGGCACTGGGAGGGCAATCGTCGGTGGAGCCCTCAGCAAAGGCGACAACGGCACGATCACCCTTTCCTCTGGCGGCACGCTCCAGATCGGCAACGGCGGCGCCGGTGGCTCGCTCGGCACCGATCTCATCAACGACGGTGCCCTCGTCTTCGACCGTGCAGGGAGCTCGACCTACGGTGGCATCGTCTCCGGCGCCGGCACGCTCACCCAGCAGGGGAGCGGGGTCCTCTCGCTCATCGGCGCCAACACCTACGCCGGCGGGACGACGATCGCGAACGGAACGCTCGACATCACGAGCGGCGGATCGATCGACCATGCCGGCGCCGATGTCAGCATCGCTTCCGGAGGAACGCTTTCAGTGTCCGGCGGCAGCGTTTCCAGCCGCATCGGCACGGTTGGCGATCAGGGCACCGGCACGGCCACCGTCACCGATGGCTCGTGGACGAATGCCGACGAGCTCCGCGTCGGCTGGGGTGACGGCGTCGTCTCCGCCGACGGCACGCTCTCCATCAGCGGCGGCACGGTCACCAACACGAATGCCTACCTTGGCGGCGGCGCAGGGAGCGTCGGCCAGGCCACGGTCAGCGGTGGCACCTGGACCAGCAGCGACACCCTGCGGATCGGCTTCGGCGGGGCCAACGGGGCCCTGACGGTCTCCGGGGGCACCGTCTCCGACACCGATGGAATCATCGGGGCGAGTGTTTCCAGTTCGGGCACCGCCACGCTCAGCAGTGGATCATGGACGAACTCTGGCGCCCTTGCGGTGGGCGCCAATGGTGGCGCCGGCACGCTCGCCGTGAGCGGCGGAGCGCTCTCGAGCGCCACCGGCTCGGTCGGCTCCGCGGCCGGGAGCATCGGCACCGCCACCATCAGCGGCGGCACCTGGACAAACAGCGGCGACCTCGTGATCGGCAACGACGGCACCGGCACCCTTTCGATCAGCGGCAGCGGGACGGTCATCGTCGGCGGATCGCTCTATAAAGGGGTCGCCGGGGCCAATGGCAGTGGCGGCACGATCGAGCTTTCCTCGGGAGGAACGCTCCAAATCGGCTCGAGCGGCGGCAATCTCGAAACCGACCTCACCAATAACGGCGCGCTCGTCTTCGAAAACTCGGTCGATTCAACCTACGCCGGTAGCGTCGACGGCAGCGGCCGCGTGCGGTTTGCGATGCAAAGCGCCAACGTCCTCGCACTCTCCGGCAGCAACGCTTGGAGTGGTGGCACGGCGATCGACAACGGCACACTCTTGGTCACGAACTCCGCTGCCCTCGGCACCGCCGGCACGATCTCGTTTGGCGGCGGCACGCTCCAGTTCTCCTCCGGCAACACCGTCGACTACTCCTCGCGCTTCGATGGCTCGGGAACCCAGGCCTTCAGCCTCGACACCAACGGGCTCGACGTCACGCTCGCCTCAGGGATCGCCGGGGCCGGCAGCACGCTCGAGAAGCTCGGCGCCGGCGCGCTCATCCTCACCGGCGACAACACCTTCACGGGACTCACGACGGTGTCGGCAGGGGCGCTCCAGATCGGCGGCGGCGCCGCGACCGGATCGCTCACCGGCAACATTCAAAACGACGCCACCCTCGCCTTCGACCGCTCCGGATCGCTGATCTACGGCGGCGTGATCTCGGGTGCTGGATCGCTTGTCAACCAGGGGTCTGGAACCCTCTCGCTCACTGGCGCCAACACCTTTACCGGCGACACGCTCCTCCAGGCCGGCACGCTCTCTCTCGGCAGCGCCGACGCCCTCGGCACCGGTGGAGACATCTCGTTCACCGGTGGAGCGCTCCAGTTCACCTCCGCCAACACCTCCGACCTGTCGGCGCGCTTCAGCGCCGCCGACAGCCAGGCCTACAAGCTCGACACGAATGGCCAAGCCGTGACCCTCGCCTCAGACCTCACAAGCTCCGGTGGCTCGCTCGAGAAGCTCGGCGCGGGAGTCCTCACGCTCACGGGTAACAACACGTTCGCCGGCGGCACGACGCTCACCGCCGGCACGCTCTCCCTCGGAAGCACGGGGGCCCTCGGGCCCACCGATCCGACCGACCCGACCGCCGGGCCGATCTCGTTTGCCGGCGGCACGCTCCAGTACATGCTTGGCAACACGCTCGACTACTCCGGTCGCTTCACCACTTCAGCTGGACAGACCTACTCGATCGACACCAACGGCGAGTCGGTCACCTTCGCAAGCAACCTCACAAGCTCCGGCGCAAGCCTCGCGAAGCTCGGCGCCGGCACGCTCTCCCTGACGGGAGCCAACGACGTCTCCGGCGGCCTGTCACTCCAAGGGGGCACGATCGAGCTCGGCAGTGCCGATGCCATCGGCAGCGGCGGGGCGATCGAGTTCCTCGGGGGGACGCTCCAATTCACCGCGGCGAACACGGATGATGTGTCCAATCGCTTCAGCGCCGCCACCGGCCAGGCCTTCAGCGTCGACACCAACGGCCAGACCGTGGCCTTCGACACGGCAATTGCCGGCACGGGAAACGCGTTTACGAAGCTCGGCAGCGGCACGCTCACCCTCTCGGCCGACAACACCTCCAGCGGCGTGACGACCGTCTCGGCAGGCACGCTGCGAATCGGTGCCGGTGGCGCTACCGGCTCGGTTGCCGGCGACATCGCCACCAATGCCGCGCTCGTCTTCGATCGCTCCGGCTCGCTCACCACGGCCGGCAACATCTCCGGCAGCGGGTCGCTCGAGAAGCTGGGCGATGGCACCCTGTCGCTCACCGGCGACAACAGCTACACCGGCGGCACACAGATCAACGCCGGGACACTCGCCGTCGGCAGCGTTCATGCCCTCGGCAGTAGCGGCACGATCTCGTTCGGCGGTGGCACGCTTCAATACACCTCCGGGAACAGCGTCGATTACTCCTCCCGAATCAGCTCTACGGCCGGGCAGGCGATCCGCATCGATACCAGCGGCCGGTCGGTGACTTTTGCCGCTGGCTTGGCAGGCGCCAACAGCACGCTCGAGAAAATCGGAGCGGGCACACTCACGCTTTCAGCGGCGAGCACCTACGACGGCGGCACGAGCATCGGTGGCGGCACGCTCGAGGTGACCAGCGGCGGCGCGATCAGCCATGCGAGCGCCGATCTCGCCGTCGGCACTTCCGCCGGAAGCGGGGATCTCCTCGTCAGCGGCGGCAGCGTCACAAGCGCCAACTCCCTCCTCGGCGCTTCAGCCGGGAACACCGCAGCCGCCACGATCACTTCCGGCGCCTGGGACACCACAGGTGCGCTCCAGGTCGGTGCCGTCACTGGAGCAACCGGTGTGCTCACGATCCAAGGGGGAAGCGTCACGACCGACACGGCCTATCTCGGGTTTGCGGCCGGAAGCAGTGGCACCGCGACGGTCACCGACGGCACCTGGACCAACAGCGGCGACCTCCGCGTCGGCTATGACGGCACCGGGGCACTCGGGATTTCCGGCTCAGGCGTCGTGGCCGTCGGCGGCAGCCTTTTCCAAGGGGGGAGCGGGATTATCGATCTCGCTTCCGGGGGAACGCTGCGGATCGGCCTTGGGGGAACGAGCGGCGAGCTCCTCACCGATCTGGCCAACAATGGCACGCTCGTCTTCGACCGCTCCGACGACTCGAGCTACTTTGGCATCCTCTCCGGCACCGGGGCGGTCACGAAACTCGGCGGGGGAACGCTCACGCTCACCGGGCAGAACACCGCCACGGGGCTGACGACGATCTCGGCGGGCACGTTGCAGATCGGGGACGGCACCGTCGACGGGGCGATCGCCGGACATGCGCTCAACAACGCGAGCCTCACGTTCAACACGCTCGGCACAGAGACCTACGCCGGGGACATTTCCGGAAGCGGCGATCTCACGAAGTCGGGGATCGGCACGCTGACGCTCACCGGCTCGAGCAGCTATTCGGGGGGCACGAACTTCGACGACGGCACGGTCGTTCTTGGGAGCGCCGACGCCCTCGGCGCCTCGGGCACGCTCTCGTTTGGCGGCGGCGTGATGCGCTTCAGCAACGCCAACACGACCGACTATTCCGACCGCTTCAGCACCACAGGCAGCCAAGCCTTCGCCGTCGACACCGATGGGGAGGACGTGACGTTTGCCATGGGGCTCACCGGGGCAGGGAGCTCCCTCGAGAAACTCGGGGCCGGCACGCTCACGCTCTCCGGCACCAACACCTACGACGCCGGGACGACGGTGACTGCCGGCTCGCTGCGTATCGGCGACGGAGGGACGAGCGGCTCGCTCGCGGGAGACATCGTCAATGCCGGCGCCGTCCTCTTCGACCGCTCCGATGACTCGACCTTCGCGGGGGCAATGAGCGGCACCGGCACGCTGACGAAGCTCGGCGACGGCACGCTCACGCTCTCCGGCGCGAACACCTTCACCGGCGGAGCAACGATTCAATCGGGCACGCTCAGCATCGGCGACGGGGGCACGACCGGGGCGATCGCCGCGGACATCGTCAACGACGGCGTCCTCGCCTTCAACCGCTCCGATGCCAGCGGCTACGCCGGAGCGGTGAGCGGTAGCGGAAGCCTGTTGAAACTCGGTGCTGGCACCTTCACGCTCTCCGGCAGCAGCAGCTACTCCGGCGGCACGACGGTCAACGACGGCACGCTCGCCGTCGCCGCTGGGGGCGTCATCAACCACGCTGCTGCCGACCTGATTGTCGGCGCGGATGGCGGGACCGCGACGGTGAACGTGGCCGGAGGCGACATCACCAGCGACCGCGGCTACCTCGGCGTCGACGGCACCGGCTCGGCGACGGTCTCCGCCGGGACCTGGACGACGAGCGGGGCCCTGTTTGCAGGCTTCGGCTTGAACGCCCCGGCCAACGGCACGCTCAATATCAGCAGCGGCACGCTGCAAACTGGCGGCGCGTATCTCGGCCTCTTCGCCACCGGCACCGGCTCGGCGACCGTCAGCGGCGGCACCTGGACCAACCTCGGCGATCTCATCGTCGGCTCCGACGGCGGCACCGGCTCGCTCGCTGTCAGCGACGGCACGGCAAGCACCGCAAACGCCCTCATCGGCACCTCAGCCTCGAGCACCGGCACGGTCACCATCACCGGCGGGACATGGACCTCCAGCGGCGATGTCACGGTCGGATCGGCCGATGGCACGGGCACGCTGACGATCTCCGGCTCCGGAACGGCGCTGGTGGGCGGGACGCTCTCCCGCGGTGATTCAAGCACGATCGACCTCGCCAGCGGCGGCACGCTCCAAATCGGTCTCGGGAGCGCCTCCGGAATCCTTGCCGGCGACCTTGTCAACAACGGCACGCTGATCTTCAACCGCAGTGATGACTCGAGCGCCACCGGCTCGATCAGCGGCGCAGGGACCGTCACCAAGCTCGGTGCCGGCACCCTTTCCCTCGAGGGCACCAACAGCTACACGGGAGGCACGACGATCGCCGCCGGAGCGATTTCCCTCGGCAGCGCAGGCGCTCTCGACACGACAGGGACGATCTCGTTCACCGGCGGCGCGCTGCAGTTCACCGCGGCCAACACCACCGACTACTCGCCCCACTTCAGCACGGCGGCCAACCAGGCCTACGCCCTCGATACCAATGGCCAGGATGTGACCCTCGCCAACGGACTTACCAGTTCTGGCGGTACGCTCACGAAGTCTGGGCTGGGCACGCTCACGCTCACCGGAGCGAACACCTTTACCGGCCTGACGACCGTCGCAACCGGCACGCTCCAGATCGGCGACGGCGGCACGACCGGCTCGATCGCCGGGAACATCGCCGTCGACTCCGACGTCGTCTTCAACCGCTCCGGCACCACGACCTACGGCGGCGCGATCTCCGGCAATGGCAACGTTACGAAGCTCGGAACAGGCACGCTCCTCCTCACCGGCGACAATCTCGCCTTCGGCATCACGACGGTCACTGCCGGCACGCTCGAGATCGGCCACGGCGGCACGACCGGATCGATCCGCGGCGACATCCGCAACGACGGGACGGTCATCTTCAACCGCTCCGACTCGCTGACCTACTCCGGCAACATCGACGGCGCCGGAGATGTGACGAAACTCGGCGCCGGCACGCTCACCCTCAGCGGCGACAACACGTTTGCCGGCGTGGCCCGGATCGACGCCGGCACGCTCGCCGTGGCGAGTGCCGGGGCGCTCGGCAGCGGCGCGAGCCTGCCGACGATCTCGTTTGGCGGCGGCACGCTGCAATACACGAGCGGAAACCAGGTCGATTATTCCGGCCAGATCGGCTCCGCCGCCGCTCAGGCGATCCGGATCGACACCAACGGCGAGGCGGTGGCGTTCGCCACCGGGCTGGCCGGCGCCTCGAGCACGCTCGAGAAGTTCGGGGCCGGGACGCTCACCCTTTCCGGGTCGAGCAGCTACACCGGCGGCACGACCGTCAGCGGAGGGACGCTCGACGTCACCACCGGCGGCGCCATCGCTCACACAACCGCAGCGCTCGCCATCGGCACCACGACCGGCACTGGCGCGGTCGTCGTCAGTGGTGGAAGCGTCACCGTCGGCGATGCGACGCTCGGCCGCGACGCTTCGAGTGCCGGCACGCTCACCATGAGCAGCGGTTCGTTCAGTTCGACCGGAACGCTCCTCGTCGGCGGTGGAGCCGCGGCGACCGGGACGCTCGACATCCTCGGCGGCACCGTGACGACCCGCGACACGGCGATCGGCTCAGGATCGTCGAGCGGCGTCGCGACCGTGTCGGGAGGCACCTGGACCAACACGGCCGATCTCTCGATCGCAAACGGAACGCTCGCGATCACCGGCGGGATCGTCGTCGTCGGTGGGACGCTCTCCGAATCGACGGCCGGCAGCATCGATCTCCAAGCCGGGGGTGTGCTCCGCATCGGCTCAGGGGGCCCGGGGGGGGAACTTCAGGCCAATCTCGACTTTGACGGCGATCTCGTCTTCGATCGCTCGGGCGTTGCGACCTACGGCGGAACGCTCGCCGGCACGGGCACGCTCACGCAGGATGGGAGCGGCACACTCGCGCTCACGTCTGCCGGAAGCTTCGGCTTTACCGGTCAGACGACCGTTGCGGCCGGCGGCCTCCTCGTCGACGGGACACTCGCCAGTTCGGCGGTCGTCGTCGAGTCGGGCGCCTTCCTCGGCGGCTCCGGGACGATCGCCCAGTCGGTGACGGTGGCCAGTGGCGGCTTGATGTCGCCGGGCACCGATGGAACCATCTCGCTCCTCACCGTCGGCTCGGTGGTCCTCCAGGCGGGCAGCCAGGTGTCGTTCGGGATCCTCGCCGATGGCGATCTCTCCGGTACCGCTGGGGTCAACTATGATTCGCTGCGGATCACCAACAGCAGCGGCGTCGACTTCGGCGGCACGCTACGACTCGACTTCGCCAATCTGCTTCCCGTTGTCAATGGCCAAGGCTTCCAACTCTTCGCGCTCGACGGCGGGAATCCCGTCGGGCATTTCGCGTCGGTGGTCGCCGCCGGCACCGGCGCCTACGCGGGGGTCGGATTCTATCGCCGCGGGCCTGACGAGTGGGTGTCGACGTACGGCACGACCGAGCAATATCTCCGCTTCGACGAACTCACCGGCAGGCTCGAGGTGGTGCCGGAGCCGTCGACGTGGGTGATGGCAGTCGCCGGGCTCGCCGCGGCCGGGTGGATGGCCCGGCGGAAGAAACTCGCCCAGCGGCAACGGACGGCTTGATCTCGACCGCTGACGCCGTCTTCTTCACGACCGCGAGACAGACGTCGGCAGACCACCGCCGAGCCTTGGCGGCATTCAGGCCCGCTGCAGCCGAGCGACGTCACGGTGAAGCTGGCTCAGGCGTCGGGGCGTCAGCCACGCGACCGTTCTTTCCCGGGCCGTCGCGGCAGCCGCGGCCGCTGCAGCCGCAAGCCTTGAAAACGTCTTCCGGTCAGCGCGAGCCTTTGCCCCCCGCGCCCAGCGCGCGAATCGGGCGGCTGCGGTGGCCTGATCGATGCAGCGGCCTGCCAGATCCTGGAGATGCTCGAGCGTCGCCAGAGCGCGCTGCCGCGGCGGCGACGGCGTGGGAGCGAAGATCTCGATGGCATAGCGGGCTTGCTTGGCTCTGATCCGGATCGCGTGGAGGGCATCGGTGTCGCCTGCCCCATCGGCCACGGCCGTGAAAAATCGGCCAACGATTCCGCCGAGCCTCTCAGCGGCGAGGCGGTCGAAGGGCGGGGCGCTCTCCAGCCTTTCGATCGCATGGATGAGCTTGTTGGCATGGGCCTGCCATGTCCTCGAGCCTGGAAAGCGATCGACCGCCTGTCCGAGAGCCCTGCGGGCCTTGGCACGCTTCCCCGCCACGATCTCGATGGCGCGTGCCACATCGGCGCTGCGATTCGGCCGCGCCCCCTCCTGATCCTCCGAGCGGAGGCCTTCGAGAATGGCGTCGAGATCGCGAACTTTGCCGGCCGCGCGACGCAGTCGCTTCAGGCGAGCCTCGAACCAGGCCGCCCGCCGCGCGGGAAGGAGTGGCTCGAAGCCGTCGAACGCCGCCCCGGCGCGTCTTGTCGCCACGCGGAGGGCGTGGACCGCCTCGTCGGAATCATCCCCATCGGCAATCCCACGGCGGAGATCGTGAACCGCCCCCAGCCTGGCTGCGAGTATCCGGGCCGCTGCGGTGGTGGCCGGTTCGTCGGCCGCTCCGCAGTCATCCTGGGGCTTTTCAGAATCTCGTGCCACAGCCCCCCCCACAACCATGGAGATGCCAGTCTCGAGAAATCCTATCCCCGCGACATCCCGCGCTCCACGCGGCTCCGCCCGGGCCCCCCGGCCCCATCGACGGGGTGGTTGGCGTCGACCCTGACGCCCTGCGACCCTACCGAAGCGCGGAGGGCTGACGCCCGGGCCGATCGGGCACCGGCCGGGGCTCACCCGATGCCGAAGGTTTCTCCGATAGCCCGATGGTTCGAACGCCACGAGGGCCTTGGCCGACGAGCATTGCAGCGGTCGCCTGCCCGCTGGGAGGGCCGCCGCGGAGGGAGTGCGCTATGGGTTGGTGGCCGGCGTCGGCACGGGATCGCGCCCGAGGGCAACCAGCGCGCCTCCACGCCCCGGAAGCGCTCGAATCCCGACAGGCGCTCTCCGTTTCGTCTGGCGTCCTCCCGGGCGCGGCCTTCGAGCCTGCCTGGCTGGGGACCGCCACGTCGACGGCGCTGCGTGGTGAGACGCTCCCGATGGCCTCACCCGGCCCGACGGGGTTCACCCCGGCGCAGATTCGTCGTGCCTATGGGCTCGATCAAATCTCCTTCGGCGGCACGCCGGCCGACGGCCGGGGAACGACGATCGCCATCGTCACCGCCTACGACAGCCCGAACATCGAGGCCGACCTCGCCACCTTCAACGCGACGTTCGGGCTCCCCGCGCCGCCGTCCTTCCGGAAGGTCAATCACAACGGCGGGACGGTGCTCCCGGCCTATCTTCCCTCCTGGTCGACCGAGGCCTGCCTCGATGTGCAGTGGGCGCACGCGATCGCCCCCGGCGCCTCGATCCTCTTGGTCGAAGCCAAGAGCAACGCCACTGCCGACATGCTCGCCGCAGTGAAATACGCCCGCTCGGCGCCCGGCGTCGTCGCGGTCTCGATGAGCTGGGGCCAGGCCGAGTACGCCGGGGAGACCGCCCACGACGTCACCTTCACAACCCCCGCAGGGCATCCGCCGGTGAGCTTCTTCGCCGCCAGTGGCGACTGGGGCGCTCCGGGCATCTATCCCGCCATGAGCCCCAACGTCGTCGCCATCGGGGGCACCTCACTCAAGCTCGGCCAGGGAGGGGTGGCTATCGAGTCGGCCTGGGGTCGCAGCGGCGGCGGGGTGAGTGCCTACGAGGCCCGTCCCCTCTATCAGGCCGGGGTCGTCACGCAGACCACCAAGAAGCGGGCCACCCCCGACGTCGCCCTCGTCTCCGATCCGGCCACTGGCTTGGCCGTCTGCGACTCGAAGGCCAATGGCACGAGGACACCGTGGGTGGCCTACGGAGGCACGAGTATCGCCGCGCCACAGTGGGCCGGGATCGCGGCGATCGTCGCCCAGGGGCGCGCCCTCCGCGGCGCCGGCCCCCTCGACGGTCGCAAGGAACTCCTCCCGGCGCTCTACAGTCTGCCGGCGGCAGATTTCCGCGACGTCGTCTCCGGCACGAGCAACGGCAAGCCCCGGCTCACGGCCGGCCCCGGCTACGATCTCGTCACCGGACGTGGGACGCCGGTCGCCGAAGCGCTCGTGCGCGATCTCGTCGCCTGGGGAAGCGCCGCCGCTCCGACGGCGCCGGCGGCACCGACGAGCCTCTCGGTGGCCGTCACCTCATCGACGGCGACGCTGACCTGGGGAGGCGTCTCGGGGGCGAGTGGCTATCGGCTCTACGAGACGACCGGCGGAGCCTTGACCCCGATCGCGAGCTACGACGCCGCGACGACGTCGGCGACGCTCACGGGGCTCGCCCCGCGTTCGTCACACACCTGGCGACTCGAGGCCTGGAACAGCGTCGGCAGCGCTGCCGCGACGGTTCAGGGGACGCTTGCGGCAGGCGTCACGACGCCGACGGGGATCACAATCAAGGTTGCGTCGGCGACGACGATCGACCTGTCGTGGCAAGGCGTGGGAGGGGCGAAGAGCTACACGGTGTTCCTCTGGACGGGGCGAGCGGCCCGGAAGGCGGCCGGGGTGAAGGCACCGACGACGGCCGCCCGGATCGCCGGACTCACCCCAGGATCGACGATCCGCGTCGCGGTCCGCGCCGAGGACAGCCAGGGGAGCGCCACCTCCGAGTGGATCACGTTCACCATGCCGGGGTGAGAGGCAAACTCTTCCCGCGTAACGGCGACGGCCGGCGCCCCACCCCTCGACGGCGACGGCCGGCGCCCCACCCGTGGGACGCCGGCCGTAACGTTGGCTGTCGGTGGGATTGGCCATCCGTGGCTCGTCTCCACCCCATCGACCGCCGGCCGGAGGCCGGCCGAGAACCCGCCGCGATCACTTCTTCGGCGCGGCCTTGGTCTTGTCCTGCTTCGGCTTCTTGTTCTTCTTGTCGTTCTTCTGGCTGTTGTTGCCCTTGCCCATCGATCGACTCCCTTCCTGATGACGTTGGCGGACGCCTCGCGAATGCCGCCCGACGACGTGCCGGCTGCGGCGCCGTGGCAAGCCTAACGGCAAGACCGCAGACGGGGAAAGAGAGACTCGTCGCCCGGTCAGGCGGGATCCCTCGTCACGGAAGATGCGGGAGCGTAGCTCGAGCCCGGCCGGCTCCAATCACAGCCATTCGCTCAGCGGAGCGACAGCGTGCGACCGAGGGGGTCGGCGGCGACGGCCGCGGAGGGCTCGACAGCGTCGGCATCGCCGGCGAGCGCCGCGGCCGGGTCGACCGTCAGATCGATCGCCTTCCCGCCGATCAGATCGATCCGTTTGGTCATCTCGATGGGGCGCCCCTCGACCACGAGAGCCACCTTCACCTCGTAGCCTTCCCACGTCTCACCGGCCTGGAGGGCCGAGGTTTGGAACTCGCGGACGGCCCCCTCCTTCACCGTTGGCTGCCCCTCGATCCACACCTTCGCCCCCTCCGGGACGCGGAGGGTGAGGCTCGTCGTCACCGCCACGGTCTCGGGGAGCGGTGTCGCGGGGGCTGCCGGAGCGGCAAACGCCACGACGTGCCGCTGGCCGCCGCTGACGCTCACCGTCCGCGTCTGCTCCTCGACCTTTCCGCCGCGCGTCACCCGCATGCTGATCGTGTAGTCGTACTGCTCGTCGTCGGAGAGCCCTGCCGAGACGAAATTGCGGACCGAGCCGGAGAGATTCGTCTCCCGCCCGTTGACCAGAAGCATGGCATCCTCTGGCACTTCGACGACGATCATGACGCCGTCGGCCGGCACGCCCGCGGCGGCCGTCTTCTTGGCGTCGTTCGCGTTGAGCTTCGACACGTCGGCAGCCTTCGCCGCGTCGCCGCCGGAGGATCCCCCCGAACAGCCACCTGAAGCACCGCCGGAGGATCCCCCCGAGCTCCCGTGCGAGGCCTGATGGCGACAGCGCCAGCAGCGTGGCTGGCCATGGCTCCCGCCTCCCGATCCCCCACTGCCGCCACACGCCGAACAGCCCTGACGGTAGTGGTGGTGCCAGCCCGCCCGGGCCTCCGGGCCGGCAAGCGTCCCGATCAATGCCACAACGAAGGCAGCCGACACCGATGCCAGGCGGAGAGCAGGCAGGGAAACCATTCGTGGCGACCTCGAGGAGGGACCGAATCTGGCTTGAAGCGGGGCAGGGGAGCCGCACTTCACAGCGGCCCTGAAAAATCAAACAGCCCTGAAAATCCTAGTTTAACGACCAGGGAACACAAGCATTTCAGGCAGACTTTACCGCCGCTGGCCGCACCTGGGCGCGGCGATCGCCCACGCCGGGCGCCCGCGCCGAACCGAGGCTTTTTTGGGCGTTTCCCGCGGCCCTCCTGCTAGATTCGCAGACAAGTTCAAAGCGGGCCCGCCACGGCGGCAGAGCCCCACGCCCCGACCGACAAGCGCTCCGGGATCCCGCTCCACTGGCGACAGGTGACCACTCCACCGGCCGGGCCGGTCCCCCTTCGACCGACTGGC
>CAJBCV010000212.1 GCA_903951635.1 uncultured Planctomycetaceae bacterium
CCCCGCGGGCTGAGCCGTTACGGCAGGACGACCTCGTCGGAGATCACCACCGGCCGGCTCGTGCTCACCGCCGACACCGGCGTGGGGATGCCGGCGCTTGGCACCGGGCCGGGCGCTCCCCCGGGCCCCGACGGCAGCATCGGTGCTCCGGCGCCGCCCGGCAGGGTCGTGCCCCCCTGATGGATCGTCGAACTCCCGGGAACGATCGTCGTGCCAGCGGGAAGGCCTCCCTCGATCATCCCCCCCTGCACACCACCCTGGCAGGAATTGCAGTTCTCCCCCCCCATCGAAACCACCTCGCCACCGGCACACGGAGCGGCCTGGGCGCAGTTGCCCCCCTGACCGCAGACACGGGGTGCCGCAGGGGCGGCGGCCTGCGCCATCGCCCCGGGGGGAACGAATCCGGGGGGAAGGTGGCCGAAGCACTTCTCGTACTTCCACACCTCGAGCGCGATGTATCGCTCGTTGAGGGTCTTGCAGCCCGTCGACGAGAGAGCGATCGCCACCGCACTCAACCCCAGCAGCCGGGGGATCCATTCCTGCACGCGCATCGACAGGCCTCCTCACGAGTTGCCGCGACGCGTCGTCGCGCGGCGGCCGCTCCGCGATGCCTTGCACCGCGGAACCTGGCAACCCTACCCCACAGGGTGGGCGCGGCAAGGAAATCGCGCGGCAGAGTTTGGGCCCCGGGCCGGGCAGGACCGGCAACCCTGCGGATCATGCGGCGCGTGCGTGGCGGGACGCGAGCGATCGACGCCGCTGCATCAGCGGCCGCGAGGTGACGGCCTCAGGGTCGCCATGGCCTCGAGGCGACAGGCCCGGCTGGTGAGCAGCGGGTGAACCGCGATCCCGGCCGGCGGCCCGGAATCGGCACCCCAGATACGGCAGATCAGCAACGACACCGACGACGGAAACCCGTCGTCAACCCTTGCGGTGGCGGATACGGGCCCGCATGCGGCGCTTCTTTTGACCGAGTTTGCGCCGACCCTTGCCCGTCTTCTTGACACCCATGCTCTTCTCCAGGCTGATCTGACCGGGAGGAACTTCCCGGGCCCACCGTTGTAGAATGACGTCCCGACCGCATGCAAGCGGTCCTGCGTCTCCGGCAGATAGGGCGATTTCCCCGCCCGTTTCCCCCCCGGCTCCGCCCCGGACGACCCGGCCACCAGCCCGCCTCCACCTCCTCCAGCCCGTCCGGCTCCATTCCTCGACGGCCCCCCCATGATCGTCCTCTTCCCCACCTACGCCCGTCGGATCGCCGGGGGCACCCGCTGGCGGGCCACGGTGGCGGGCATGGTCGTTCAGCCGCTGCCGGCGACGAGCAGGCGCCGCGTTCTGGCGATGGCGGTCTTCCGCCGGCTGTTCGACCTCGACGAGGAGCAGTTGCGCCAGGAGGTCTTCCGGCGCCGTTCCGATGCCTTCCTCTTCCGCCGCATCCCCGGGGCGGCCGTCGCGGTGTCGATCGGCGGGAGGGTCGTCGAGGCCGGCCCGACCGACCGGGTAGGCCACTTCCACCTCGAGATCGACCTCGACGATCCACCGGGCCCCCTCACCGCGCCACGGACCGTGGGCTACGACGCCTGGGCCACCGAGCCGGCCGGCGACGACGGCGGCGAGACGGTGTCACGCGGGGCAGGGCGGGTGCATCTGGTCGACGACGAGGGGCTGTCGGTGATCTCCGACATCGACGACACCGTGAAGGTGACCGCCGTCGGCAATCGCCGCGAGCTGCTGGCCAACACGCTCCTTCGTGAGTTCCGCGCCGTCCCCGGCATGCCGGAGATCTACCGCGGCTGGGAAAACGATGGGGTGGCGTTTCACTATGTTTCCGCAAGCCCCTGGCAGCTCGCTTCCTGCCTCGATGGCTTCTTCACCGAGTGCGGCCTCCCGTCGGGCTCGATGCACCTCAAGCTCTTCCGTCTCAAAGACTCGACGCCACTGGGGAGGTTTCCCTCGCGGAAGAAATCGAAGCGGCGCGTGATCGAGCAGATCATGGCCGACTTCCCCCGCCGTCGTTTCCTCCTCATCGGCGACTCGGGGGAACGCGACCCCGACGTCTACACGGCGGTGGCCCGACGCCAGCCGTCCCAGGTGGCCGGCGTCGTGATTCGCCGGGTCGATGGCCATGGGCCCGCCTGGAAACTCGACCGCCGCCTCGATCGCCTCGCCCGCCGGCTCCCCCGCGGGCTGTTCCAGGTCTTCGACGAGCCCGCCTCGATCCGCGATCTCGCCTCGGGCCAGGATCCGGCGTGAGCCGAGAGGTCCTCCCTCGGCCGCTCAGTCGCCGCCGGCATCGGGGGCGTCGTCCCCCTTCTCGTTCGGCCCGCGCCGGCTCGGGCGGCGGGCATCGTGGCGGCGGAACACGGCGACGACATCCTCGATCGGCACGACGTAGAGGAGGTTGTCCTGCTCGAAGTCGACCGGGATCGAGTTCTTGGGGTGGAAGAGAACCTTGTCGTACTTCTCGATCGGGAAGTCGGCGTCGCGCTCCACCTGGAGGCTCACTTCGACGACGCGCCCGGTGATCGTGGGGATCTCCGCCTGGTCGGGGAGAACGATCCCCCCGCGCGTCTTGTGGCGGCTCTCGTCCTTACGGATCAGCACCCGCATCCCCAGTGGCTCGACAAAATCGTCCACGCTCATCTCCGCCCCCGACTGCCGTCGGGGCTCCTCGTTCGAGGGCCCGCGGGCATCCCATCCGTCGGGCGGGGAATGCCGCGAACGCTGTTGTACGTCCCTCCCGGGCGGCAAGCCACTCCCGGGCAGATCGCCCGTTCGCGAGGCGTCAACGAGTCAGGGGCTCTCGAAGGCGTTCTCGAAGTGCTCGACGGTCGGGGCCTCGCCTTCGGCTCCGAAGATCACCGTGACGACGTCGATCCGCACCTGGCAATCCTGAAGACGGTGACGGCGGATGTAGGCGTTGGCGAGTTCCGCAATCCGCCGCTGCTTCACCGGCCCGACCGTCTCGGACGGGTGGCCGTGGCGGGTGTCGGAGCGGCTGCGGACCTCGACGAACACGACCGTCCGCCCGTCGAGGGCGACGATGTCGATGTCCCCCCGGAGCACCCGCTCGCGGCGGCCGACGATCCGGTAGCCGAGTCGCTGAAGGTGCTTCGCGGCGAGATCCTCCCCCTTCCGACCGAGCGCGTCGCGGTCGTCGGGTCCGTTTTGGCGAAGTTCGGGGTCGCGCCGGTCCATCGGCCCCCTCCACACCCATCGATGCGGGACGGTGTCCACGGGATCCAGGTGTGCAGAGGGGGGAAGCCCCGATCAGGCCTTGGCGGCCTTCTTCGCAGCGGCCTTCTTCGCAGCACCGGCCGCCAGAGCGACCTCGTCACGCTTCTCGCGGAGACGCACGGCCTTGCCAACGCGGTCGCGGAGGTAGTAGAGCTTGGCCCGGCGCGAGACGCCCGACCGCTTCACCTCGACCTTGGCGATCTTCGGGGAATGAAGGGGAAACTTCCGTTCCACCCCCTCGCCGCCGACGATCCGTCGGACGGTGAACATCTCCCGGCTGCCGGTGCCACTGCGGGCGATGACGACGCCGTTGAAGATCTGAACCCGCTCCTTCTCGCCTTCGAGAATGCGGGTGTGAACGTCGACAGTGTCGCCGATGGCGAACTTCGGGACTTCCGACTTGAGGCTCGAGGCCTCGACGAGGGAGAGGGTCTTCTGGCTCACGGCACGCTCCTTGGTGTGGTTTCGACGGCCCGGGCTGTCAGCTCCGGAGCCTTCTTGGTCGGGACTGGGGATTGGTTCGTGGATGGCTCACCGGAGCGATCCGATGGGCCGGCATCACGGCGGCGGGTGGCGACGATCGCCTGCTCGTGGCGCCACTTCGCGATCTTGCCGTGGTCCCCCGACAGTAACACGTCGGGCACGGCCATGCCGCGAAACTCCCGCGGGCGGGTGTACTGGGGCCCCTCGACGAGCCGGCCGGGGTTGGAGAAGGAGTCCTGGCGGGCGCTCTCTTCGTCGCCGAGCACGCCGGGAACGAGGCGACAGACGGCGTCGACGACGACCATCGCCGCGACTTCCCCTCCGGAGAGGACAAAATCTCCGATGGAGAGTTCCTCGGCCCCCAGCGCCGTGCGGACGCGGGCATCGAAGCCCTCGTAGCGGCCACAGACGAGGATCAGCCGCTCTCGACGGGAAAGCTCTTCGACGACTTCCTGGGTCAGCCGACGCCCTCCAGGCGTGAGGAGGATCACGGGCGCTGCGGGCCCAGCGGGAGCCTGTTCGGCAGGGGCCGCCGGGAGGCCGCAGGCGACGACATGCTCCGCACAGGCGACCACCGGCCCGGGCATGAGGAGCATCCCCGGGCCGCCACCGAAGGGACGGTCATCGACCTGCCGGTGAATCCCCTCGGCGAAGTCACGGATGTTCGTCACCCGGATGTCGAGGAGGCCGGAGGCGCGGGCCGCCCCGAGCAGACTTCCGTCGAGGAAGCCGGTGAACATCTCGGGAAAGAGGGTGAGGATGTCGATGCGCATGACAAAGGACTCGTGCCCGCGTGACGGCACCACCGGGAGGGCACCCGGAAAGGGTTAACGACGGACGGAAACGTCACGCTTTTCATCGGCCCCCGCTGCCCCGGAAATGGAGGCCCTACAGGGAGACGCTCGTTGCGAACGGACCATCCGCGGCTCGCCCGCGGTGGGATCAGCCTTCTGCGGCGGGGGCCTCGGCAGCCGGTTCGGCAGCAGGAGCCTCAACGGCGGGAGCCTCGGCGGCAGCCGGGGCCTTCACTTCGGGAACGAACACCGGGGCTCCGGCATCGGGGACGATTCGCGGGAGCTTGAGCTTGGCACGGGCCAATTCCATCTCCTTGACGCGGGTTCCCTTGGCGCCGTACTTCTTGATCAGCACCCGAACGGCGTCGCTCGGCTTGGCGCCGACTGACAGCCAGTATTCGAGCCGGGCGTTGTCGAGCGTGACCCGGGCATCCGTGTCGGGCACGGACGTGTCGTAGGTGCCGAGTTCCTCGATCACGCGGCCGTCGCGCGGGCTGCGCCTGTCGGTCGCGCAAATCCGATAATAGGCGCGGTTCTTTCGACCCATCCGCTTCATCCGAATCGCCACTGCCACGGTCGCAATCTCCGTTGGATCTGTATTCTTCCGGGCCTTGCAGTGTATCGCGGCGCCGCCGGAACCCAAGACCATCTCGCCACAGGGCTGTTTTCCAGCAAATTTCGCCCTTTTTTTCTCTTCCCAGCTCCCCCAAACCCCTCGTCCTGCCGTCCCCGCTCCCGCCGAGGGGTCGCTGACATCGACGATCGGCCAAGCCCGCTTGCCCCCTTTCTCCCGGATCGACGCCCATGACCGGTCTCGTCTCCGATCCCGCGGCACTCCTCCACGACACCGGCCCCGGGCATCCGGAGTGCCCTCGGCGGATGACGGCGATCCTCGAGCGGCTCCAGGCTGACGGCCTCCTCGGGCGCTGCGTCGCGCTCGAGTCGCGCCCGATCACCGACGCCGAGCTCCTCCGCGTCCACACGGCGGATTACTTGAGGATCGTGGCCGAGGATGTCGCCGATGGTCTCGTCGTCCTCTCCACCGGTGACACGGCGATCAAGGGAGTGGCGTCGCTCGACGCAGCGCGCCGCGCCGCCGGAGGGCTCTTGGGCGCGGTCGATGCCGTCTGCACCGGCCGCGTGGCCAACGCCTTCGCGGTGGTCCGTCCCCCCGGCCACCATGCCACGCCAGCGAAAGGGATGGGATTCTGCCTGTTCAACAACGTGGCGCTCGCCGCCCGCCACGCTCAAAAGATCCACGGCCTCCAGCGCGTGCTCATCGTCGACTGGGATGTCCACCACGGCAACGGCACGCAGGAGACGTTTTACGAGGATCCAAGCGTCCTGTTCTTCGACACACATCAGTCCCCCCTCTACCCCGGCTCAGGCCACGCCGACGAGACCGGCCGTGGCGCAGGGGAGGGCTTTACGATCAACTGTCCCTTCCCGGCCGGGGCGGGTCGCAAGGAGATCGTCGGCGCGTTCCGCGAACGGCTCGTGCCGGCGGCCGACCGCTTCCGACCGCAGCTCATCCTCGTGTCGGCCGGTTTCGATTCCCGCGACGGCGATCCCCTCGGCCGATTCACCCTCACCGACGCCGACTTCGCCGAGCTCACCGGGATCGTCCGCGAGATCGCCGACCGGCATGCCGGAGGACGGATCGTGTCGACGCTCGAGGGGGGCTACGCCCCGGCCGGGCTCGCCTCGGCGGCAGCGGCCCATGTCACGGCCCTCCTGTGA
>CAJBCV010000213.1 GCA_903951635.1 uncultured Planctomycetaceae bacterium
GAGCGACGTCGCCAAGGCCCCGACCTTCGCCCGCACGATCGACATCCACAAGAAGCCGGGCTACGACCCGCTCGAGATGTTCATCGACCGCACCGCCCCGCCGCCGCCGGGGATGCCGTTCGGCATCCCGCTCGACACGAACCTCGTCAAGGGCTCGCACGGTGCGATCGACGCCGATGATCCCCACGAAACGATCCTCATCTGCTCCCGCCCCGACGTCATCGGCTCCGAGCCCCTCCACGCCCGCGACGTGGCCGGGATCGTGCTCAAGCTCTTCGGAGCGAAGTGAGGCGCGGGCAGAGCCGAGTCAGGAATTCCGAAGGCCTCGGGAGTTTTGTGATGAAAGATCTTGCAGGACACTTCGGGGCAGGGGATGCGAGCACGAGGCGGCGGACTTCTTGCTTCCGACGCGAAGCGCTGGTCGTGGCCATCTTGGCCTTGGCGTGTTGTCACGGCGCATCGCTACGCGCCGACGCCATTCCGGACATCACCCGGCCGGTTTCTTCCACCACACCTGCAACGCTGACGTGGGCCGAGCTGCGCGAAGGGATCGTCCGCTCGTTGAAGAAGATCCATGCCATCGACGCGGAATACACCGACCTGTGCCGTTTAACACCCGCGCATGGGTCTTTCGCATCCACCATTCCTTTTGTCTTTAATCACGAAGCCCACAAAGGTGACCGGCGGTTTGCATTCAGTCGGACGCTCGATTATCCGCATCACGGCGACCTCGCTGCCGACATCGCCGCGCGCCCGGGACCGGGCGAATTCTGCCGTGTGTACGACGGCCACATCCAGAGATATTTCCATGACTTCGTGCGCCAAGGGGGGATTCTCGCGTCGAAGGATGGTTCCGCGGACGCCCACACCTATCCCCTGGCACTCGGCATCCCCATCATCGACGACGTCCGTGCGATGCCGCGTGAGGTTCGGGTGTGGGCGGGTTGGCCCCCTGACGTGTACGAAGCGCCCGAGGTCAACTGGGCGGTGGAGGCCAGGTGTGAGTCGGTGGATGGCGTGCCATGCCATGTGATCGCGGAACCGACCTTCGGCTTCAGGAAGTGGATCGATCCCACCGCAGGGTTCGCGACTCGATTCTCGGAAACAAGTCGCCGCGACGAGGATTCGGGAGCGGTGACGGCGGACATCAAGTCAAGGAGCTTGCATTCCGACCTCCGGGAAGTTGCACCAGGCATCTGGCTTCCGTTCGTCATGGTCAGCGTAAAATACTCGCAGGCTTCGGACGCGGCCGCTCAAGAGATGTCGGTTGAGGAACGCCACGATACGGTTGCGGTGCGCCTGGCCGTCAACGACGACGTCCCTGACTCGCTCTTCGAGCTGAGCTTTCCGCCCGGGACCGTCGTGTCCGACACGGTACGGGACGTCGTCTATACCGTGGGAGACAACGGCGAGGAGTTGGATGGGGTGGTCGAGTTGGCGAGGCCGACTCTCGATGCGAAGCGGCCTGGGCGTCCGAACCTCTGGCTCATGGTGAACATAGCAGCCGTGGCCGCGATCGCTGCGACCCTCGTTTTGAGGTTCGCGCGCCGGCGAGGCGGGGATCGGCGAACGCTTGAGGAGTGACGAGGCACCGTAAGAACGACGAAACGTTTGCCGGCCCCGCCGACGGACCACCCACAGCCTCGCCACCCAGGGTTCCGTCTCAAACGTGGCTTCGGGGTCGCATGGAGGTTTCTAAAATCAGGCGAGCGAGTCGCTCACACCCACTCCACCGGCTGCGGCTCGAGGGTGTCGGCGGGACGCTTGCCGGCGTCGACGCGGCCGGAGCCGGCGAGGCGGTGCGGCGCCTTCAGGCTCATGTCGTGATTGCAGACCATCTGGCAGGAGAGCCGCACGCCGGGCGTCGTGATCCCCTTCGCGTCGAGAACATTCTTTTCCGCCTTCGTCATCGCGGCCGGCTCGCCGGCGACAAACTCCACCCGACAGGTGGTGCAGCGGGCGTTGCCGCCGCAGGCATGGAGCTGATCGATCCCGCACTCGTCGACGAGCGCGTTGACCAGCCGCTTGCCGGCGGGAACTTCGAAATCACCGACGCCATCGACGGAAAGCTTGGGCACGAAACGGTCTCCTGAAAGGGGCTATTGAATCGGTCTGGGCTGTGTCGTTTGAAAAAAGCGGGGCGGGGGAGAGGCCCCCGCCCCGCGTCGACTTCCGTTGTCGCTCTCGTTCGCGACAGCTCGGCTCACTTCCCCTTGGCGTCGAGGTTCGCCGCCATGTCATCGGGGGTGACGCCACTCTTGATCCCCTCGGCGGGGACGTCCAAGCCCGTCGTCCACACCAGCGCGTTGAGCATCAGGCGACGGAAGTCGTCATTGGCCCAGTTGCGGTGGAAGTGGGCGCCGGTGCAGCCGAAGCC